>DASVWR010000229.1:0-10440 GCA_036393115.1 Casimicrobiaceae bacterium
CGCATCACCGTCGGCGACGCGGTGATCGACGGATCGGTGCAGGCGAAGCTCGCCGCGATGAGCGCGCAGCTTCGCGCCTAACGACAGGAACACGATCATGCAACTCAATCCCTCCGAAATCAGCGAGATCATCAAGGCGCGGATCAAGAACCTCGACATCGGCGCCGAGGTACGCACGCAGGGCACCGTGGTGTCGGTCACCGACGGCATCTGCCGCATCCACGGTCTCTCCAACGCGATGCAGGGCGAGATGCTCGAGTTTCCGGGCAACACGTTCGGCCTCGCGTTGAACCTCGAGCGCGACTCGGTCGGCTCCGTCGTGCTCGGCGAATACGAGCACATCAGCGAGGGCGACACCGTCAAATGCACCGGCCGCATCCTCGAAGTGCCGGTCGGGCCCGAGCTGATCGGGCGCGTCGTCAATTCGCTCGGCCAGCCGATCGACGGCAAGGGCCCGATCGAGGCGAAGATGACCGACGTGATCGAGAAGGTCGCTCCCGGCGTCATCTGGCGCAAGAAGGTGTCGCAGCCGGTGCAGACGGGCCTGAAGTCGATCGACTCGATGGTGCCGATCGGCCGCGGGCAGCGCGAGCTCATCATCGGCGACCGCCAGACCGGCAAGACAGCCGCCGCGGTCGACGCGATCATCAACCAGAAGGGCAAGGACCTGATCTGCGTCTACGTCGCGATCGGGCAGAAGGCGTCGACGGTCAAGAACGTGATCCGCAAGCTCGAGGAGCACGGCGCGATGGCGTACACGATCGTCGTCGCAGCGATGGCCTCGGAATCGGCGGCGATGCAGTACATCGCGCCGTATTCGGGATGCACGATGGGCGAATACTTCCGCGACCGCGGTCAGGACGCGCTCATCATCTACGACGACCTCACCAAGCAGGCGTGGGCGTACCGCCAGGTGTCGCTGCTGCTGCGCCGGCCGCCGGGCCGCGAGGCGTATCCCGGTGACGTGTTCTACCTGCACTCGCGCCTGCTCGAGCGCGCGGCGCGCGTCAACGAGGAGTACGTCGAGAAGTTCACCAAGGGCGCCGTGAAAGGGAAGACCGGCTCGCTCACCGCGCTGCCCGTGATCGAGACCCAGGCCGGCGACGTGACCGCATTCGTGCCGACCAACGTGATCTCGATCACCGACGGGCAGATCTTCCTCGAAACCGACCTCTTCAACGCCGGCATCCGCCCGGCGATGAACGCCGGCATCTCGGTGTCGCGGGTGGGCGGTGACGCGCAGACGAAGATCATCAAGAAGCTCGGCGGTGGCGTGCGCCTGGCGCTCGCGCAATACCGCGAGCTCGCGGCGTTCGCCCAGTTCGCGTCCGACCTCGACGAGGCGACGCGCCGGCAGCTCGACCGCGGCCGCATGGTGACCGAGCTGATGAAGCAGCCGCAGTATCAGCCGCTGCAGGTGAACGAGATGGCGCTGACGCTGTTCGCCGTCAACCGCGGCTACTACGACGACGTGCCGGTCGAGCGCGCGCTCGCATTCGAAGCCGCGCTGCGCCAGTTCATGAAGAGCAAGTACGCGCCGCTGATGGACCACATCGAGCAGACGAAGGACCTGTCGGCCGACGACGAGAAGGCGCTCGCCGCGGCGATCGACGATTTCAAGAAGACGGGAACGTACTAGAGGCAGGGGCGAGGGACGAGGTAGCGCATGGCGGGTTCCAAGGAAATTCGGAACAAGATCAAGAGCGTGCAGAGCACGCGCAAGATCACCAAGGCGATGGAGATGGTCGCGGCGTCGAAGATGAAGAAGGCGCAGGACCGGATGCGCGCCGGCCGCCCGTACGTCGAGCGCACGTTCGCGATCGCGATGCACATCGCGCGCGCGAATACCGAGTACCACCACCCGTTCCTCGTCAAGCGTGCCGAGGTGAAGCGTGTCGGTGCGGTCGTCATCACCACCGACAAGGGCCTGTGCGGCGGCCTGAACACCAACGTGCTGCGCCTCGTGACGCAGCGCTTCCGCGAGTGGCGCGATGCCGGCATCGAGGTCGACTTCGTCGCCGTCGGGGCGAAGGGCCTCGGCTTCCTCACTCGCCTCGGCGGTCACGTCGTGTCGAGCGTCGTGCAGCTCGGTGACCGGCCGCGCCTCGATCGCGTCGTCGGCGCGATCAAGGTGCTGACCGACGAATACGTCGCCGGGACGGTCGACGAGATCCACGTCTTCTCGACCAGCTTCGTCAACACGATGAAGCAGGAGCCGCGGCAGATCCGCATGGTGCCGATCCCCGACGAGGTGCGCACCGCAGCGGGTGAGCTCCGCGGGGGCCAGGTGCCCGAGGGAACGTGGGACTACATCTACGAGCCCGACGCGCGCGAGCTCCTCGACGGCATGATGCACCGCTACACCGAGGCGGTGATCTTCCAGATGCTGAACGAGAACATCGCGTCGGAGCAGTCGGCGCGGATGGTGGCGATGAAGTCCGCGTCGGACAACGCCGGCAAGATCATCGACGAGCTGCAGCTCATCTACAACAAGACGCGGCAGGCGGCGATCACCAAGGAGCTTTCGGAAATCGTCGGCGGCGCCGCCGCCGTGTAAATGGGCCGCGAGCCCATTCAAGGAACGAACGACATGGATCAGGCAACGTTGAAGCAAGGCACGATCGTCCAGTGCATCGGAGCGGTCGTCGACGTCGAGTTTTCGCGCGAGCACATGCCGCAGATCTTCGACGCGCTCAAGATGGACGAGATCGGCTTGACGCTCGAGGTGCAGCAGCAGCTCGGCGACGGCGTCGTGCGCACGATCGCGCTCGGCTCGTCGGACGGCCTGCGGCGCGGCATGCAGGTCGTGAATACCGGCGCGCCGATCTCGGTGCCGGTGGGCACGCAGACGCTCGGCCGGATCATGGACGTTCTCGGGCGCCCGATCGACGAGCGCGGCCCGGTCGGCGCCGAGAAGACGATGTCGATCCACCGCACGGCGCCGGCATTCGACGACCTCTCGCCGTCGCAGGAGCTGCTCGAGACCGGCATCAAGGTGATCGACCTCTGCTGCCCGTTCGCCAAGGGCGGCAAGGTCGGCCTGTTCGGCGGCGCCGGTGTCGGCAAGACCGTCAACATGATGGAGCTCATCAACAACATCGCGAAGGCACACTCGGGCCTCTCGGTGTTCACCGGTGTCGGCGAGCGCACGCGTGAGGGCAACGACTTCTATCACGAGATGATCGAGGCCGGCGTCGTCAACAAGGACGACCTCTCGAAGTCGAAGGTCGCGATGGTCTACGGGCAGATGAACGAGCCGCCGGGCAACCGCCTGCGCGTCGCGCTGACCGGGCTCACCATCGCCGAGAACTTCCGCGACGAAGGCCGCGACGTGCTGCTCTTCATCGACAACATCTACCGCTTCACGCTTGCCGGCACCGAGGTCTCGGCGCTGCTCGGGCGGATGCCGTCGGCGGTCGGCTACCAGCCCACACTCGCCGAGGAGATGGGGCGGCTGCAGGAGCGGATCACGTCGACGAAGACCGGCTCGATCACGTCGATCCAGGCGGTGTACGTGCCCGCCGACGACCTCACCGACCCGTCGCCGGCGACCACCTTCGGCCACCTCGACGCGACCGTCGTGCTGTCACGCGACATCGCGTCGCTCGGTATCTACCCCGCCGTCGACCCGCTCGATTCGACGTCGCGCCAGGTCGATCCGAACGTGATCGGCGACGAGCACTACACGTGCACGCGGCGCGTGCAGCAGACGCTGCAGCGCTACAAGGAGCTGCGCGACATCATCGCGATCCTCGGCATGGACGAGCTCTCGCCCGACGACAAGCTCGCCGTCGCGCGCGCGCGCAAGATCCAGCGCTTCCTGTCGCAGCCGTTCTCGGTCGCCGAGGTGTTCACCGGCACGCCGGGCAAGTACGTGGCGCTGAAGGACACGATCAAGGGCTTCAACATGATCGTCAACGGCGAGTGCGACCAGCTTCCCGAGCAGGCTTTCTACATGGTCGGGTCGATCGACGAGGCGTTCGAGAAGGCGAAGACGCTGCAATAATGGCCGCTACCATTCACGTCGACGTAGTCAGCGCCGAAGAGCAGATCTACTCCGGCGAAGCGGAGTTCGTCGTGCTCCCCGGTGAGGTCGGCGAGCTCGGCATCTATCCGCGCCACACGCCGCTCTTCACGCAGATCAAGCCCGGCTCGGTGCGGATCAAGCCCGCCGGCTCGGCGCCCGAGGAGCTCGTGTTCGTGCAGGGCGGCTTCCTCGAAGTGCAGCCCGACGTCGTGACAGTGCTCGCCGACACGGCGATCCGCGCGAAGGATCTCGACGAGAAGGCTGCGCTCGAAGCGAAGCGCGCGGCCGAGGAAGCGATGCAGAACAAGACTTCGAAGGAGGAGATCGCCCGCGCCGAGGCCGAGCTCGCGTCCGCCCTCGCCCAGCTCGAAGCGATCCGCAAGCTGCGCCACCGCGCGTAAGCGCCTCTCCGGTCTGATACTATGTTGCGATGCAGCATCGCTGCGTCCGCACGGGCAGTCTCATGCCAAGCCTCAATCAGACCCTCGACCGTTCGCTCACCATTTCGCGCAGCGTGGGCGCCGTCTTCGACCGGCGCCAGCGCGAAGCGTGGCAGGCGTGGGCCGAGCACATCCAGAGGGCGCTCGCCGAGTGGTCGCGCCATGCGCCGACGCCGCGTACGCTCGCGCCGCAACACATCGTGCAGCAGACCTGGGAATACGGCATCGACGCGATGCAGCGTTCGATCCTGTTCTGGGACACGATCCGCCAGCGGGGCAACAACTTCCTCGCCCACGAAGCGGCCGGCAAGCCGCCGCTGCTCGCGTACGAGTACGAGACAATCGCCGACGGGCGCAGCTTCGAGCGCCCGGTCAATCACGCGCTGGTGCGCATCGTCCCGCCGGAAGACGTCGCGGTCGACGAGTCGCTGCGACCGTTCATCATCATCGACCCGCGCGCGGGACACGGGCCCGGCATCGGCGGCTTCAAGGAGGATTCAGAAGTCGGCGTCGCGCTGAAGGCCGGCCACCCGGTGTACTTCGTCATCTTCTTTCCCGAGCCCGAGCCGGGACAGACGCTCGCCGACGTCACCGACGCCGAAGCCGAGTTCGTGCGCATCGTCGCGCAGCGTCACGCGGGGAGCTTGAAGCCCGCGCTGATCGGCAACTGCCAGGGCGGCTGGGCCGTGATGATGCTCGCTGCGGCGCGACCCGACATGACCGGCCCGCTCGTCATCAACGGCGCGCCGATGTCGTACTGGGCCGGCAACGACGGCGACAATCCGCTGCGCTACGCCGGCGGTCTCGTCGGCGGCGCGTGGGCGGCACTGATGGCCGCCGACCTCGGTGCCGGCAAGTTCGACGGTGCCAACCTCGTGCAGAGCTTCGAGGATTTGAATCCGTCGAACACGTTCTGGGACAAGTACTACCACCTCTACGACGACGTCGACGACGAAGCCCAGCGCTTTCTCGATTTCGAGCGCTGGTGGGGCGGCTTCTACCTGCTCAACGAGGAGGAGATCCGCTGGATCATGAACAACCTCTTCATCGGCAACAAGCTCGCGCAGGGCGAGGCGCGCCTCGGCCCCGGCCGCTATTTCGACTTGAAGTCGATCAAGCAGCCGATCATCGTGTTCGCATCGATGGGCGACAACATCACGCCGCCGCAGCAGGCGTTCAACTGGATCTCCGATCTCTATTCGTCGACCGACGAGATCAAGGCGAACGGGCAGACGATCGTCGGCCTCATTCACGAGGACATCGGACACCTCGGCATCTTCGTGTCGGGCAAGGTCGCGCGCAAGGAGCACACGCAGATCTTCGAGGTGCTGAAGTACATCCAGCAGCTTCCGCCCGGGCTCTACGGGATGGAGATCCGCGAGATCGCCGGCCCGAACGGTACTGAGTACGACGTGACGCTGCACGAGCGCACGCTGGAATCGCTGAAGAAGCTGCAGAAGTTCGATCGCGTCGACGAGAAGCCATTCGAGGCCGTTGCCGCGCTCTCCGAGCTGACCGAGCGTGCGTACGAACTGCTGCTGCGCCCGGCGGTGCGCGAAATGGCGCCCGACTGGGCGGCGAAGCTCCTGCGCGACTTCCATCCGTTGCGCGTGCAGCGCTGGGCGCTCTCCGACCGCAATCCGCTGATGGCGATGCTCGCGCCGCTGGCGGCGCTGACGCGGGCCAACCGCCATCCGCGGAGCAAGGACAATCTTGCGCGACACGCCGAGCATTTCTTCTCGGCGTCCACGAGCGCGGCGCTCGATCTCTACCGAGACCTGCGCGACGCGGGGCGCGAGGCGGCGTTCTATTACGTCTACGGCAACATGATGTCGCTGCAGATGGCCGACCAGCGCGCGGTAATCAGGCGCCAGACGCGCTTCGATCCGCGCGCGCTTCCCGCCGTGCGACAGGTGCTCGACGAGATCGACCAGGGTGGACTCGCCGACGCGATCATCCGCGTCGGCATCCTCGTCGTGAAGGCGGGCGGCGGCAAGCGGCGACTCGCACAGATGGAGGAGACGCGCGCGCTGCTCGCGCCCACCGGCGTCATGCGCCACATCGACGAGGAGCAGTTCCGCCGCCTTCTGCACGAGGAGACGCTGGTCGTCGAGTTCGAGCCGGTGCTGGCGACGCGCTCGCTGCCGAAGCTCGCCAGGAGCGCCGGCGACCGCCACAAGCTCAACAACGTGTTCGACTCGCTCGAAGCCGACGGCACGCTCGACGCCCGGCAGAAGAACCTGCTCGCCGAGCTGCGCAAGCTGGTGCCGCGGCCGGGTACGCCCGCGTCGGACGACGATACCCGCAGCGTTTCGCGCAGGCGCGCGCCGTCGAAAGGGCGCGCCGCCCGCGCGGTCGCCACCCAGCCTGCGGGCCGCCGCGGAGTAACATTGCGCGCATGACGATCGAATCGACACCGTCTGCAACGCGCATCGAGAAGGACGCGCTCGGCGAAGTCCCGGTTCCCGCGGACCACCTGTGGGGCGCGCAGACGCAGCGCTCGGTAATGAACTTCCCGATCGGCGTCGACCGCTTCATATGGGGACGCGAGGTGATCCGCGCGTTCGGCGTGCTGAAGAAGTGCGCGGCGCAGGCGAACGGCGAGCTCGGCGAGCTGCCGGCAGACAAGGTTGCGCTGATCGAGCGCGCCGCGCAGGAGGTGATCGACGGCCGGCTCGACAAGGAGTTTCCGCTGGTCGTGTTTCAGACCGGCTCGGGAACGCAGTCGAACATGAATGCGAACGAGGTGATCGCGAATCGCGCAATCCAGCTCGCGGGCGGCGTCGTCGGCTCGAAGAAGCCGATCCACCCGAACGACGACGTCAATCGCGGTCAATCGTCGAACGACACGTTTCCGGCGGTGATGCACATGGCCACCGTCGACGTCCTCGACCATCACCTGCTGCCGGCGCTCGAGCGGCTCCACGCGACACTCGACGCCAAGGCGAAGGCCTTCGCCGGCGTCGTGATGATCGGCCGCACGCACTTGCAGGATGCGACGCCGCTGACGCTCGGGCAGGCGATCTCGGGCTGGGTCGCGCAGCTCGACGATGCGCGGCGCGCGCTCGTCTTTGCGCGCGAAGGGCTCCTGCCGCTGGCGCTCGGCGGCACCGCCGTCGGCACCGGCCTCAATTCGCATCCGCGCTTCGGCGAGACGGTCGCCGCGGCGATCGCGCGCGAGACCGGCGTCCCGTTCGTCTCGGCGCACAACAAGTTCGCAGCGCTTTCCGCGCACGACGCGATCGTCAACGTCAGCGCCGCGATGCGCACGCTCGCCGGCGCGCTGATGAAGATCGCGAACGACGTACGCTGGCACGCGAGCGGCCCGCGCGCGGGCCTGGGCGAGATCACGATCCCGGACAACGAGCCGGGCTCGTCGATCATGCCGGGCAAGATCAACCCGACACAGTGCGAGGCGCTGACGATGGTCGCGGTCCGCGTGTACGGCAACGACGCCGCCGTCGCGTTCGCCGGGAGCCAGGGCAACTTCCAGCTCAACGTCTACAAGCCGGTGATGCTGCAGGGCGTGCTCGAGTCAGGGAAGCTCTTGGGCGACGCGATCGACTCGTTCGACGTGCGCTGCGCGCAGGGGATCGAGCCCGATCTCGACGGGATCCGCCACAACGTCGCGCGCTCGCTGATGCTCGTCACCGCGCTCAACCCGCATATCGGTTACGAGAACTCGGCGAAGATCGCGCTCGCCGCGCACCGCGAGAACCTGAGCCTGCGCGACGCCGCGCTGAAGCTCGGCCTCGTCAGCGCCGAGGACTTCGATCGCTGGGTCGATCCCGCCGCGATGACGCGGCCGGGCACTTAGTCCGCGATTGTCACGACCAGGGCCTGGATCTTTCCGTCGACGTCCCGCGGCCCGAATTTCGCTCCGAGCGCGGCAGCGGCGACGTCGGTCGCTTCGTCGAGTCGTGACGCTCCGCGCGCCTCGATCTCGCTGCGAAGCGGCGTGCCGTGGCAGTACGCGATCGCCGGCACGCGCGCCGACTCCGCGCGGCTTCGAGCCGTGACGGTGACGATCTGCGGCGCGCCGGAAAAGCCGCCGGCGGCGAGATCGTGCTCGATCTCCGCGTGGTCGAAGTACCCGTGTGGCGTGCGCGCGAGGAATCGCGGCGGATCGTTCTGGAACATCGGTGCGAGTGCCGCGGTGACGACGTCGGCAAATTCGTTGTCCTCGATGCGGTCCCACACGCTGAACACGAACACACCGCCCGGCGCGAGCACGCGGCGCGCCTCGGCGAAGGCTTTGGGCTTGTCGGGAAAGAACATCGCCCCGAACTGGCACACCACCGCATCGAATTCGCCGTCACGAAATGGCAGATCCATTGCGTTTGCCTGCTGCCAGCGAACCGGATGCGCGGCGCCCCTGCTCGCCGCTTCGTCGAGCATCGCCTGGTTGAGGTCGGTTGCGACGATCGAGAGCGGTCGGTAGTCCAGCGTCGCCAGCGCACGCGTCGCCACGCCGGTCCCGGCGGCCATCTCGAGGATGCGCGATGGCTTCATCGAACCGATCCGAGCCTTCAGGTCCGCGGCATAGGGTTCGAAAATCAACGGAACGAGCCAGGTCTCGTAGAGTTTCGGGATCGAGCCCGTGAAGTTCTTGTCGATGTCGGACATGGACGCGCCCAGTCACCGTCAGGCAGGTCTCAACGCAGAAGCTGCTGCTCGACGAGCGTCACCCAGTAGCTCGCGCCGATCGCGAGCACGTCGTCGTTGAAGTCGTACTGCGGGTTGTGCAGGCCGGGGGGATTGTCGCCCGCACCCGATCCGAGCCAGACGTAGCAGCCCGGCTTCGCCTGCAGCATGAACGCGAAATCCTCGCTCGTCATCTCGGGCACCGGGGCGCGATCGACGTTGGCTGCGCCGACCACCGCTTCGGCGGCGCGCGCCGCGTGCGCGGTCTCCTCGGGGCTGTTGACCGTCGCCGGGTAGCGCCGCTCGTAGGTGAGCGTCGCGCGCATGTCGAACGTCGCGGCGACGCCGTCGACGATGCCGCGCATCCTCCGCTCGATCAGGTCCTGCACTTCGCGCGTGAACGTGCGCACGGTGCCGCGCAGCATCACCTGCTCGGGAATCACGTTCCAGGTATCGCCGGCGTGCACCTGCGTGACGCTCACCGCCGCAGCGTCCATCGGATGGACGTTGCGCGACACGATCGTCTGCAGCGCGGCGATCGCATGCGACGCGAACAGCATCGGGTCCTTGCCCTGGTACGCCATCGCGGCGTGCGCACCCTTGCCGGTCGCGACGATCTCGAACACGTCGTACGCGCCCATCAGCGGGCCGTCGCGCATCGCGAACGTGCCGGCCGCGCGCCGCGGCCAGTTGTGCATGCCGTAAACGGCGCGCATCGGGAAGCGCTCGAAGAGCCCTTCCTCGACCATCCCGCGCCCGCCCCCCTCGTTCTCCTCGGCCGGCTGGAAGATGAAATAGACGGTGCCGTCGAAGCGGCGCCGCTTCGCGAGCGCCTGCGCCGCGGCGAGCAGCATCGTCGTGTGCCCATCGTGGCCGCAGGCGTGCATCCGGCCTTCGTTGCGCGAGCGGTGCTCGACGCCCGAGCGCTCGAGGATGTCGAGCGCATCGAGATCGGCGCGCAGGCCGATCGCCTCCTTCGACGCGCCGGCCGAGAGCACGCCGACGACTCCGGTCTTCGCGAGCCCGGTGTGAACCGGCAGGCCGAAATCGCGCAGCCGCTCGGCGACGAACGCTGCGGTGTCGCGCTCCTCGAACGCGGTCTCGGGGTGAGCATGGAGGTGCCGGCGCCAGCGGCGCGCCTCGGCTTCGATCGCAGCGACTTCGGGAATGATCATCATGGCCGGCGGGAAGAAGGTGGCGTCAAGCTTTCGATTATGCGCACGCGTCCGATTATCCGCACGCCGTCGCCGCGGTTCCCGGAGCCGCGATAATGCGCCCCTGACATGGAGACCAAGACCTACGACCTTCTGATCGTCGGCGGCGGGATCA
>DASVWR010000230.1:0-12194 GCA_036393115.1 Casimicrobiaceae bacterium
GTGCCGATGCCGAAGGCGAGCGCGGCGAACGCGCCGTGGGTGCTGGTGTGCGAATCGCCGCAGACGACCGTCATCCCCGGAAGCGTCGCACCCGATTCCGGCCCGATCACGTGCACGATGCCCTGGCGCGGGTCGCGGAACGGGAAGTACGCCCTCGCGCCGAAGGACGCGATGTTCGCGTCGAGCGTCTCGACCTGCGTGCGCGAGATCGGGTCGCGAATGCCTTCGCGCCAGTGCGTCGTCGGCGTGTTGTGATCGGCGGTCGCGACGACCGATTCGCTGCGCCAGGGCTTGCGTCCGGCGAGCCGCAGCCCCTCGTACGCCTGCGGGCTCGTCACCTCGTGCACGAGGTGACGGTCGATGTAGAGAAGCGCGGTACCGTCGGCTTCCTCCCGCACGACGTGACTGTCCCACAGCTTGTCGTAGAGCGTACGGGCGGACATGGTGCGGCGGTCGCGACGGGGCGAAACGAGGTGACGGAGCACATTATTCTACCGGCTCCGGCGGCACGGCGCCGCGCAGCGGTATCATCCGCGCGCCACCCGCACGAGGATCCGCGATGACCGAAGCTCCGAAGACAGCCGCACCCGACGACGACCCGAAGAAGCGGCTGCGCGACAAGGTCGACAAGCTTCTCGCCGCGGCACCCTGCACGAGCGAGGGGAGCGCCGCGGTCGACGGAACGCCGATGCGCTACCGCGCCGAAGCCGCGTTCGTCCCGGTGAACGCCGGCGGCGTCGACGACAAGCGCGGCGACCCCGAGGCAGCGATCTTCACGACGTCATACTTTCTCGCGGACGTCGACGCCGCGACGCGGCCGGTGTGCTTCGTGTTCAACGGCGGCCCCGGGTCGTCGTCGATCTGGCTCCATCTCGGCGCACTCGGTCCGAAGCGCGTGGTGATCCGCGAGGACGGCACGATGCCTCCGCCGCCGTACGCGGTGACCGACAACCACGAGTCGTGGTTCGAGCACTTCGACCTCGTCTTCATCGATCCGCCGCACACCGGCTACTCGATCACCGCGTCGGAGGATGCGCGCAAGAAGATGCTTTCGGTCGACGGCGATGTCGACGCGCTCGCCGAATGCATCCGCGGGTGGCTCGGGCGCCACCGGCGCTGGCGCTCGCCGATCTACGTCGCCGGCGAGAGTTACGGCACGACGCGCGGCGCGGCGCTCGCCGAGAAGCTGCTCGACCGCGGTGTCGCGCTGTCGGGCCTCGTGCTCGTCTCGTGCGCGATGGACCTGCAGAGCATCGTGTTCGAGCCGCGCAACGACCTCCCCTACGCGCTGTTCCTGCCCGGCTTCGCGAGCGTCGCGCAATACCACGGCAGGCTCGCCGGAAGGCTCGGCGAGTCGCCCGCCGAGGCGCGCGCTGCGGCCGAAGCGTTCGTCAGCGACGAGTACCTCGCCGCGCTGCACGCGGGCGCGCGCATCGCGGCACCCGCCCGCAAGCGCGTCGCGAAGCGCATCGCCGAGCTCACCGGCCTCTCCGCGACACTCATCGACGAGTGCAACCTCCGTGTCGACGACCAGACGTTCTTCGTCGAGCTCCTGCGCGACCGCGGCCGGATCGTCGGGCGGCTCGAGGCGCGCGTCACCGGTCCGATGGCGGCGAAGCGTCTTCGCAGCTGGGAGTTCGACCCCGGCATCGAGGCGCTCGCCGCTCCGTACACGATGGCGGCACACGCCTACATGAGCGAACAACTCGGCGTCGATGTACAGGCGCGCTACGAGGTGCTGGCGCTCGACGTCAACAAGCAGTGGAACTGGAACCGCGGCGACGCGAAAGGCAACGGCTACGCGTGCACGAGCCCCGATCTCTCGCGCGCGCTGCGGCGCAACCCGCACCTGCGCGTGCTGGTCGCGAGCGGGCGCTACGATCTCGGCACCCCGTACAGCGCGACCGATTGGTCGCTCGCGCAGCTCGACGTTCCGGCCGACGTGCTCGCGCGCGTCGAGCATCACTACTACGACGCCGGGCACATGATGTACACGCGCGAGGCCGACATGATGAAGCTGAAGCGCGACGTCGCGAGCTGGCTCGCGCGCGAATCACCTGGCGCTGCCTGAGGCCCCCTCGCGACGGTCGACGCCGTCGCGCCCTTCCTCGACTGCGTGACAGGCGACGTCGCCGGCGTCAGCGCTGCCGTCGGATCCCGGCACCGGCTTCAGCACTGGCACCTCGCGGCGGCAGCGGTCGTCGGCGAGCGGGCAGCGCGGGTGGAACGTGCAGCCCGACGGCGGATCGAGCGGGCTCGGCACCTCGCCGGCGACCGGCGTCCGCGCCTCGCCGGTCCGCTCGAGGTCGGGGATCGCGTCGAGGAGCATCCGCGTGTACGGGTGCCGCGGCGCCGCGAACAGCCGGCGTTTGCCGGCGATCTCGACGATGCGCCCGAGATACATGACGCCGACGCGGTCGGCGATGTGATGCACGACGGCGAGGTTGTGCGAGATGAACAGATAGGTGAGCCCGAGCGCGCGCTGCAGGTCCCGCATCAGGTTCAGCACCTGCGCCTGCACCGAGACATCGAGCGCCGACGTCGGCTCGTCGCAGACGAGGAACTCGGGCTCGCTCGCGAGCGCGCGCGCGATCGAGATCCGCTGGCGCTGGCCACCCGAGAACTGGTGCGGATACTTCGAGCCGTCAGCGGCGGCGAGGCCAACCTGGACCAGCAGCTCGTCGACGCGCGCGCGCACCGTCCTGCTCCCCTGCAGCAGCCGATGGGCGCGGATCGGCTCGGCGACGATGTCGGCGACGCGCCAGCGCGGATTGAGGCTCGCGTAGGGATCCTGGAAGATCATCTGCAGGCGCCTACGCAAACCGCGTCCTGCGCGTCCGGCGGCGAGCGCGTCGATGCTCACGCCGTCGTAGGTGATGCTCCCCGACGACAGCCTATAGAGCCCGACGACGAGCCGCGCCACCGTCGACTTGCCGCAGCCCGACTCGCCGACGAGCCCCAGCGTCTCGCCGCGACGAATGGCGAAGCTGACGTCGTCGACAGCGCGCAGCAGGAGGCGCGGCTGCCGCGCGAGTGCGCGCGCGAGCCACGGCGGCGAGACGTCGAAGGTCTTGCCGACGCGCTCGACGCGCAGCAGGTCCGATGCGCCAGCCGGCGCCGCACGCGTCATCGGACGACCCTCGCTTGTGCGTCCGCCGCAGCCTGCGGCTGCGCAACCTCCGCCACCGCATCTGCCGCATAAAGCCAGCACGCCGCGCGCGAAACGCCGACGTCGATCAGCTCCGGACGCTCGCGCCGGCAGCGGTCGAACGCGCGCGGGCAGCGCGGGTTGAAGGCGCAGCCGGGCGGAATCGCATTGAGCCGCGGCATCGAGCCGTCGATCTGCACGAGGCGCTCGCGATCGTCGACGATCGACGGGATCGACCCCATCAGGCCGACCGTGTACGGGTGCTTCGGCGCGTGGATCACTTCGGCAACCGGGCCGATCTCGGCGATGCGGCCGGCATACATCACGGCGACGCGGTCGGCGGTCTCGGCGATGACGCCCATGTCGTGCGTGACCAGCATCACCGCGGTACCGTGGTCGCGACCGAGGCGCTTCAGCAGCGAGATGATCTGCGCCTGGATCGACACGTCGAGCGCGGTCGTCGGCTCGTCGGCGATGATGAGCTTCGGATTGGCGCAGATCGCGAGCGCGATCACGACGCGCTGGCGCATGCCGCCCGAGAACTGGTGCGGGAACTGGTCGATCCTGCGCTCCGGTGACGGGATTCCGACCTCGCGCAGGAGCTCGATGGCGCGCCCGCGTGCCGCGGACTCGGTCATGTCGAGATGGGTGCGAATCGTCTCGGTGAGCTGCCGCCCGATCGAGTAGAGCGGATTGAGCGAAGTGAGCGGATCCTGGAAGATCGCGCCGATGCGCCGGCCGCGGATGCGCCGCATCGCGTCGTAGGGCAGGTTGTCGATGCGCGCGCCGTCGAGCCTGATCTCACCCGCAGCGATGCGCCCCGGCGGTTCGAGGAGTCCGATGATCGCCGCACCGGTGAGCGACTTGCCCGCGCCCGACTCGCCGACGACGCCGAGCACCTCACCGGGAGCGATCGAGAACGATACGTCGTCGATCGCGGTCAGCGTGCCGCGCCGCGTCGGGAACTCGATCCTGAGCCCGCGCACGTCGAGCAGCGCCTCGCCACCTCCTGCCGCGCGATCGGCCGCGACGTTCATCGCAGGCGCGGATTCAGCGCGTCGCGCAGCCAGTCGCCCAGCATGTTGATCGCGAGCACCATGATGACCAGCGCGAGCCCCGGGAACAGCGTGACCCACCATTCGCCGGAGAACATGAAGTCGTTGCCGATGCGGATCAGCGTGCCGAGCGAGGGCTGCGTCGGCGGCACGCCGACGCCGAGGAACGACAGCGTCGCCTCGGTGATGATCGCCGTCGCGATGTGGATCGTCGCGATCACCAGCACCGGCCCGAGCACGTTGGGCAGCACATGACGCGCCATGATGCCGAGCGGATGGATGCCGAACAGTCTCGCCGCCTGCACGTACTCCTTGTTCTTCTCGACCATCGTCGTGCCGCGCACCGTGCGCGCGTACTGGACCCATCCCGACACGCCGATCGAAAGCACCAGCACCCAAAACGCCATGCTGTCGTGCGCGCCGCGGATCACCGCGCGCGCGAGGCCGTCGACGAGGAGCGCGATCAGGATTGCCGGGAACGAGAGCTGCACGTCGGCGACACGCATGATGAACGCGTCGAGGGTGCCGCCGACGTAGCCCGCGAGCAGCCCGAGCGAAACGCCGAGCACCATCGAGAGCAGCACCGCCGCGATGCCGACTTCGAGCGAGATGCGCGCGCCGAAGAAGATCGTCGACAGGATGTCGCGGCCCTGGTCGTCGGTGCCGAGCGGGAACACATGCGTCCCGCCGGGGAGCCACGCCGGCGGCTTCAGCGAGTTCGAGAGATCGAGCTGCGACAGGTCGAACGGGTTGTGCGGCGCCACCCACGGCGCGAATGCCGCCGCGCCGATGCACGCGAGAAAGACCAGCGCGGCGACGATCGCGTACGGCGAATGGCGGAAGCTCCACGCGAGGTCGCTGTCCCACGCGTCGTGCAGCGTCGTTGCCATCCGCAGTGCCATTTCAGTGCCCCGGGCCGCCGGGGCGATCGACGCGCAGCCGCGGATCGACGACGTAGTAGAGGAGGTCGACGATCAAGTTGATCGTCACGAACACCAGCGCGATCAGGCACAGGTAGGCGGCCATCACCGGAATGTCGACGTAGCTGACCGCCTGGATGAACAGCAGCCCCATGCCGGGCCACTGGAACACCTGCTCGGTGATGATCGAGAACGCGATGATCGACCCCAGCTGCAGCCCGGTGATCGTGATCACCGGAACGAGAGTGTTCTTCAGCGCGTGCCCGAAGTTGATCGCCCGGTCGGTCAACCCGCGCGCGCGCGCGAACTTGATGTAGTCGGTACGCAGCACTTCGAGCATCTCCGAGCGGACGAGGCGCATGATCAGCGTGAGCTGGAACAGCCCGAGCGTGATCGTCGGCATGATCAGCGACACGAGGCCGCTCTTCGTCAGGAGCCCGGTGGTCCAGCCGCCGACGTGTACGACGGTGCCGCGGCCGAACGCGGGCAGCCAGGTGAGCCACACCGCGAACACCAGGATCAGCAGGATGCCGATCAGGAACGTCGGCAGGGAGACGCCGAGCAGCGACAACGACAGGATCGTGCGCGCGAGCCACGAGTTGGGCTTGAGCCCGGTGTAGACGCCGGCCGGGATGCCGACGACGAGCGCGAAGATCGCCGCACACACCGACAGCTCGAGCGTCGCCGGCAGGCGCTCGGCGAGCAGCACCGACACCGGCTTGCCGATCCGCAGCGACACGCCGAACTGGCCGTGCAACGCGTTGACGAGGAAGTGGTAGAACTGGACGTAGAACGGGCGGTCGAGACCGAGCTCGTGCGTGAGGCGGATGCGTTCGGCGGGCGTCGCGAACTGGCCGAGCATCAACTGCACCGGATCGCCGACGTACTGGAACAGCGAGAACGCGACGAACGCGACGACCAGCATCACGACGATCGCCTGCAGCACGCGACGGATGGCGTACGCGGTCACGGAATGCTCCGCCGCGGGAGACGACCGGCGTCGGCGGCCGGCGTCGACGGCGGGAGCGGCGCACCGCCGCTCCCCCGTCGGATCACTCGATCAGTTGACGTGCACCCACCACACGCGCAGCCGGTTGTCGGCGCTGTGGGTGACCGAGATGTTCTTGCGCATCGCCCACGGAATCTCCTGCTGGTGCAGCATGATGTGCGCGACGTCGGTCGTGTGCATCATCAGCGCCTCGTGAATCATGGCGAGGCGCTTCTTGACGTCGGACTCGGTCTCCATCGCGTCGATCAGCGAGTCCATCTTCGCGTTGCTGTAGCCGCCGTCGTTGTACTCGCCGGCGCCCTTGCCGTTACGCGTGTGAACGAGGCTCAGCAGCGCGTCCTGCGCGTCGAACGTCGCCACCGCCCAGCCGAGCATGTAGAGGCTGGTGTCGTTCTTGTTGATCTTCGCGAAGTACTGCGCCTTCGGCATCGCGTTCAGCTTCACCGTGAGGCCGATCTTCCCCCACATCGACGTCAGCGCCTGGCAGATCTGCGCGTCGTTGATGTAGCGGTCGTTCGGGCAGTCGAGGGTGACCTCGAAGCCGTCCGGATAGCCGGCCTGCTTCAGGAGCTCCTTCGCCTTCTCGACGTTGTACGGCGGGATGATGTTCGCCGCCGGGTAGTAGCCGTAGATCTGGTGCGTGATGAGCTCGCCGGTCGGAATCGACATTCCGCGCATCAGCGTCCGCTTGATCGCCTCGCGGTCGACCGACATGTTGAGCGCCTGCCGCACGCGCAGGTCCTTGAACGGATTCTTGCCCTTGACGTTCGAGTACTGGAGCTCGGGCCGCGCCTGGTCCATGCCGATGAAGATGGTGCGGTTCTCCTCGCCCTGGACGACCTTGACGTTCGGATCGGCGAGCAGCTTCGGCAGGTCCTGCAGCGGCGGGTCGAGGACGAAGTCGACCTCACCCGACAAGAGCGCGGCGGTGCGCGTCGCCGCGGACCTGATCGGCGTATAGACGATCTCGGTGACGTTACCTTCCATCTTGCCCCACCAGTGCGGGTTCGCAGTGAGCACCGTCTTCACGTCGGGCTCGCGCGACTTCAGCACGTACGGCCCGGTGCCGTTCGCGTGCTCGACCGCGTAGGTCTCCTCCTTGCCGAGGTAGTTCTGCACCTCGACGACGTTGTGCTTCTCGCACCATGCCTTGCTCATGATGCGCACGTCGACGAGCTGCCGCAGCAGCACCGGGGTCGGTCCCGCGGTAATGATGTCGACGGTGAGGTCATCGACCTTCTTCGCGTCGGTGACGCCGGCGAGGTACGCCTTCATCATCGAGTACTTCGAGAGCATCCGGTGCACCGAGAACACCACGTCGTCGGCGGTGAACGGCTCGCCCTCCTGGAACTTGACGTTCGGGCGCAGGTGGAAGCGCCACTGCGTCGGCGTGATCTCCTCCCACTTGACCGCGAGCTGCGGAACCACGTCGAACTTCTTGTCGTACTGGACCAGCGACTCGTAGACGTAGCTGTTGAACGTGTTGTTGAAGCTCTCGTTCTGCGAGTACGGGTCGAACGACAGGATGTCGCCCTGGCTCGCCCAGCGAAACGTCTTCGCGTACGCCGGCGCCGCGACCAACGCCGCCGCGACGACGACCGACATGCAGATACCCCAAGCCTTGCGCATTGCTCCTCCTCCAATGGCCCCCCGGGCACTCAGGCCGTGCATGATGGCGAACCTGGGCGCATGCGTCAAATCGCGGCCGGCCGGCGATCGAGCGCGGCAGCGACGGCCGCAGTCGCGCGGCGTCCCAGATCCGGTGCAAAGCAATCGAGCGTTTCGACCGCAAGGCCGCGCAGCCACGTGAGCTGGCGACGCGCGAGCTGGCGCGTCGCGGCAACGCCCTGCTCGCGCAGCTCCCGCCGGCTGCCGCCGCGATCGAGCCAGGCCAGCACCTGCCGATAGCCGACGCAGCGCATCGACGGCAGCGCTGCGTCGAGGCGGTAGCGCGAGGCGAGCGCGCGCACCTCGTCGACGAGCCCGGCGTCGAGCATCGCGTCGAAGCGGCGCGCGATCGCGTCGTGCAGGCGCGCGCGGTCTGCGGGCGCGATCGCAATCGCGAGGTGCGCGCCGAGCGCGGGAGTCCGGCCGCCGCGTTCCTGCAGCTCCGACAGCGGACGACCGGTCAGCGCGTGCACTTCGAGCGCGCGCTGGATTCGCTGGCTGTCGGAGACGGCAAGCCGTGCCGCCGTGCGGGGATCGACGCGCGCGAGCTCGTCGTGCAGTGCCGGCCATCCTCGCTCGCCCGCGCGCGCCTCGAGCGCGGCACGCAGCGCCGGATCGGCGGTTGGAAGGGCCGAGAGGCCCTCGGTCAGCGCCTTGAAGTAAAGCATCGTTCCGCCGGCGACGATCGGCACCCGGCCGCGTGCGCGAATCGCCGCGATCGCGTCGACGGCCGCCGACGCGAAGCGCGCGGCCGACCACGCCTCGGTCGGGTCGATGACGTCGATCAAGTGGTGCGGCACCTCTTCGCGCGCCGCCCGGTCGGGCTTCGCTGTGCCGATGTCCATGCCGCGATAGACCTGCGCCGAATCGGCGCTGACGATCTCGCCGTCGAAGCGCAGTGCGAGCGCCTGCGCGAGCGCCGACTTGCCCGACGCGGTCGGGCCCATCAGGAGCACCACCGGTGCCTGAAAACCGGGACGTACCACGTTCTTCAGCGTCCCCGCAGGAACAGCCGGTCGAGGTCGGCGAGGCTCAGCTGATACCAGGTCGGACGCCCGTGGTTGCACTGCCCGGCACGCTCGGTCGCCTCCATCTCGCGCAAGAGCGCATTCATCTCGGCAATGCCGAGGCTGCGATGCGCGCGCACGGCGCCGTGGCAGGCCATCGTCGCGAGGAGCTCGTCGCGTCGCGATGCGAGCACTTCGGTGCCGCCGAATTCCACGAGCTCGTGCAGCACCGCGCGCGCGAGCGCGGCCGGGTCGGCGTCGCCGAGCACCGCGGGTACGCCGCGGACCGCGAGCGTCGTCGGCCCGATCGGCGAGACGTCGAAGCCGAGGCGGGCGAGCGCATCGGCGTGCTCGGCGGCGGCGGCGATCTCGTGCGGATCGGCTCCGAACACCGCCGGGACGAGCAGCGGCTGCACCGGCACGCTGTCGTGGAGCTCGACCTTCAGCCGCTCGTAGACGATGCGCTCGTGCGCGGCATGCATGTCGACCAGCACGAGGCCGGCGCGGTTCTGCGCGAGGATGTAGACGCCGTGGAGCTGTGCGAGCGCGAAGCCGAGCGGATGAACATCGTCGGGTACCACCGCGAACGCGGCACCCGCGGCCACATCGGGAGCCTGCGCAGCCTCGCCGAACAGCCGGCGATAGAACTCGAGCCCGGATGGAGACGACGTCGCGGCAGGCTCCATCGCGAGCTCGGGAACGCGCGGCGGGATGCGCGCGGCAGCGAGGCCCAGCCGCTCGCTCGCCGACACAGCGGGCTGCTCGGCCGCGGTCGCGGCGAGCGCCCGCTCGACCGCGTGACGCACGAACTGGTGCACGGCCCCCGAGTCGCGAAAGCGGATCTCGGTCTTCTGCGGATGCACATTCACGTCGACGCGGCGCGGATCGAGCGTCAGCCACAGCACGTAGGCCGGCTGCCGATCGTGATGCAGCACATCGCGGTACGCTTCGCGCAGCGCGTGCGCGAGCACGCGATCGCGCACGAAGCGGCCGTTGACGAACACGTACTGCGCCCCCGGGCCGTCGGCCGCGTACGCGGGGCGCACGGCGACGCCGCTTAACTGCAGTCCACCGGCACTCGCATCGACCGGCGTCGCGTGAACGGCGAACGGCTCGCCGAGGAGCTCGTCGATGCGCGCGCGCCGGCCACCGCCCGGCAGGCGCCGCAGCGCGCGACCGTTGTGGGTCAGCGTGAAGCCGACCTCGGCGTGGGCGAGTGCCTGGCGGCGAAAGGCTTCGTCGCAGTGCGCCCACTCGGTCGCCTCGGTACGCAGGAATTTGCGGCGCGCCGGCGTATTGAAGAAGAGCTCTTCGAGCGTCACCGTGGTGCCCGCGGCGAGCGCAGCCGGCGTGACCGGGCCGACGCTGCCTCCCTCGACCTCGATGCGCCAGGCATGCCGCTGCGCTGCCGCACGCGAGGCGATCGCGAGACGCGACACCGCAGCCATCGAAGCGAGCGCTTCGCCGCGGAAGCCGAGCGTCGCGATCGCGTCGAGGTCGAGCACCGTCGCGATCTTCGACGTCGCGTGCCGCGCCACCGTCAGCGGCAGGTCCTCGCGCTCGATGCCGGCGCCGTTGTCCGCGACGCGCAGCCGCTTGATGCCGCCCCCGGCGACGTCGACGTCGATCTGCGTCGCTCCGGCGTCGAGTGCGTTCTCGACGAGCTCCTTCAGCGCGGCGGCGGGCCGCTCGACGACCTCGCCGGCGGCGATCTGATTGATGAGGAGATCAGCGAGCGGTCGGATCGCCGCCATCAGCGTTGGATCGCCGTCATCAGCGTTGGATTCCCGCCGTCAACGCTGGAGCCCCGCCGCCCAGCGCGCGTAGATATCGTCAGCGACGGCATGGAGTGCCGCGATACGGCCGTCGAGGTCACGCAGGATCGCGGCGCGCGACTGGCGCGCGGGTGTTCCCGGACCTTCGATCTCGCCGAGTCCACCCGCGCACCACGACTCGACCAGCGCCGGCGTCATTTCGACGTGGCATTGCAGGCCGAGGTGGCGGTCGGCGAGCGTGAACGCCTGCTCGCGGTTATGCACGTTGGTGAGCACGCGCGTGGCGCCCGGCGGCAGCTCGAACACCTCGTAATGCCACTGGAAGATCGTGAACCGCTCGCGGCCGCCGAACCACGCGTCGCGGGCCGCGCGGTCGGCAGCTTCGACGTCGATCCAGCCGATCTCCGGTGCCGCGGTGCGCGTGACCTTCGCACCGAGCGCCTGCGCGAGGACCTGTCCGCCGAGGCAGTGGCCGAGCACGGGGACGTCGCGCTCGATAGCGTCACGCAGGAGCTGCGACAACGGGGCGACCCACGGCAGTCGATCGGTGACGCTCATCGGGCCGCCCATCATCGCGATGCCCGAGAACTCGCGCGGATCGCCCGGAACCGCGGCGCCCGCGTCGACCGCGATCAGGCGCCACGTGATCGCGCGCGCATCGAGCCAGTCGGAGAACCACGCGGGGCCCTCGGTGGGCGAGAAACGAAAGATCGCTACCGGTTTCATCGCATGCGGAGAGCGGGCCCGCGATGCGGGATCCCGCGCCGGTCACCAGCCGCGGGCGATCCGCGCGTAGGCCGAGTGATTGTGGATCGACTCGAAGTTTTCGGCTTCGACCGCGTACGCGTCGAAGCGTGGGTCGCCTTCGAGGCGTGCCGCGACTCCGCGCACGAGATCCTCGACGAAACGCGGGTTGTCGTAGGCGCGCTCGGTCACGTATTTCTCGTCGGCGCGCTTGAGGATCCCGTAGAGCTCGCACGACGCCTCTTCCTCCGCGATGCGCAGGAGCTCGGCGGCCGCGACGGGACCGGCGAGGCGCACGGTGATCGTCACGACCGAGCGCTGGTTGTGCGCGCCGTATTCGGAGATTTCCTTCGAGCACGGGCAGAGCGACGTGACCGGCACCGACACGGCGATCGTCGCCGCATAGCGGCCGCCATCGAGCCCGGCCGACAGCCTGAGATCGTAGTCGAGCAGGCTTGCCACACCGGAGACCGGTGCGATCTTGCGCACGAACAGCGGGAACGCGAGCTCGATCCGCCCGGAAGACGCATCGAGGCGTTCGAGGAGCTCGTCGACGAGCGGGCGCAGCCCATCGACGGTGAGCGGCTCCGCACCGGGCAGCGCGAGCTCCTCGAGGAGCTCGACCAGGCGCGACATGTGCGTGCCCTTGCGCTCGGGAGGGAGTGCCACGAACACGTTGCAGGTCGCGATCACCGTCTGCGCCGGGGCGCCGCCGTCGGCGAACGGGAGCGGATAGCGCAGCCCCTTGATGCCGACCTGGTCGATCGCGATGCGGCGGTCGTCGGGGCTCGATTGCACGTCCGGGATCGGCAGCAGCCGGCTCGGGGTTTCGGGGCGGTTCATGGGGTCAAGTGTGCCATAGCGGGCT
>DASVWR010000231.1:0-5648 GCA_036393115.1 Casimicrobiaceae bacterium
GGACCTCCTGAGCGACGACTGGAAAGTGGCGTCCGATGTCTGGAGCGCAACGAGCTTCACCGAAGTTGCGCGCGAAGGCCGCAGCGTCGAGCGGCACAATCTGCTGCACCCGGAAGCGGCTCGCCGCAGGAGCTACGCCGAGACCGTGCTGGACGGCCACGCCGGACCGGTCGTCGCTTCGACCGACTACGTGCGGGCCTTTGCCGAGCAGATCCGCCCGTATCTTGGCCGGCGGTATGTGACGCTCGGCACCGATGGCTTCGGCCGCAGCGACTGGCGCGCCAGGCTGCGCCAGTATTTCGAAGTCAATCGCTACTACGTGACGGTCGCGGCGCTGAAGGCGCTCGCCGACGATGGCGCCGTCGCACCGGCGCGGGTGACCGAGGCGATCCGCAAATATAGTCTCGACACCGAGCGGGCCGATCCGTGGACCGTTTGACCCAAGGCTGACGCAAGGCTGACCGTGGAGGAGCTATGGAGGTAATAGTCCCGGACATCGGAGATTTCAAAGACGTGCCGGTGATCGACGTGCTGGTCAAACCCGGCGACACGGTTGCCGCCGAGGATCCGCTGGTCACGCTCGAATCGGACAAGGCGACGATGGACGTGCCTGCGCCTGCCGCCGGGACCGTCGGCGAGATCCGGGTCAAGGTCGGCGACAAGGTCAGCAAGGGAAGCGTGATCCTCGCGCTCGATGCCGCGATTCCGGCGTCGGCAACTCCGAAGTCGCCGGTGTCGGCTCCGCCGGCGCCCGCGCACGGGCCTTTCGGCGTCGTCGAGGTCAAGGTGCCCGACATCGGCGACTTCAGGGACGTGCCGGTGATCGACGTCCTGGTCAAGTCCGGAGACACCGTAGCCGCCGAGGACCCGTTGGTCACGCTCGAATCGGACAAGGCGACGATGGACGTTCCCGCACCGCTTGCGGGAATGGTGCGCGAGATTCGCGTGAAGGCCGGCGACAAGGTGAGCGAGGGTACGGTGATCGTGATGCTCGCAACCGAGAGCGCACCCGAAGCCCAGTCCGCACCTGCGAGCGCGCCCGCGAGCGCGCCTTCGCAAGCGGCGAAGGCGCCTGTCGCCGCTGCTGCTCCCGCCGCGATCCCCGCGGCTTCGCCGGCGGCGACACGAGCTGCAGTCGACGAGAAGGCCTTCGCGCTCGCGTACGCGGGACCGGGTGTACGCAAGCTCGCGCGCGAGCTCGGTGTCGACCTCGGGCGCGTCGCGGGGAGCGGCAATCACGGCCGCATCCTGAAGGAGGACGTCGAGGCGTTCGCGAAGGCCCCCGCTGCGGCCGCCGGAGGCGCCGGGGTCGGCGGCATCGAGCTCCTGCCGTGGCCGAAGGTCGATTTCGCGAAGTTCGGCCCGATCGAAACGAAGCCGCTGTCGCGGATCAAGAAGATCTCGGCGGCGAACCTGCACCGCAACTGGGTGATGATTCCGCACGTCACCAACCACGACGACGCCGACATCACCGAGCTCGAGGCATTCCGCATCGAGCTCAACAAGGAGAACGAGAAGCGCGGCGTCCGCGTGTCGATGCTCGCGTTCATCATCAAGGCCGCGTGCGCGACGCTCGCGCGGTTCCCCGAGTTCAATGCCTCGCTCGACGGCGATAACCTGGTGCTGAAGAAGTACTACCACATCGGTTTCGCCGCCGACACGCCGCAGGGCCTCGTCGTGCCGGTGATCCGCGACGCCGACCGCAAGGGAGTGCTCGCGATCGCGCAGGAGACCGGCGAGCTCGCCGCGCTCGCGCGCGAAGGCAAGCTCAAGGCCGAGCAGATGCAGGGAGGCACGTTCACGATCTCGAGCCTCGGCGGCATCGGCGGCACCTATTTCACGCCGATCATCAACGCGCCCGAGGTCGCGATCATGGGCGTGTGTCGCTCGGCGTGGCGGCAGGTTTCGAGCGATGGACGCAACGCGGCGTGGCGGCTGATGCTGCCACTGTCGCTCTCCTGGGATCATCGCGTGATCGACGGCGCATCGGCCGCACGCTTCAACAGCCACTTCGCGGCGCTGCTCTCCGACATGCGGCGCGCGCTCGTCTGACTGAAAGGAAGCCATGGCCACCGTCGAAGTCAAGGTCCCCGACATCGGTGACTTCAAGGACGTTCCCGTCATCGAGGTCCTCGTCAAGCCCGGCGACACCGTTGCGCCCGAGGATCCGCTCGTCACGCTCGAGTCGGACAAGGCGACGATGGACGTTCCTTCTCCGGCTGCGGGCAACGTGGCCGAGGTGAAGGTCAAGGTCGGCGACAAGGTGTCGCAGGGAAGCCTCATCATGACGCTGACAACGGCGGCGAGCGCTGGCGCGCCGGCGCAGTCGCCGGCGAAGCCTGCGGCGCCAACAAAGTCCGCGACGGCGGCAAAGGCCGCAGCGCCGGCGCCGGCTGCGACGAAACCGGCGGCGAACGCAACTCCGGCTGCCGCGACCGCAGCGACCTGGACCGGTCGCGTCGATGTCGAATGCGAGATGCTCGTGCTCGGCTCGGGACCGGGCGGCTACTCGGCGGCGTTCCGCTCGGCGGACCTCGGCATGAAGACGGTGCTGGTCGAGCGCTATCCGACGCTGGGCGGCGTCTGCCTCAACGTCGGCTGCATCCCGAGCAAGGCGCTGTTGCACACCGCGGCCGTCATCGACGAGGCGAAGGCGCTCGGCGCGCACGGCATCGCGTTCGGCGCGCCGCAGATCGATCTCGCCCGGCTGCGCGCGTTCAAGGACGCCGTCGTGCGCAAGCTCGTCGGTGGGGTCGCCAGCGTCGCGAAGCTTCGCAAGGTCGAGGTCGTGCGCGGAATCGGGCGATTCCTCGACGCGCAGCACCTCGAAGTTGCCCTCACCTCGGGGACCGGCAAGGATGCGACCGGCGAGAAGAAGGTGATCCGCTTCCGCAAGGCGATCATCGCCGCCGGCAGCGAGGCTGCGAAGCTGCCGTTCCTGCCGGCCGATCCGCGTATCGTCGACTCGACCGGGGCGCTCGAGCTCGACGCGATCCCGAAGCGAATGCTGGTCGTCGGCGGCGGCATCATCGGCCTCGAAATGGCCACCGTCTACTCGACGCTCGGCGCGAGGATCGACATCGTCGAGATGCTCGACGCGATGATGACCGGCGCCGATCGCGACCTGGTCGCGGTGTGGGAGAAGAAGAACGCGCCGCGCTTCGACCACGTGATGCTCGGCACGCGTACGGTTGCGGCCGACGCGACTCCGGCGGGCATCAAAGTCAGGTTCGAAGGCGCGAAGGCGCCGGCCGAGCCGCAGGTCTACGACCTCGTGCTGGTCGCGGTCGGCCGCAGCCCCAACGGGCGCGCGATCGACGCGGTGAAGGCCGGCGTTCAGGTTTCGGAGCGCGGCTTCATCGCGGTCGATCGGCAGATGCGGACCAACGTCGGGCACATCTTCGCGATCGGCGACATCGTCGGCCAGCCGATGCTCGCGCACAAGGCGGTGCACGAGGGCCACGTTGCGGCGGAGGCGGCGGCCGGGCTCAAGTCCCATTTCGATGCGCGTCAGATTCCGTCGGTCGCCTACACCGACCCCGAGGTCGCGTGGGCCGGTCTCACCGAGGAGCAGTGCAAGGCGCAGGGTGTCGGGTACGAGCGGGCGGTGTTCCGCTGGTCGGTGTCCGGACGCGCGATTGCCAATGGCCGCGACGAGGGATTCACGAAGCTTCTCTTCGACGCGAAGACGCATCGCTGCATCGGCGGCGGCATCGTCGGCGTGGGTGCCGACGACCTGATCAGCGAGATCTGCCTCGCGATCGAGATGGGCTGCGACGCGGTCGACATCGGCCGGACGATCCACCCGCATCCGACGCTTTCCGAGACGATCGGGATGGCGGCCGAGGTGTTCGAAGGCGTGTGCACCGAAGTGCTGCCGCCGCGCAAGGGAGCGCGATGACGCCGCGACGGAACCTCCGGGCGTTTGCGCGTTCACGCTATCATGGCGGCTCCGCGCGCACACGCGCGCACGGTGCCGCGCTCACAGGAGACGTACCATGACCGACATCGTGATCGCCGGCGCGCTGCGCACGGCCATCGGCAAATTCGGCGGCTCGCTCGCCAAGATTCCCGCGCCGGAGCTCGGCGCCACGGTGATACGCGCGCTGCTCGCGTCCACCGGCATCAAGCCCGACCAGGTCTCAGAGGTGATCCTCGGCCAGGTGCTCGCCGCCGGGAGCGGGCAGAATCCCGCGCGCCAGGCCGCGATCCGCGCTGGGGTGCCGCACGCGGTTCCGGCGATGACGATCAACAAGGTCTGCGGCTCGGGGCTGAAGGCGGTGATGCTCGCCGCCCAGGCCGTGCGCTGCGGCGACGCCGACATCGTGATCGCCGGCGGCCAGGAGAACATGAGCGCCGCGCCGCACGTGCTGCCGGGCTCGCGCGACGGCTTCAGGATGGGCGACGCCAAGCTCGTCGACTCGATGATCGTCGACGGGTTGTGGGACGTCTACAACCAGTACCACATGGGCGTCACCGCCGAGAACGTCGCGAAGAAGTACGAGATCTCGCGCGCCGAGCAGGATGCGTTCGCCGTGGCGAGCGAGAACAAGGCCGAGGCGGCGCAGAAAGCCGGAAAATTCCGGGACGAGATCGTTCCCGTCGCGATTCCGCAGCGCAAGGGCGACCCGGTCCAGTTCAAGGACGACGAGTTCATCAAGATCGGCGCGACGCTCGACGGTGTCGGCGGACTGAAGCCGGCCTTCGCGAAGGACGGCACGGTGACCGCGGCCAATGCCTCCGGCATCAACGACGGCGCGGCGGCGCTCTTGGTGATGACCGACGAGCGCGCCCACGCGCTCGGCCTGAAGCCGCTCGCGAAGATCCGCGCCTACGCGTCGTCGGGCGTCGATCCGGCGATCATGGGCATGGGGCCCGTCCCTGCGTCCCGCCGCTGCCTCGAAAAGGCGGGCTGGAGGGCCGCGGAGCTCGATCTCATGGAAATCAACGAGGCGTTCGCGGCGCAGGCCTGCGCCGTCAACAAGGAGATGGGCTGGGACACCTCGAAGATCAACGTCAACGGCGGGGCGATCGCGCTAGGCCATCCGATCGGAGCGTCTGGTGCGCGCATCCTCGTCACGCTGCTGCACGAGATGGGGCGGCGCGGTGCGAAACGTGGGCTCGCATCGCTGTGCATCGGCGGAGGCATGGGCGTCGCGCTCGCCGTCGAACGCTGAGCGAATGAACGATCAACCGAATGATCAACGCCCGGGCGCGACCCCGGAAGCGAACGGAGGAGTCGAATCATGACCGACAGGAAGCGCGTGGCGCTCGTCACCGGCGGCATGGGGGGCCTGGGCGAGGCGATCTGCATCAAGCTCGCGGAGATGGGTGATACGGTGGTGACGACGCACTCGCCCGGCAACACGAAGGCGCCCGAGTGGCTGGAAACGATGCATAGGCAGGGCCACGAGTTTCGCGCCTATCCCTGCGACGTTTCGGACTGGGATTCGGCGGTCGCCTGCGTCAAGCAGGTCGCCGCCGATCTCGGGCAGGTCGACGTGCTGGTCAACAACGCCGGCATCACGCGCGACATGACGTTCAAGAAGATGGATCGCGCCAACTGGGAGCAGGTGATCAAGACCAATCTCGATTCGTGCTTCAACATGACGAAGCAGGTCTGCGACGGGATGGTCGATCGCGGCTGG
>DASVWR010000232.1:0-5904 GCA_036393115.1 Casimicrobiaceae bacterium
GCGAACGCTCGCCACACTGGCGGCGATGGCGCTGGCCACGACGCTTGCGGCGTGCGGCCAATCGGCTCAACAAGCAGCGGACACCGCGAAGGACTCGGCGGCGAAGGCTGCGGATGCCGCGAAGGACGCGGCCTCGAACGCGGCGGACGCGGCGAAGAGCGCGGCCACCGGCGCGACCGAGGCGGCGAAGGATGCCGCTTCGAGCGCAGTTGACGCCGCGAAGGGTGCAGCGTCGAACGCCGCCGACGCCGCGAAGGATGCGGCCTCGAACGCCGTCGACGCGGCGAAGGGCGCCGCTTCGGGTGCTGCCGATGCCGCCAAGGACGCGGCTTCGGGCGCTGCGAACGCGACGTCGAACGCCGCGACTCCGGCGGCCGACGCTGCGAAGGACGCCGCGAAGAAGTAATCCGCGAGTCGAGCACGAACGAAAGCGGCCGTCCTCGTGACGGCCGTTTTCATTGCGATGCTCCGCGCGCCGGTGGCGGGCGGCGACCCGCGCTATCGGGCCGGATTCGCGGCGGCCGGCTTGCTGCCGTGCGCGCGGATCGCTTCGAGCGCGCGCGCGAGATTGCTCTCGGCGTCCTTGTCGCCGAGCTCCGCCGCGCGGCGGTAGAGCGAAGCCGCCTCGGCGAGGTTGCGCGCAACACCGCGACCGTGCTCGACCATGTAGCCGAGGTTGTTGAGCGCGCCGGGAAGGTTCTGCCTCGCCGCGCGTTCGTAGAGCTCGACCGCACGCGCATCGTCCGCGGTGACGCCCCGCCCGTTCGCGTAGAGGTAGCCGAGGGTCAACTGCGCGGCGGCACTGCCACGGTCGGCAGCCCAGTCGTACCACGCGATCGCGCGCCTCAGGTCCTGGGGCACGCCGCGCCCCGAGCGGTAGAGATCGCCGATCGCGTTTCCCGCGGCGGCATTACCGTCGTCGGCGGCGCGCCGGTAGTACTCGAACGCGCGCACCGGATCCGGGTGCGCGACGCCGCGGCCCGATTCGAGGAAGTAGCCGGCGTTGAACGCGCCCCACGCGAGGCCCTGCCCCGCTGCATCGAGCCAGGCGGCGAGTGCCGCCTTGTCGTCCGCTGCGCCTCCCCCACGCGCGGAGCGCAGCAGCCCCACCATGTTCTGCGCGAGCGCGTTGCCGACCGCCGCACCCTTCTCGGCCCAGGCGAGCGCGCGCGCCGGATCGCTGCGCACGCCGAGCCCGTCGCGGTACATCCGCGCGAGGTAGTACGCCGCTGCGCCATTGCCCGCATCGGCCGCGCGCCGCAGTTGCGCTTCGGCCTCGACGTACTGGCCATTGAAGAACCGCGCGAGTCCCGATTCGAGGGGGTCGCTCGCCGCGGGGCGCAACCCGCCCTCGAGGCGCGCGAGTCCGACGCCCACCCCGATGCCGGCCGCGACGAGCAGCACGCCGACCGCGACACGCGACACCCACTTGCGCGCGCGCGGCGATTCGCCGCGGCGGCGGCGCCCGGTCACTGCGCGATCGAGCACCTCGGTCAGCCGGCGGAATTCCGGGTGCACGACGTCGCCGTGCCAGCCGGTCAGGTCGGCGGGTCGCGCCTCGCCGAGGTCGGGCGGGAGCTCGGCGCCATCGAGGCGCACCGGAACGAGCTTGCCGGCGAGGCGCGCGACGCGCGCACCGAGGCGCACCGCCTTCGAGCCGCGCGCGGCATTCGACCACAGGACGACGACGCAGCGGGCGGCGTTGAGCGCGTCGCCGATGCCTCGCCGCGGATGTCCGCCGGCCGCTTCTTCGACGTCGAGGTCGGAATCGTCGGCGACGTCGAAGCCCTGGTGCTCGAGCGCGTCGCGCAGGCGCCGCGCCGTCATCTGGTCCTGCGGCGCGTGACGGATGAGGATTTGTGGGGACACGCCCGGCGAGCCTCCGATAGCCCAACGCCCCGAAGTCTACGACAGCCGGACGGAGCTGGCATCCGCCTTGCTGACGATGGGGGGATGTCTTCTGCCGCCAAGCCGACCGCGGTCAGCCGGACTGCCGCCGGCGACCACGAGATTGCCGTCCCGAGCCTCGGGCTGTCGCTCACCCAGCGTCGCCTGTTGACGCTCCTAGACCGCCCGATCCCCGCGGCAAGCCTCGCCGAACGGTCCGGCCTGCCGCCCGAAAAGTTCATCCGCGACCTCGGCCGGCTGGCCCGTTTCCGGCTGGTGGAAGGCGCCCTGCCCGAAGATCTCGTACCCGGCGAAGCCGCGCCAGACACGGTGACGCGCGCGGCCGTGGCCACGCCGCCGGCCGTCACCATCCGGCCCGCAGCGAACGCGCCGTCGATGGTCGACCGCGCCGGAAAGCATCCGGGCGGGACGCGCTGGCGCATGCTGGCCGCGGCCGCTGCCGCCGCGGCCGCCTCCGCGTTCGGCTGGCTCCACTTCGCCGGCGAGCCAACGGCCGGGCCCGCAGCCACGCCGCGGCAGGCGCCGGTGACCCCGGCTGCGTCACCGGCGCGCCTGGTTGCGACGGCGAAGCAGGCGTCGGCGGCCGCCATGCCTGCGCCGCGCGTCGAGACGACCCCGGCCGACCGCGCCGCGACGGCCGCGGCGATCAGCGCACTGCGGCGAAGCGAGGCGCGCTCGCTCGGACCGGCGCTCGTCGATGGTTCGCGCACGACCCCTGCGCCGCCGCAGGAGCGCACAGCCGTCCGGACCGAGGCAATCGCGCGCGAGCCGGCACCCCGCGAGACGGCACCCCGCCAGACGGCGCACTCCTCCACGGCGACTCCGGCAGACGCGGCGGCCGTGCACCCGCCCGCGGCTGCCGCTTCGCCCGTGGCTGCCGCTTCGCCGGCGCGGTCAGCACCCGCGACGATCGCCGCCGGCCCGCCGCACGAGACTCCCGCAGCGCCGATCCCGGCGCCCGCGGTCACTGTCGCGCCGTCGCAGCCGGTCGCTGCGATCGCCACGCCGCCGCGCGCCGCCACTGCATCCGCTGCACCGCCGCTCGCGACGGCTGCGCCTGCCGAGCGTGCTGCGCCTCCCACGACTCCGGTGACATCGCCCGACGTGTCGTCCGAGGCACTCGTTCCGATAGCACGCGTGGCGCCCGACTTTCCGGCCGAGGCGATCCGGCGCCGCATCGATTCGGGGCGCGTGCGCGCGCGGGTCACCGTCGACGCGACGGGTCGCGTGACGGCGGTCGCGATCGTCAGCGCAGCGCCGCGCGGCGTGTTCGACGACGCGGTGAGCGCCGCGCTTTCCAGGTGGCGCTTCCCGCCGGGCAGCGCCGGCCGCAAGGCGCTCGTCGACGTCGACTTCCATCGCGACTGAGGCACGGCCCGGCGCGAAGCGCGCAGTAGAATCGCGCGATGCACGCGCCATGCGACCCGCGCAAGGCTGAATTCGAGCTCGGCAAGCTGAAGAAGCGGCTGCGCCGACAGGTCGGCCAGGCGATCGCCGATTTCGCGATGATCGAGCCCGGCGATCGCGTGATGGTCTGCGTTTCGGGAGGCAAGGACAGCTATGGCCTCCTCGACATCCTCCTCTCGCTCGAGTCGCGCGCACCGGTTCCGTTCAGCATCGTCGCGGTCAACCTCGACCAGAAGCAGCCGGGCTTTCCGGCCGACGTCCTGCCGCGCTACCTCGCGGGCCGCGGCGTCGAGTTCCACATTGCCGAGCAGGACACCTACAGCGTCGTCAAGCGGCTGATTCCGGACGGCGCGACGATGTGCTCGCTGTGCTCGCGGCTGCGGCGCGGCGTGCTGTATCGGATGGCGACCGAGCTCGGCGCGACGAAGATCGCGCTCGGCCATCACCGCGACGACCTGATGGCGACGTTCTTCCTCAACCTCTTCCACGGCGGGCGCCTCAAGACGATGCCGCCGAAGCTCGTTTCCGACGATCGCCGGCACGTGGTGATCCGCCCGCTCGCCTATGTGCGCGAGCGCGATCTCGCGCGCTACGCCGACGCCTGCGCGTTTCCGATCATCCCGTGCACGCTGTGCGGGTCGCAGGAGAACCTGCAGCGCAAACACGTCGCCGCGATGCTCCGCGACTGGGAGAAGCACCATCCCGGACGCATCGAGTCGATCTTCAACGCGATGGGCAACGTGATTCCGACGCACCTCCTCGACCGCAGGCTGAACGATTTCGCAGGCGTTCGCCGCGCAGACGATGATCTCCGTTCAAACGATGCGATCGAAGGCGATCTCGCGTTCGACCCCGATCCGGTGCTCGAATCAGCGTACCGTCATCCGGTCCTGTCCGAACAGGATCCGGCGTGATTCCTCGTCGCTGACCGCCGGCTTCACGTTGACGGTCTTCGCGAGCGCATAGGCACGCTTCGTGGCCGGTCGCGCGGCGATCGTCCGCTTCCAGCGCTCGAGGTCGGGAAAATCGTCGAGATGCTGGCGCTGTCGCTCGGGCAATATCCACGGATAGCACGCGATGTCGGCGATCGAATATTCGCCGGCGATGAATTCGCGTCCGCGCAGGTGGTGATCGAGCACAGCGTAGAGCCTTCCGGTCTCGCGCACGTAGCGATCGATCGCATACGGGATCGGCTCGCGTGCGTAGTTGCCGAAATGGTGGTTCTGTCCCGCCATCGGTCCCAGCCCCGCCATCTGCCAGAACAGCCACTCGATGCACTCCCAGCGCGGCCGCGGATCGGCGGGGATCAGCCTGCCGGTCTTCTGCGCGAGGTAGAGCAGGATTGCGCCCGACTCGAACATCGGCAGCGGCGCGCCGCCGTCGCCCGGCGCGTGGTCGACGATCGCGGGAATGCGGTTGTTGGGGGCGATCGCGAGAAACGCCGGATCGAACTGCTCGCCGCGCGAGATGTCGACCGGCTTCAGCGTGTACGGGAGCCCGGTCTCCTCGAGATACATCGTGATCTTGTGACCGTTGGGCGTCGTCCAGTAGTAGAGATCGATCATCGTCAGAAGGTGCCCGGGTAATTGCCGCCATCGACGAGGATGTTCTGGCCGGCGATATAGCCCGCGTGAACGCTGCACAAAAAGGCACAGACCGCACCGAACTCGTCGGGTTCGCCGAAGCGCCCGGCCGGAATCGAGCCCATGCGACGGCGTCGCGCCTCGTCGAACGGCCGCCCCGTGCGCGATGCCTCGACCTCGATCGTCGCGCGCAGCCGGTCGGTGTCGAATGCGCCGGGCAGGAGGTTGTTGATCGTCACGTTGCTCGCGACGACCTTGCGCGCGAGGCCGGCGACGAATCCGGTGAGCCCCGAGCGCGCGCCGTTGGAGAGCCCGAGGATCGAGATCGGCGCCTTGACCGCGCTCGATGTGATGTTGACGATGCGCCCGAACTTGCGCGCGATCATGCCATCGACGGTGGCGCGAATCAGCTCGATCGGCGTCAGCATGTTCGCGTCGAGCGCGGCGATCCACGCGGCCCGATCCCAGTCGCGGAAATCGCCGGGGGGCGGCCCGCCGGCGTTGTTGATCAGGATGTCGGGCTGCGGGCACGCGGCGAGCGCCAGCGCACGCCCTTCGGGCGTGGTGATGTCGCAGGCGACCCACGTCGTTTCGCGCCCGGATTCGCGCGCGATCGCGGCGGCCGCCTGCGCGACGTCGGCCTCGGTGCGTGCGCACAGCGTGACTTCGACGCCTTCGCGCGCGAGCGCCGCCGCGCAGCCGCGCCCGAGGCCGCGGCTCGACGCGCAGACGAGCGCCTTGCGGCCCGCGATGCCGAGATCCATCGTGGCTTCTCCTGGTGTCGTTATGCCGGCTGCGGCGCCACGGCGTGGCGCACGCGGATGACCGTCGCGATCGCGACCACGAACAGCGCCGCGATCGTGTAGAGCACCTGCCGCGCGAGGTGGTGGTCGAGCATCAGCCCGAACCACAGCGGTCCCAGCATCGAGCCCGTGTCGAGGCCCGAGTAGACGAAGCCGTAGACGCGCCCCGACGCGCCCTTCGGCGTCGCGTTGCGCACGATGAG
>DASVWR010000233.1:0-3365 GCA_036393115.1 Casimicrobiaceae bacterium
CGCCGAGCGCCGCGTAGCAGGTCGTCGTGTCGTTGACCAGCACGCGCACGCCGTAGATGTCGAACACCTGCGAGAACGTGTAGTGCTTCTCGCGCATCTTCCGGTACACCGAATAGATCGTCTTCTCGCGCCCGGAGACGGCCGCGTTGATCCCGGCACGCGTGAAGCCCTCGCGGATCACGTCGAGGATGCGGTTCATCACCTCGCGCCGATTGCCGCGCGCGGTCTTGATCGCCTGCGCGAGGATCCGGTAGCGCAGCGGGTAGAGGTGCTTGAACGACAGGTCCTGAAGCTCGAGGAACAGCGCGTTCAAGCCGAGCCGATTCGCGATCGGCGCGTAGATGTCGAGCGTCTCGCGCGCGATGCGCTTGCGATGCGGGGGAGCCATCGCGTCGAGCGTGCGCATGTTGTGCAGCCGGTCGGCGAGCTTGATCAGCACGACGCGGACGTCGCGCGCCATCGCGAGCAGCATCTTGCGGAAGCTCTCCGCCTGAGCATCCTCGCGGCTCGCGAACTCGATCTGGTCGAGCTTCGAGAGGCCGTCGACCATCGCGGCCACCGGGCGTCCGAACTTCGTCTCGATCTCCGAGCGCGAGACCGGCGTGTCCTCCATCACGTCGTGCAGCAGCGCTGCTGCGAGCCCCTCGGCATCGATGCGCCACTCGGACAGGATGCTCGCCACGGCGAGCGGGTGGGTGATGAACGGCTCGCCGGATTTGCGGAACTGGCCGCGGTGCGCCGAATCGGAGAACTCGAACGCGCGCTCGACGAGCGCGACGTCGGGCGGCGGCAGGTAATGGCCGAGATGCCGGGCGAATTCGGCAATTTCCGACATGCCGTTCCCGCCCGCTGTGCGCTACAAGGTGACCGTCGGCGCGCTCTTGTGAAGCATTTCGATGCCGACCTTTCCGCCGGCGACTTCGCGCAGCGCGATGACCGTCGGCTTGTCGCGGTCGGGCTCGACGAGCGGCGCGGAGCCGGACGTGATCTGGCGCGCGCGATTGGTGGCGGCGAGCGTCAGCTCGAATCGGTTCGGGATGCGTGCAAGACAGTCTTCGATCGTGATGCGAGCCATGGTCAGCCTTTCGATACGGGAGCGAGTAGCCGCGCGAGCATCTGCGCGTGTCGCACCTGCTGCCGGGACGTGGCCAGGCGGGCGGCGCGCACGATCACGGACAGGTCGTCGACGGCTCGTGCAAAGTCCTGATTCATAATAACATAATCGAATTCGCCCACATGGCGCATCTCCTCGCGCGCCGCTTCGAGCCGCTGCCGGATGGCCTCGGGCGGATCCTGTGCACGGTGCTTCAGGCGCTCCTCCAGCGCCTCGATCGAGGGCGGCAGGATGAAGATGTGCACCGAGCCCGGGACGAGACGACGCACCTGCGCCGCACCCTGCCAGTCGATTTCGAGCAGGACATCCTGGCCCGCCGCGACCTGGTCGTTGAGCCACGTCGCCGACGTCGCGTACCAGTTGCCGTGGACGAACGCGTGCTCGAGGAACTCGCCGCGCTCCTGCATGGCGCGAAACGTCGCGACGTCGACGAAATGGTAGTGGTGCCCCTCGTGCTCGCCGGGGCGTGGTGCCCGGGTCGTGTACGAGATCGACAGGCGGATCCCCGGCTCGCGCTCGAGCAGCGCGTTCACCATGCTGCTCTTGCCGCCGCCCGACGGTGCGGCAATCACGAACAGGCAGCCGGCGGCGCCCGGACTTTGCGTGGTGATCGTCATCGCGAATTCACTCGACGCATCGCGGATCTACTCGATGTTCTGCACCTGCTCGCGGATCTGCTCGATCGCGACCTTGAGCTCGAGCGACACCCGCGAGAGCTCCGCGTCGACCGACTTCGAGCCGAGCGTGTTCGCTTCGCGGTGCAATTCCTGCGCGAGGAAGTCGAGACGCTTGCCGGCACTGCCGCCTTGCGCCAGAACCCGCCGGAATTCGGCCACGTGCGTCGACAATCGTTCGACCTCCTCGGCGACGTCGATGCGTGTCGCGAACAGCGCGAGCTCCTGCGCGAGCCGCTCGTTTGCCGGATCGAGCCCCGCCTCGCGCACGCGCGCGCCGAGCTTCTCGACGAACGCCGCGTGCAATGCGGGAACCCGCGGCGCCACCCGCGCGACCTCGGCCTCGATGTCGTGGCAGCGCGCGGCGAGCACGCCGGCGAGCTTCGCGCCCTCCCGCGCACGCGCCTCGCGCAATTCGGCGACCGCGGTCTCGACGAGCGCCTCGACTTCGCCGGCGAGCGCGTCCTGCGGCAGCGACGCCTCGACCAATACTCCCGGCCAGCGCAGGATGTCGGCCGCGGTGAGCGGGGACGTCCCCGGAACGAGGCGCGCGACCGCCCCGGCTGCCGCGGCTAGATCGAGCACGCGGGGCTCGTCGACGGTGATGCCGCTGCCTCCACCGGGCGTACGCGCGAGCGCGACCCGGCACTCGAGCTTGCCGCGGTGCTGTGCGGCCGCGAGGCGCTCGCGGATGCGCGGCTCGAACGCGCGCAGCTCGTCGGGAAGCTTGACGGTGACGTCGAGGTAGCGGTGATTGACCGAGCGCAGCTCGACTGCAAGCGAGATGCCGGCAAGCTCTGCGGCCACCGACGCGAAACCGGTCATGCTGAGAATCATGAGCACATTTCGGCCGCAGGGGCCGGTTTTGCAAACTTTTCCGGTGCCGCAGCGGCGTCTGGCATCGCAGGAATGTATGCGTTATCGTGGCCGCGCGCAAGGCGATCCGACCATCTTGGCACGCGAATTGCGGAGTCTTTCGTCCAACTGCCGCGCGTCGATCCTCGATCCCCAGTCCTCGATCCCCGCTCCTCGTCCCTCGCCCCTCGTCCCTCGCCCCTCGCGCCACTTCGATGCCCACGACCAACCAGGCACTGCCGGGCGGCTACCAGCTTCTCAACTACCGGATCGATCGCCAGATCAGCCGGGGCGGTTTCTCGATCGTCTACCGTGCGTACGACGAGACCGGTACTCCGGTCGCGATCAAGGAATACCTCCCGTCGTCGCTGGTGCTGCGCACCGAGGGCGACATCGTCAATGCGAGCTCGGCGGAGAACCTCACGTCGTTCCGCTACGGGATGAAGTGCTTCTTCGAGGAAGGGCGCGCCCTCGCCAAGATCAACCACCCGAACGTCGTGCGCGTGCTGAATTTCTTCCGCGCCAACGAGACCGTCTACATGGTCATGCGCTACGAGCGCGGGCGCACGCTGCAGCAGCACATCCAGATGCGCCAGGACCAGATGTCGGAGCGCTTCGTGCGCCAGGTGTTCATGCACCTCCTGAACGGCTTGCGCGAAGTGCACACGCGCAAGATCCTGCACCTCGACATCAAGCCGGCCAACATCTACCTGCACAACGAC
>DASVWR010000234.1:0-51072 GCA_036393115.1 Casimicrobiaceae bacterium
TTCCGCGGCCGCAGCCAGGTGTCGTTCGGCATCGGGACCAACCTCACCAACGATCTCGGCTACGAGCCGCTGTCGGTCGTGATCAAGATGACGCGCTGCAACGGCCAGCCGGTGGCGAAGATCAGCGACGAGCCGACGAAGGCGATGGATTACGACCCGTCGTACGTCGCCTATCTGCGCCAGGTGTTCCAGGCTCCGCCGGCCGAGGCGGCACCGATCACCTCGGCGGCGGTGCGCGCCGCCGAGCATCGCGGTTAGGCGCAGCGGTCAGGCCGCGCTCAGCGCATCGCGGTAGGCCGCGAGCGCGTCCGCCCCGAAGCACGCGAAGATCACGTGCGGCGGAGAGCCCTCGCGCAGCGTGAATGCGCGCACTTCGCGCACCGCGATCATCGCCGCGGCGGCGAGTGGATAGCCGTAGACGCCGCAGCTGATCGCCGGGAAGGCGACCGAGCGGGCGCCGATCCCCTGCGCGAGCGTGAGCGAGTTCCGATAGCACGCAGCCAGGAGCGCGCTTTCGCCGGCGTTGCCTCCGCGCCAGACCGGCCCGACCGTGTGGATCACGTAGCGCGCGGGCAGCCGGTAGCCGCGGGTCAATCGCGCTTCGCCGGTCGGGCAGCCGCCGATGGTGCGGCATTCGGCGAGGAGCTCGGGCCCCGCAGCGCGGTGGATCGCGCCATCGACACCGCCGCCTCCGAGCAGCATCGAATTCGCGGCGTTCACGATCGCGCCGACGGCGAGCGTCGTGATGTCGATTTCGCGTGCTTCGAGTTGAGGTGGTTGCATCGGTGCTTCGGCAGAGTGCCTCGACAGAATGCTCCGGCAGATTTCTCCGGCGGCAGTGTAGAGTGCCGCCATGTCCGATTCTCCTCCTCGCGCGGACCGGCGTCTCGACCTGCGCGACATCCTGAAGCTGATGGTGGCGGAGGGTCTCGTAGGCGCGGCGGCGGCAGAGCGCATCGCGCGTGCGCGCACGAAGCGCTTCGAGCATCCGCTCGAGCTGATCGCCGACGAGCGGCTCCATTCGGCGCAACCGCCCGGCAAGCTCCTGACGCTCGATGCGCTCGTTGAGTGGCTGGCGGGCCGGCTCGGCGTGCCGTACCTGCACATCGATCCGCTGCGGATCGATCTCGGTGCGGTGACGGCGACGATGACCAACGCCTATGCCGAGCGCTACCGCATCCTGCCGGTCGCCGTCGACGGCGCGACGCTGACCGTCGCCACCGGCGAGCCGTTCGTGCGCGGCTGGGCGGATGAGCTCGAGCGCGTGCTGAAGCTCGACGTGCGGCTGGTGTTCGCCAATCCGGTCGACGTGAGACGCTACGCCGGCGAGTTCTACAACCTCGCGCGCTCGATGAAGAAGGCGCAGGAGAGCTCGCAGGGGGAGTTCACGCTCGCGCGCAACTTCGAGCAGCTGGTCGAGCTCGGCCGGCACGGCCAGCTCGATGCGAACGACCGCCACGTCGTACACATCGTCGACTGGCTGTGGCAGTACGCGTTCGAGCAGCGAGCGTCCGACATCCACATCGAGCCGCGCCGCGACGTCGGGCTGGTGCGCTTCCGCATCGACGGCGTGCTGCACCAGGTGTACGCGATTCCGACGCTGGTTTTGACCGCGGTGACATCGCGGATCAAGCTCCTCGCGCGGATGGAGATCGTCGAGAAGCGCCGTCCGCAGGACGGTCGCATCAAGACGGTGACGCCGGACGGCAGCGAGGTCGAGCTCCGCATCTCGACGATGCCGACCGCGTTCGGCGAGAAGATCGTGATGCGCGTCTTCAGCCCCGACGTGCTGGTGCGCGACTTCGCCGATCTTGGCTTCACCGCGGAGGACCGGACGCGCTGGGAGACGATGACCGGCGCCCCCAACGGCATCGTGCTCGTCACCGGGCCGACCGGCTCCGGCAAGACGACGACGCTCTATTCGACGCTGAAGGGGCTCGCGACGCCGGAAGTCAACGTCTGCACGATCGAGGATCCGATCGAAATGATCGAGCCGGCGTTCAACCAGATGCAGGTCCAGCCGGCGATCGGCGTCGACTTCGCCTCGGGCGTACGGACGCTGCTGCGCCAGGACCCCGACATCATCATGGTGGGCGAGATCCGCGACCGCGACACCGGCGAGATGGCAGTGCAGGCGGCGCTGACGGGGCACCTCGTGCTGTCGACGCTGCACACGAACGACGCGCCGTCGGCGGTGACGCGTCTGCTCGACCTCGGCATTCCGGCCTACCTGATCAACTCGACGCTTCTCGGTGTGATGGCGCAGCGCCTGGTGCGCACGCTGTGCCCGCATTGCAGAAAGCCGGTCGAGGGTCCCGACGACGCGGCCTGGGAGACACTGACTGCGCCGTGGCGCAGCGAGCGCCCGGCCAGCGCCATGGGGGCGAGCGGCTGCCTCGAATGCCGGATGACCGGATACCTCGGACGCGTCGGTCTCTACGAGATCATGCTGATGAGCCCCGCGCAGCGCAGGCTGATCACCCATGACGCGGACGACCGTGCGATCCGCGAGCAGGCGATGAAGGACGGCATGAAGCCGCTGCGCGTGTCGGGCGCGGCCAAGGTCGCGGCCGGAGTGACGACGATCGACGAGGTGATCAAGGTCGTGCCGCTGGCGTAATGCAGCACGCTTTCCCCTTGGCGATATCCTTCGCGGCGCACCGGAGCTCCTGCCGAGAGCGTGGTCCGCGAGAGACGAGACTTGACATGCGACGTCCCGCTTGTTGGGATAGCAACCGCCGAGAGTCGCTGGTATGAATCCCGCATCGCGCGACTGGCAACGCTGCCTGCCTGAGCCTTACGCCACTGCGAAACTTGCGAGCTGGCTGCTGTTCACGCGAGCAGCCGGCGTTGTTTGAGCGGTCAATCGGCGGATGGGGTGGGATTCGAACCCACGAAGGACTCGCGCCCTTGCCGGATTTCAAGTCCGGTGCATTCAACCGCTCTGCCACCCATCCCTTCTGCGAATCGAGTACTTGCAGACCGTCGAGATTGGCATCGAACTCTGTCAGAAATGTGCGATGGGGTCGAGTGGTCATGGCGTCGGTGTCCTTCCCCAGCAGCGCGGCCACGCGGAACTCGGCACGATCGGACGGAGCCGCTGGCGGCCGCGTCTTGGCGCCGCTTGCGACAAGACGGGAATCGTCGCTTTCCTGCAACAGGACCGAGATTTTTTGACGCACGTCAACATCCGGAAACGGGATTCTTGCATCGCGCCCCGACCACTTAGTACCCTGCCGCGGAACGTTGTAGCCCCTCACCGTACACGCAATCTCGGTGGGTTGCCTCCGAGGCAGCGCTGGCCAGGTGGGGAAGTCGTCCGACTATCGATCGGATTGGGGAGAAGCGAAGATGTGGCGCCCCCGCAAGATTGCGGCCCTCGGTGTGGTCCTCCTGGGGTGTCTCCTCGCGGGGTCGGCGGCCGCCGACGTCGGCGCGCCCCCGAACGAGAGCGGCGGACCGCCGCCGGCGAGCGCGTCCGAGAAGGCGGCGCTTGCGAAAGATGCCGTCTGCACCGGCTGCCATGACAAGAGCTGGCCGCAGCCCGTGCTGTCGATCTACCAGACGCCGCATGGCAATCGTGCGGATTCGAGGACGCCCACCTGTCAGGCCTGCCACGGCGAAAGCAGCCGGCACATTGCCGATCCTGCGGGCGTTCATCCCGACGTCGTCTTCGACGAGAAGGAGGAAAAGGGCAAGATTTCGCCGGTCGACGTGCGCACCGGCGCCTGCCTGACGTGCCACCAGACCGGCCTGCGCATGCACTGGTCCGGCAGCATCCACCAGGCTGAAGACGTAGCCTGCACCAGCTGCCACAAGGTCCACATCGCCCATGACCCGGTGCTGGCGAAGGTGACCCAACCGGACGTGTGCTTTACCTGCCACAAGACGCAGCGTGCGCAGATCCATCGGATCTCGACCCACCCGATCCTGGTCGGGGCGATGGCGTGCTCGGACTGTCATAACCCGCACGGCTCGACGGGCCCGAAGCTCCTGGTCAAGAACTCGGTCAATGAAACGTGCTTCATGTGCCATGCGGACAAACGCGGGCCGTTTCTCTGGGAGCACGGACCGGTCGTCGACGACTGCACGAACTGCCACACCCCCCACGGCTCGAACACCTCACCGTTGCTCAAGGCGCGCGTGCCATGGCTGTGCCAGGAATGCCACAGCGGCGATCACGCAGCAGCAATCAATAGCGGCGCCAATCTGCCGGGTGGAAACGCGACCACCATCAACGGCGCGCTGCCGCTTGCGAGCCGCAATCCAAGGGTCCAGATGAACGCGCGTGCATGTCTCAACTGTCACGTGATGGTTCACGGTTCGAACGATCCTGCGGGTGCGAAGTTCCAGCGATAGCTACGGGGAGCGAGGCATGAAGACTGACGTCAACGGTGTTCTGGTCCGGGCGTCGGTCGTGGCCGTCCAGGCCGCGCTCCTGACGTTTGCGATGGTCTCGGGCACGCGCGCAGCGGACAGTGGCGACGCCTCGGCCAAGGAGCTGACGGCGCCAACCAACAGCGTCGAGGCCGGTGCCGGCTATGTCACGCAGGACAGCGTCAAGTTCGGGCAGTACAACGGTCTGTACAACAAGGGCCTTTTCGGCATCTTCAATTTCGACCTGTCGGGTGGAGGCTCCTACGCGAGCGACGATCCGACGCGCTGGCGCATCTTCGGGAACAGCCTGGGCGTCGATACGCGCGACGTCTCGGCCGAGTTCGCCAAGCAAGGCACCTTCAAGATCGACTTCGGCTTCGATCAGCTGCATCAGATCAAGTCGGATACATACCAGACCCCGTATCTGGGCGCCGGGTCGGACATGCTGACGCTCCCGACTACCTGGATCAAGCCCTACCTGCCGCAGACCGGCAGCAGCAATCTCAATTTTCGCGCGCTCTCCCCGACAACCGGCCTCGCGCCGGCAATGGTCGGCGGCGTGGTGACGCCGCCCACCCCGGCGCAGCAGGCGATCGTCAACAACATCATCGCAACCGATCTCCCCGACTTCCACAACGTCGATCTCGGGACCAAACGGACGAGCTACAAAGGCGGCTTCACCTACGATGTCGACCGGAACTGGGAGTTCAAGGTCAGCGCGCAGCACCAGACGAGGGACGGCCTCAAGGCGCTTGGCAGCGTGAGCTCGCAGGTGGGCGAATTCGCGGCCATCCTTCCGTACCCGGTCGACGAGAGCACCGATCAGTACAACGTGAGCCTCACCTACAACGTACCCAAGGGCTTCGTGCAGGTCGCCTACTACGGCTCGATCTACCAGAACGACATCAAGTCCGTGACCTGGCAGGACGTCGGCAATCCGACCAAGACCGCGACCCTGGGCAGCGCGCCAAGCAACGACTTCCACCAGATCCTGCTGACCGGCGGCTATAACTTCACGCCGACGACGAAGCTGGTGGTCGATGCGTCGTATGGGCGAACCACGCAGGATGACGGCTACCTCACAACCGGCCAGAACAACCAGTACCCGCTGGGCCTGCCGCAAACGTCGCTGGACGGCAAGGTGGTGACGGAGGCCTTCAATGCGAGGTTCACCTCGAGGCCGGTGGACAAGATGAATCTGGTTGCGAACTACAAGTACGACGACCGGCACGACGAGACGCCGGTCAACATCTACTACTTCCAGGACGCGAACGAATCGGCATCGGGTAATTCCCCGTTCAACGCAGCGCTGGGTCTTCCGGCGAGCACGCTCGGCAGCAACATCAACATCTACGCCAATCGTCCGTACAGCAAGAAGCTGAACCAATTCAACCTCGATGCCGACTACGCGATCGCAAAGGGCCAGAAGATCAGAGGCGGCTACGAATATCAGCAGATCGACCGGACCTGCGACGGAACCTGGATCAACTGTGCGGATGCGCCAAGGACGCGCGAGAACACGCTGTCCGCCGAGTGGCGCGCCAATCTGATCGAAAGCCTCAGCAGCCGAATTCTCTATGCGTATTCCGCCCGGCGCGTCGACTACGATTCGAACGCCTTCCTGTCGCTGGTGCCGATGGCGAACGTCATTCCCTCCGGCGGCGCGACCATCAGTGCCTACCAGTACCTGGTCGAGACCGGCCTGACCGGCTTCGGGCCCGTGGCGGGCTATCCCGCCACCCCGCTCAGTGGCAACGCGGCAATCTTCTCACCCAACAACAACATCGTGCCGCAATCGCTCTACGGCAGTCGCAACAACATCAACGAGCTGGTCGGCATGAGGCGATACAACATGGCGGACCGCAACCGGAACAAGGTGCGGGCCTCGCTCAACTGGGACGCGACCGACAGGGTGTCATTGAGCGCTGCACTGGACTACAACAAGGACGACTACAGCAATTCGGCCTATGGCCTCAGGAACGCCCGGAACTGGGCACTGAATTTCGACGCGAACTTCGCTGCGAGCAGCGAACTCGTCGTCGACGGGTTCTACACGCACGAGGACACCCAGTCTCAGAGCGCCGGCATCGGCTATGGCAGCAACAGCAATACCGCGTTCGTGGGCCAGGCCGGAAACACGCTGGTTTCGGGCGGATGCTTCGCGACCGTGCAGGCCAGGAACAACAACGCCAAGATCGATCCCTGCCTCGATTGGTCGACGGACATGCGGGACAGGGCTGACACGTTCGGCGTCAGCTTCAGGCGGAAGAACCTGATGGCGGGCAAGCTGGAAATACTGGGTGACCTCACCTACACCGACGCCCGCACCGACATCGGCGTCATGGGCGGATCCTACGTCAACAGTCCGTTCGCCGTCGCGGCATCGGTCGGCGCTCCGCTGCCCGCGGGCTCGGCGGCGATCTACTTCGTGCCGGCGGTTGGCATGCCGACGGTCAGCACGCGGACGATCGACCTGCGACTTAGCGCACAGTACTCGATCGACAAACATTCGGCACTGCGGTTTCTCTATTGGTACGAACACCTGAACTCGAGCGACTACTATTTCGACGGCGTGCAATTTGGCACCCTGACGAACGTGGCACCGACGAACGAGCAGCCTGTCCACGAGAACGTCAACGTCGTCGGCGTTTCCTATGTCTACCGCTGGCAGTAGCCGGGCAGTCGGGCCAGGCGACGGGGAGCGGCCCGAGGCATCCCCACCTTCCTCACGACCGCGCACTCGAGTGGTTGCGCGCAGCCGGTGCGCACGCTTGCGGTCGGGTGCGCACAACCGGGGATCGCTGGATCATCCATCGACGTGAGCGCGTGCCGAAAGCCCGCGCCGCGGAAGCTGCCGCGATCGCGCGAGGAAGCTGCGATGAAACGAAGGGCGTACCCTGCGCTTCTGATGGCGCTGGCGCTTTCGGCACTGGGCGCGTGGCAATCGGCGCCGGCGCGGGCCCAGATCCGGACGGCAACGCCGACGCCGACCGCGGCGCTCCGCCCGCTGTATGCCAATTCCACTGACGTCGCCGAGGGCAAGCGCCTTGCCGATGGAACCTGCTCGGCCTGCCACGGTGCGAACGGCGTTTCGATGGCCAAGGACATCCCGAACCTCGCCGGCCAGCGGCCGGCTTACCTCTACACCGAACTCCATGCGTACCAGGCCGGAACACGGGGCAACAGCACGATGGCTTCGGTGGTGAAGTTCCTGAGCGATGATGCACTGGTCAAGGTTTCCGCCTATTACGCGAGCCTCGATCCGGCGCGGCCTTCCGCAGGGGGCGCGGCGGCCGCTTCTGCGGGTGTCGACCCGGTCCAGGCCGGCAAGGCTGCGGCTGCGGCATGCGCCGGGTGTCACGGTGACACCGGCGTGAGCAAGACCCCGGGGATGCCGAGCCTGGCGGGCTTGAACCCACAATATCTCGTGGCCGCGATGAAGGAGTACAGGACCGGTCAGCGCAAGAGCGATACGATGAAGCCGATGCTGGCGGCGCTGTCGGAAGCGGATCTCGATCACGTCGCGCTCTATGTCGCTTTGCAGAAGCCCGCACGCGCGGCGACGCCGGCGCCAGGCAATGCGGTTGCAGGCAAGGAGGCCGCCGCAGCCTGCGCGGGATGCCACGGAGAAGATGGCGTCAGCGGAAACCCGGCAATCCCGAGCCTCGCCGGGCAAGATGCGCAGTACCTCGCAACGGCGCTCCACCAATACAAGAGTGGGGCGCGCAGCGAGGAGACCATGAAGGGGCTCGCGGGATCGCTCGACGACGCGGCGATGAAGGGCCTCGCTGCCTATTACGCGGGACTCCAACCGCGCGCAGCGAACATACGCCGGCCGCTGACGACAGCCGAGTGGGCGCAGCGGTGCGACCGCTGCCACGGCGTCAACGGCAACAGCACCGATCCGGGGTTGCCCGCACTCGCCGCGCAGCGCGCGGACTATCTCGAGCTGGTCCTGCACGCATATCGCAGCGGGAAGCGCAAGAGCCCGCAGATGGCAGCAATGTCCGAAGGACTCACACCCGGCGACATCGAGAACCTCGCAAACTATTATTCGCGGCAGACGGCCCGGGCGTTCGTCTACGTGCTCCCGCCGGTCAAGTGAGCGAGGACACTATCCGAGAATCAGTGCGGCCGGGCACGCAGGATGGGCAGTGCGCACTTGGGCTTGCACGAACCGTTGTCAACCACCGAGGAACAGGTCGATGAACAGAGTCTTGCTGGTCATGGGTTTGGTAGTGCTCTTGGGTGCCGCCGGCACCGCGTGTGCGAACGGAGATGTCGAGGCGGGCAAGGCGAAGGCGGCGTCGTGCGCCGGCTGCCACGGTGCCAATGGCGAGGGGAAGGGTAGCTATCCCGCGCTCGCCGGCAAGAGCCAGAAGGAGATCGAGCAGGCGCTCGAAGACTACAAGTCGGGCAAGAGGAACAACGCGATCATGCACAGCTTCGCCGATCGCCTGAGCGACAAGGACATCGATAACGTCGCCGCGTACTACGCGTCGCTCAAGGCCAAGTGAACGACCGTGGCCGGGCCGGCGGCACGAGTGCGGCGGCTCGGACGCGCTGATCCGAACGGTTGCGTTCGGGCCAGGGCCGACGATCGAAGGAAGCCATCATGACCGATGTTCCGCTTCACCGGCTCTATCGCCACTATTCCGAGTTGCCCTACAGCCAGCGCGTCCTGTACACGATGACGCTGCTGGTTCTTGGCCTCGGCTACCTGTTCGGGTTGACCTACCTGTTCCACACCTACGCCGGCCGCGCGGGTGACAGCCCGATGATGCTGTCGTACCGGGACATCCTCACCGCCTACGCCGGCAGCGGCAAGGGTTCGCGCCTGGAGTCGGCCCTGCACGGTCCCATGTCGACGATGCTTCCCCGCGACGAGGCGCGTACGCTGATCGACTGGGTCGATCATGGCACCGATCGCGCGCAGTACGAGTCCGCGGTGAAGCCCATCCTGGATCACCGGTGCATGACCTGCCACGACGGAAGCAACCCGCACATCCCGAACCTGAGCGGCTACGACAACCTGAAGAAGGTCACCGAGCGCGACACGGGCGCCGATGTATTCACATTGGTGCGCGTGTCGCACATACATCTGTTCGGACTGACGTTCATCTTCTTTATAATGGGCCTGATGTACAGCCACGCCTACGTGCGACCGGTGTGGTTCAAGTGCCTGGTCGTCGCGACACCGTTCGTTGCGGTCGTGCTGGACATCAGCTCCTGGTACCTGACCAAGCTATATAATCCGTTTGCCTGGCTGGTCTTCCTTTCGGGGGGACTCATGGGATTGTCATTCGCATTCATGTGGGTCGTGATCATGTATCAACTGTGGTTCTCGAAGCCCCCTACGGCCGTCATTCGCCGACCCGACGGCGAGCACATCCCGAACGTTGGTTGACGATCGCTCATGATTTCGAGCATCGTCGCCAGGCTGCGTAACGCGTTCGGCCTCGCATGGCTCGGGTCTGCGTTGCCGCTCGTCGGAACTTTGGCGATCTGCATTGGAAGTGGCAGCGTCGCGGCGCAGCAACCGGAGCGTACCGGCAAGGAAGTCGTCGACCAGGTCTGCTCGACCTGCCATGCGACCGGAGCGCACGGCGCACCGAGGATCGGTGACAAGAAGGCCTGGTCCAAGCTCGCCTCCCGAGGCCTGGCGGGGCTCACCAAGAGCGCGCTCGCGGGGATCCGCCAGATGCCTCCGCACGGAGGCAACTTTCTGCTGACCGACGTCGAGATCGAGCGCGCGGTCACCTACATGGTCAACCGGTCGGGCGGGCATTGGACCGAGCCGATCAGCACGACGAAGCCGGTTCGGGAGCGTACCGGCGAGGAAATCGTCAACGCGCAATGCAGCAAGTGTCACCAGGAAGGCGTGGGCGGCGCGCCGAGGATCGGCGATCTCAATGCGTGGATCCCACGGCTCAAGCCCGGCCTCGACGTCGTCGTGCGCTCTGCGATCAACGGTCACGGGGGCATGCCGGCGCGCGGCGGAATGGCGAACCTGACCGACGCCGAGCTGCGCAGCGCGATCATCTACATGTTCAGCAAGAAGGACGCTAAGTCGGAACCGAAGTAGCGTTCAGCCGGCCGTTGGCTCTCGACTCGCTCCACGTCGCGAGAACCTGTCGCGATTCTGCTAGCCTAATGCGTTGTTTGGCCCGTTCGGGCCCCCGGGTGTCGTTAGGGGCACCCCTTATGCGGAGGATACATGGATCCAAGACTGCAACCGGTAATGGTCGATCAGCCGAGGGTGGTGGAAGGGCAGGTCGCTGCCGACGTCCAGCACCGTGTGCTGCGCAACACCTACTGGCTGCTCGCGTTGTCGATGCTGCCGACAATTGCCGGTGCGTGGACCGGCATGCAGTTCAACTTCGTCAAGCTGTTCGTCGCCGCGCCGGTAATGGCGCCGCTCCTGATGTTCGCGGTGATGATCGGCGCGTTGTTCGCGGTGACTGCGCTGCGCAATAGCGCGTGGGGCGTGCCGGCGCTGTTCGGCTTCACCTTCATCGCCGGGCTGATGCTGGCGCCGATCCTGTCGGTCGCAGCGGGCTTCCGTAATGGCGGCCAGCTCGTAGCGCTCGCGGGAGGGATGACGGCAGCGATCTTCTTCGGCATGGCGACGCTGGCCACGGTGAGCAAGCGGGACTTCTCGTTCCTCGGGAAGTTCCTGTTCGTCGGGCTGATGCTGCTGATCGTCGCGTCGCTCGCGAACCTGTTCTTCCAGGTTCCCGCGGTGACGCTCACCGTATCGGCGATCGCGGTGCTGATCTTTTCGGCGTATCTGCTCTACGATGTGAGCAGCATCGTGCGCGGCGGCGAGACGAACTACATCTCGGCGACGCTGAAGCTCTTCCTCGACATCTACAACATCTTCATCAGCCTGCTCAACCTGCTGCTGGCGTTCTCCGGTCAGCGCGACTGACCGCGCCGGCAGGCACACGGGATTCGACGGCGCGGGCCTTCCGCCCCGTCGCCGTTTCGGCGGCCGCCCGGCGCGCGAAGCGCGTGCGCTCAGCGCGTGAAGAGCGCGATCGATTCGACGTGCGCAGTGTGCGGGAACATGTTGACGATCCCGGCCGCTTCGAGAATGTAGCCGCGTTGATGGACCAGCACCGCGGCGTCGCGCGCGAGCGTCGCGGGATTGCACGACACGTAGACGATGCGCTGAGGCGCCTCGACGGCATCGTGCGCGGGCAGCGCCTTGACGAGCTCGATCGCACCCTCGCGGGGCGGGTCGAGCAATATCCGGTCGAGCGGCCCAGCGCGCGCGACGGTTCCGGGTGCGGCACGAAAGAGGTCGGCGCAGACGAACGCCGTCGAGGCGCCGAGCGCGTTGCGACGCGCGTTGGCGAGCGCGCGCGCTACGAGCGTGCGGCTGCCCTCGAAGCCCGTCACGAACGCACCGCGGCGGGCGATCGGCAGCGTGAAGTTGCCGAGACCGCAGAAGAAATCACCGACGCGCTCGCGCGGCTGCGGTGCGAGGAGCTGCAGCGCGCGCCGCACGAGCACGCGGTTGACGGCAGTGTTGACCTGCGTGAAATCGGTCGGCGCGAACGGCACCGCGACGTCGAACTCGGGGAGCGTGTACGCGAGCGTCGCCGAAGGCGGGTGAAACGGAACGACCGTATCGGGCCCTCCGGTCTGCAGCCAGAACTCGACGCCGTGTGTGTCGGCAAAGGCGACGATCCGCGCGAGGTCGGCGTCGGACGGCGGCGCAAGGACGCGCAGCACCAGTGCATACACGCGTTGCGTCGCGTCGGCCCCTGCGCCTGCAGCGCTGCGCGGAACGAGACGCTCGCCGACGGCGACCTCGATCTGCGGCAGGCGCGTCCTGATCGACAGCGATTCGACCAGAGCACGCAGTGGCAGCAGAAGCTCCGAGACCCGCGGCGGCAGCACGTGGCATACACGCATGTCGGCAACGTAGCTCGATCGCCGTTCGTGGAAGCCGACCAGCACGCCGCCCTTCTTCGGAACATCGCGCACCGACAGCCGCGCCCGGTCACGGTAGCCCCAGGCCGGGCCCGCGATCGCCGGAAGGATCGTCGTCGGCCGCACGCCGCCGATGCGGACGAGCGTTTCCTCGAGCACGCGTTGCTTCGCCGCCACCTGCAGCGGCAGGTCGGCATGCTGCAGCGTGCAGCCGCCGCACACTCCGAAATGCGGGCAGCGCGGCTCGCAGCGGCCGGGATTGGATGAGCGTACGCTGACGGTGCGCGCGACGTCGAAGCTCGGCTTGCGGCGCAGCAGTTCCGCTTCGACGATCTCGCGCGGAAGCGCACCGTCGACGAACACCACCTTGCCCTCGGCGCGCGCAACGCCGCGGCCGTCCTGGTCGAGCGATTCGACGGTCAGTTCGAGCATGATGGACGGCGCGCATTGTACGCGCGAGGCGTCGCGGCTGTCGGTAGAATGCCCTCATGAAACTGCTCGCCATCGAGTGCTCGACCGCGTGGCTTTCGGTGTGCGCGCACGATGGACGCGCGCTCGCGACGCGACGCGATCGCTCGGGGGCGGGCGCGTCGGCGCGGATCCTCGGATTCGTCGACGAGGTGCTGGCCGACGCGGGCTGGAAGCTCGGTGAGCTCGACGGGATCGCCTTCGGCAGCGGTCCGGGAGCATTCACCGGGCTGCGCATCGCCTGCGGCACCGTGCAGGGCCTGGCGCTGGGTGCAGCGCTCCCGGTTGTCGGGATCGCGAGCCTCGCGGCGATGGCGCAGGCGGCGTCGCGCATCCACGGTGCGACGCGCGTCGTCGCCTGTCTCGACGCGCGGATGCGCGAAGTCTATTTCGGAGCGTACCGGCGCCGTGCGGACCTCAGTGTGGATGATTGGCTGACCGACGTCGAACCGCTCGTTTGTCCGCCCGGCGAGGTCACGCCGCCACGGTCGGGCGCGTCGGGCTGGTTCGGCGCAGGCGACGGATTCGCCGCCGATCCTGGGCTCGCGCAGCGTCTCGCCCTCGCCGGGGTCGACGCGTCGATCATTCCCGACGCGATCGACGTCGCCACGCTCGCCGAGCGGAGCTTCGCGACGGGTGACGGCCGCCCGGCGCGCGACGCGCAGCCGCTCTACGTCCGGCATCGCGTCGCGCTCACCGAAGCCGAGCGCGCAGCGGGCGTCCGCCTCTAGGCGCAATCATGGCGACGCTGCTGTCGGATGCCAACCGCGCGGCCACCCGCGCGACCACCCTGGCGCGCGTTGCGTGGCGGCCGCTCACCGCGGCGGACGTCGAGACCGTCGCTGCGCTCGAGGCGCGCATCCACGCGGCACCGTGGACTGCCGGCAACTTTCACGACGCGCTGCGCGCCGGATATGCGGCGCGCGCGGGTTTGCGCGACGGGTGCATCGTCGCCTATGGAGTGCTGATGCTCGGCCCCGGCGAAGCGCAGTTGCTCAACCTGTCGGTTGCGCCGGAAGCGCGCCGCGAAGGGCTCGGACACGCGCTGCTCGCGCAGTTCATCGAAACCGCCGAGCATTTCGCCGCCGAGCAGATGTTCCTCGAAGTGCGCGTGAGCAACGTGGCAGCGATTTCCCTCTACGAGCGCGAAGGGTTCGTCGCCGTCGCGCGGCGCACGAGCTACTATCCGCCGGCGCCGGGCGGCGAGCGCGAGGATGCGCTGGTGATGCGCTGCGCGCTCGGGCGACTGCGACGACCGCTCGGCGGGTCTTTCGGGCCGATCGCGGGCGCCGGCCCCGTATCCGGCTGAGCCGATGCTGGAACGTTCGGAATTGCTTCGCGAGATGGGCCTTGCGCCGCTGTGGCAGTTGCGGCGCTCCGGCGCCAGGGCGCAATCGGATCGGAGTGCGGCCGACGCCGTGGCGACCGGCGCTAGCGCGACCGATTCGATCGCGACCGATGCCGTCGCGACCGGCGCGCGGGAGGCGCGCATCGCGGCGCTCGACCTCGACACGATGCTCGCCGACATCGCCGCGTGCATGGCGTGTCCGCTGTGCCGAACGCGACATCGCACGGTGCCGGGGATCGGGGACCCGCATGCGCGCTGGCTGTTCGTCGGCGAAGCTCCGGGTGCCGACGAGGACGCCCGCGGCGAGCCCTTCGTCGGACGGGCCGGTCGGCTCCTCGACAACATGCTTGCCGCGCTCGGCCTCGCGCGGGGGCGCGACGTCTACATCGCAAACGTGCTGAAGTGCCGCCCCCCGGGCAATCGCACACCCGCACCGCTCGAAGTCGCTGCCTGCCGGCCCTACCTCGACCGGCAGATCGAGCTCATCGCACCGACACTGATCGTCGCGCTCGGCAAGGTCGCCGCCGCGGCATTGCTCGGCACCGACCAGCCGGTCGGCGCGATGCGCGGGCGCGTGCATCGTTATCGCGGCACCGCGCTGATCGTGACCTACCATCCTGCGTACCTGCTGCGCAGCGCCACCGAGAAAGCCAGGGCCTGGGAGGATCTCCTGTTCGCGCGCCGCAAGCTGCGCGAGCTCACCGCGACGGATGCAGCCGGGGACGCCACGGCGCACGCGGTGGCCCATGCAGCCGGGGACGCCACGGTGGGCTGATGGCAGAGCGCGGGTGCAATGCGGGCGCCGCGATGCCGGTGCTGCCCTTGCGCCGCCGGCCCCGAGACCGCATATTGCGACTGGGCCGGGTAGATCGACCGGCGTCCTCTTGGGGGGAATCGATGTTGCGCAAGCTCGCCACGCTGCTCGCGGTCATCGCGACGCTGTCACTTTCGGGATGCGGCTACAACACGCTGCAGACACAGGACGAAGCGATCAAGGCTGCCTGGTCGGAGGTGCTGAACCAGTACCAGCGGCGCGCGGATCTGGTTCCGAACCTCGTCAACACGGTCAAGGGCTATGCCGCGCAGGAACAGACGGTCCTGACCGAGGTCACCAACGCGCGCGCGACGGTTGGATCGATCAAGGCGACGCCCGAGCTCGTCAACGATCCGGTCGCGTTCCAGAAGTTCATCGCTGCACAGAACCAGCTACAGGGCGCGCTGTCGCGGCTGCTCGCGGTGTCCGAGAACTACCCGCAGCTCAAGTCCGACGCGCTGTTCCGCGATCTTCTGTCGCAGCTCGAAGGAACCGAGAACCGCATCGCCGTCGCGCGCAATCGCTACATTGCGGCGGTGCAGGCGTACAACACGACGGTCCGCCAGTTCCCGACCAACCTGACGGCGATGGTATTCAAGATGGGCATCAAGGCGAACTTCACGGTGACCGACGAGGCCGCGGTGAGCACGCCGCCGAAGGTCGATTTCGCGAAGCCTGCGCCGGCCGTTCCCGCGCCTTCGACGCCGGCGCCGATGGCTCCTGCCGCGCCGGCTCCTGCCGCGCCGGCGAGCAAGTAACGCGGCGTTGCGCGTCGCACTCGAGCCGATGCAAGAGCCCCGCGGAGCGGGCGGCGTGGCGATCGCGACGCTGGCAGCGCGGATCATCACGTGGCTCGTGATGTTCGCGGCGCTCGCCGTTGCGGCGCTCGCTCCCGCGCAACCGGCGTCGCTCGCGGGATCGGCCGCGCCGGTGCCGGTGCCGAAGCTGACCCAGCGCGTCACCGACCTCACCGGTACCCTGTCGGCCAGCGAGCAGCAGGCGCTCGATGCCAAGCTCGCCGACTGGGAGCGCGCAAGCGGCAATCAGCTCGCGGTGCTGCTCGTGCCGACCACGAAGCCGGAGCCGATCGAGGCGTATTCGATTCGTGTCGCGGAGGCGTGGAAGATCGGGCAGAAGGGGCGCGACAACGGCGCGATCTTCCTCATCGCGAAGAACGACCACCGCATGCGCATCGAGGTCGGCTACGGCCTCGAGGGCGTGCTCACCGACGTCACTTCGCACCGGATCATCGGCGAAACGGTTGCGCCGCTGTTTCGCGAAGGCAAGTTCGCCGAAGGCGTCGACGCCGGCGTCGACCGCATCATTGCAGTCGTGAATTCCGGGAACCCGCTTCCCGCGGCGCGGCCCGCGCCTCCCGCGCGCGGCAGGGTCGGCTTCGACCTGCAGTCGCTCTTCGTGCTCGTTCTCGTCGTGGTGCCGCTGGTCGGCTCCGTCCTGTCGCGAATCTTCGGGCGGGCGCTCGGGTCGACCGTCGGCGGCGGCGTCATCGGAGTCGGCGCGTGGCTGATCGCCGGCTCGATCGCGATCGGAATCGGCGCTGGCGTGATCGCGTTCTTCGTCATGCTGCTGTTCGGTGCGGCGGGAGGCATCGGGAGGAGCGGGGGGATGTGGATCCCGATGGGAGGCGGCTTTGGGGGCGGCGGCTTCGGTGGAGGAGGGTTCGGCGGCGGGGGCGGCTTCTCGGGTGGCGGCGGCGGCTTCGGCGGCGGCGGCGCATCGGGGAGCTGGTAGCAGATGACCCATCGCTCGCTGACCCGGCGGCTCATCGCGCACTTCGCGACCGATCACCTGTCGGTGCGACGTGCGTTCCCGCGGTCGGCACTCACCCGCATCGAGGAGGCGATCGCCGCAGGCGAGCGCAGGCATCGTGCGCAGATCTGCTTCGCGGTCGAGGCGGCGCTGCATCCGGCCCACCTCCTGCGCCGGCTCACGCCGCGCGAACGCGCGCTCGAAGTTTTCGGGCTGCTGCGCGTATGGGACACCGAGGAAAACGTCGGCGTGCTGATCTACCTGCTGCTCGCCGACCGCGACATCGAGATCGTCGCCGACCGCGGCGCCGCGCACGCTGCGGGCCCGCACGCGTTCGCACCGATCGCGGCGCACATGGAGGAAGCGTTCGCCGGGCGGCGTTTCGTCGATGGCGTCGTCGGCGGCATCGACGAGCTCTCGACGCTGCTCGCGCAGCACTTCCCGCGGCTGCACGACGGGCCGAACGAGCTTCCCGATCGCGCCGTCGTGCTGTAACCGGTCAGTCCGTGCGGCAGCCGGTTAGTCCGCGCGGTAAGCCGGTCAGTCCGACGTGGCGGCGCCCGGCTTGTCGACGCCGATCAGGCGCATCGAGTCGTGCTCGGACTCGTTGTAGCGGTGGCGCCAGATCACGAGCAGCATCGCCACCGAGATGAACGCCCCGAAGAGCATGATCGCGACGTTGATCGGCAGCCCGGCACGGAGCATCAGCGCGTACATGCCTACGGTGACGAGGATGCCGAGGTTCTCGTTGAAGTTCTGCACGGCGATCGAGTGGCCGGCGCCCATCAGCACGTGGCCGCGATGCTGCAGAAGCGCGTTCATCGGCACGACGAAGAAGCCCGTGCACGCGCCGATCGCGATGAGCAGCACGATGGCGAGCGAGAGCTTGGTGACGAGGACGATGACCATCAGGATGACGCCGACGGCGACGCCGACCGGCAGTACTGCGACCGATCGGCGCAGGCTGACGAGCCCGGCCGCGAGCATCGTACCGATCGCCGCGCCCACCAGAACCGCGCCCTGCAGGAACGTCGACTGCGAGAGGCTGAGCGCGAGCGAGCTTGCCGACCAGTCGATGACGATGAACTGCATCGTCGCCGCGGCGCCCCAGAACAGCGTCGTCGTGGCGAGCGTGATCTGCCCGAGGCGGTCGCGCCACAGCAACCCCACGCAGTGCGAGAACTCGCGCACGAGGTAGAGCGGATTGACGCTCGGCGCGCGGTGGTCGACTCCGGTGTCGGGGATGAACCAGTTGACGATCGCGGCGAGCAGATAGAGGCTCATGATGACCGCGATCGCCGCCTGTGGTGCCGTGTCGATCGGCAGGTCGATCAGCGGAAGGTCGATGCCGAGGAGCCGCGTCGAGACGCGCGGGGTGATCAGCGCGCCGCCGAGGAGGACGCCGAGGATGATCGACGCGACCGTCGTGCCCTCCATCCATCCGTTCGCGACGACCAGCTTCTCCGGCGGCAGGAGCTCGGTCAGGATGCCGTACTTGGCAGGCGAATATGCGGCGGCGCCGAGACCGACCAGCGCGTACGACAGGAGCGGGTGGACGTAGAACAGCATCAACGCGCAACCGGCGAACTTGACCGCATTGGTGATCAGCATGACGCGTCCCTTCGCCATCGAATCGGCGAAGGCGCCGGCAAGCGGAGCGAATACGACGTACGACACCACGAAGCATTGCTTCAGCGCCGGCGTCATCCAATGCGGCTGGTCGAGATTGCGCAGCAGCGCGATGGCGGCGATGAGCAGCGCATTGTCGGCGAGTGATGAAAAGAACTGCGCCGCAATGATGGTGAAGAAGCCGCGTTTCATGAACTCGATCGGTCGGCGCCCGGCATCGGCTGCGGGTTCGCCGGAGGGACATGGCGTCTATAATGCGAGCACGGCGCGCGGCCCGCGCTTTATACCATGACTGCGTCCGCATGACTCGCCCGCTGGTCGCGCAGATCGACCTCGCCGCGCTGAAGGCAAACGTCACCCGTGTCCGGCAGTATGCGCCCGCGGCGAAGGTGCTGGCCGTCCTCAAGGCGAACGGATACGGGCACGGTCTCGAGCGGGTGTTGCCTGCGCTCGACGGTGCCGACGGGCTCGCGCTGCTCGAGCTCGATGCCGCGCTGCGGTTGCGCGCGCGCGGTTATGCCCGGCCGCTCGTCCTTCTCGAGGGATGCTTCGACGCCCGCGAGTTGCCCGAGGTCGCCACGGCCGGAGTCGAAATCGTCGTGCATTCGACGTGGCAGATCGCGATGCTGCGCGAGGCGAAGCTCCCCCGGCGTGTCGGCGTGCACGTCAAGATCAATACCGGAATGAATCGCCTCGGCTTCGCTCCTGCCGACGCTCGTTCGGCGTGCGAATCGCTCGCTGCGCTCCCCACGGTCGACGTCAGGGCCATCATGACGCACTTCGCCAGCGCCGACGACGTGCGCGGCCTCGAGGCGCCGCTCGCACGCTTCGCGGAGGCCTGTCACGGCCTCCGCTGGCCGCGTTCGCTCGCGAATTCGGCGGGCGTGGTCAGATACGCCGAGGTGGGTGGAGACTGGGTGCGGCCGGGCATCATGCTCTATGGCGCAACCCCGTTCGCGGACCGCAGCGCCGCGTCGCTCGGGCTGGTACCGGTGATGACGCTGCGTTCGCGGCTGATCGGTGTGCAGACGCTCGCCGCCGGGGAGAGCGTCGGCTACGGCGGCCTGTTCACCGCGCGCGCGCCGATGCGGCTCGGCGTCGTCGCCTGCGGCTATGCGGACGGTTATCCTCGCCATGCGCCGAGCGGGACCCCGGTGCGGGTTGCCGGACGCCGCGCGGTCACCGCCGGGCGCGTCTCGATGGACATGCTCGCTGTCGATCTTGCCGGCATTCCCGACGCGGACGTGGGCAGCGACGTCGTACTGTGGGGCGAAGAGCTTCCTGTCGACGAAGTTGCCGCGGCAGCCGGCACCGTGGGTTACGAGCTGCTCTGCGCGGTGGCGCCGCGCGTCACATTCGAGATCGCCGCAACGGCGGCCTGATCGGGAGAATCGAACGTGCACATCGTGGTCACCGGCGCCGCCGGATTCATCGGATCGAATCTCGTCAAGGCGCTGAACGCCGAGGGCGAGAGCGACATCATCGCGGTCGACGACCTCACCGATTCCGCCAAGTTCACGAACCTCGTCGACTGCGACATCGCCGACTATGTCGACAAGGACGAATTCCTCGAGCGCCTTGCCGACGGTGATTTCGACGACCACATCTCGACCGTCTTCCACCAGGGCGCGTGCTCGGACACGATGGAGCGCGACGGTCGCTTCATGATGCGCAACAATTATCGCTATTCGGCGACGCTGCTCGAGCACTGCCAGGACAACGACATCGCGTTTCTGTACGCATCGAGCGCGGCAGTCTACGGCGCGGGCACCGTGTTCCGCGAAGAGCGCGCGCACGAAGCCCCGCTCAACGTGTACGGCTACTCGAAACGACTGTTCGACGATCACGTGCGGCGCCTGCTTCCGGAGCGCACCGCGCAGATCGCGGGCTTCCGCTACTTCAACGTCTACGGTCCTCGGGAAGCGCACAAGGGCCGCATGGCATCGGTGGCACTGCACTTCTTCGAAGAATACCGGCGCGACCGCCGCGTGCGCCTCTTCGCGGGCTCGGGTGGTTTTCCCGACGGCGAGCAGCGCCGCGATTTCGTCCATGTCGACGATGTCGTCGCGGTGAACATCGATTTCTGGCACCATCCGCAGCGCTCGGGAATATTCAACCTCGGCACCGGGATCGCGGCGAGCTACAACGCGGTAGCGGTGGCGACGATCAACGCCTGTCGCCGCGCCGAAGGCGATCCGCCGCGCTCGCTCGCCGAATTGCTGCGCGAGGGCGCCATCGAGTACATACCGATGCCCGAGGCGCTCGTCGGGCGCTACCAGAGCTTCACGCAGGCCGACCTCGCGCGGCTGCGCGCGGCCGGGTACACCGATCCGATGAGCGACGTCGATCGCGGCGTCGCGCGCTACGTCGAAAGTCTGATGTCGGTTTCGCGCGCTCCTGCCTAAGCTGGTCGAGTGCCTGCGTCGCTTTCGGGACGATGAGGTCCTGCAGCGCGCGGCGCACCCGTCCAACTCTCGAAGGAGCAACCCCATGGTCAGGCTCGCACTCGCGGTCGCATTGGCACTCTTTGCAGGCAGCGCGCTCGCTGCACTCGATCTCAATACGGCGTCGAAGGAGGATCTCGTTGCGCTGCGCGGCATCGGTCCCGCCAAGGCGCAGGCAATCCTCGACTACCGCGCGCAGCACGGCGGGTTCAAGTCGGTCGACGAGCTCACGAGCGTCAAGGGCATCGGCGCGAAGCAGCTCGGCGAGCTCCGCTCCGAGGTCGACGTGGCGCCGCCGGCCGCAGCAGCGAAGCCGGCTTCGCACCGCGACGCGAAGACGCGCAAGTAATCAGGGCAGTCGACGAGCGGGGTCGCCCCGCTCGTCGCGCGTCGCTGCCAGCGCCCGACCGCACATGGCGGTGCCGAACTCGACGCGGCGCGTGCTCGGCTACAATGTGCCGATGGCTTACCGCGACCTGACCGCCCTCATTGGCAACACTCCGCTGGTGCGGCTTGCGCATCTGCCGGCGAACGACTCCAACGTCATCCTCGCCAAGCTCGAAGGCAACAACCCCGGCGGCTCGGTCAAGGATCGGCCGGCGCTCTCGATGATCGTCGAAGCGCAGCAGCGCGGGACGATCAAGCCCGGCGACACGCTGATCGAGTCGACTTCCGGCAATACCGGCATCGCACTCGCGATGGTGTCGGCGGTGCTCGGCTACCGGATGGTGCTGGTGATGCCCGAAAACCAGACTGCCGAGCGCATCAAGACGATGCGAGCCTACGGCGCCGAGCTCGTTCTGACGCCGCGGGCAGGGGGCATGGAGGCGGCGCGCGACATCGCGGCGCGCATGCGCGACGAAGGCAAGGGCACGATACTCGACCAGTTCGCGAATCCCGACAATCCGCTCGCGCACTACCGCGGTACCGGCCCGGAAATCTGGCGCGATACCGAAGGGCGGGTTACCCACTTCGTTTCGGCAATGGGCACCACCGGGACGATCATGGGTGTGTCGAGGTACCTCAAGGAGCGCAATCGAGCGATCCAGGTGATCGGCGCGCAGCCCGTCGAAGGCGAATCGATTCCGGGCATCCGCAAGTGGCCGCAGGCGTATCTGCCGAAGATCTACGAGCCGAGCCGCGTCGACCGGACCGAGAACGTGTCGCAGGCCGTCGCCGAGGACGTGGCGCGCAGGCTCGCGCGGGAGGAGGGCATCTTCTGCGGCATCTCCTCGGGCGGCGCATGCGCGATCGCGCTGCGTATCGCGGCGACGGTCGAGAACGCGACGATCGTGTTCATCGTCTGCGACCGCGGCGACCGCTATCTCTCCACCGGAGTGTTTCCCGCCTGAGCGATCGCGGCATCGACGCCGCCGCTGCGAGACACCGGGTGACCGCGCGATGACGCCGCTGCTCGCCTTCGACATCGAGACCGTTCCGGACATCGCGGGCATCCGGCGTATCCACGACGTTCCGACGACGGTCGACGATCGCGGCGTCGCAGACTGGTACGCCCAGCGTCGCCGCGCAGTGACTGGTGGTGACTTTGCGCCGCTCCACCTGCAACGCGTCGTCGCGATCGCCTGCGCGCTGCGCGACGCGAGCGGGCTGCGCATCTGGTCGCTCGGCGAAGCGACCGACGGCGAGGATGCGCTGATCCGCCGCTTCTTCGATGGCATCGAGAAGTACACGCCGCAGCTCGTGTCGTGGAACGGCGGCGGCTTCGACCTTCCGGTCCTGCAGCAGCGCGCGCTCGTGCACGCGGCACCCGGCGCGCGGTACTGGGAGCGGGGCGACGACGATCGCGAGTTCCGGTACAACAACTACCTGTCGCGCTATCACACGCGGCATCTCGACTTGATGGACGTGCTCGCTTCCTACCAGCCGCGCGCCTATGCGGGCCTCGACGCGATGGCGCGGCTGTGCGGCTTTCCGGGCAAGGTCGGCATGGACGGCAGCGAAGTCGCGGCCGCGGTTGCCGCCGGCCGCATCGCCGACGTGCGCGCGTACTGCGAATGCGACGTCGCGAACACCTGGCTCGTCTACCAGCGCTTCAGGCGGATGCGCGGGGAGCTCGACGACGCCGGCTACGCCGCCGAGATCGCGCTCGCGCGCGAGCGCATCGCCGCCTCCGACGCGCCGCACTGGCGCGAGTTCATCGCGCGCTGGGCGTAGGGCCGCACCGCGATCGCATCAGAGCGAGACCGTTCCGCGCCCGATCTCGACGACGCGCCCGGAGACCCTGATCGCGCGGTCGCGTCCGACCTCGAGGCCGAGGCGGCAGCGACGACCCACAGCCTCGCCCTGCTCGATCACCAGCGACTGGGGCAACGCAGCACCCGTTGCGACGAGCCATCCGCCGAGATTCGCGCACGCCGATCCGGTCCCGGGATCCTCGACCACCGCACCATGCTTCGAAAAGAAGAAGCGCGCGAGCACTCGGCTGCCCTCTCGCGCGAACACATAGGCAAGCGTTCTCCCGTTGCGGGTGGCGAGCGCCTGCATCGCCGCCACGACGGGCTTTGCGCGCCGCACCGCGTCGAAGTTCGCGAGCGGGATGACGAGCTGCTCGCTTCCGGTATCGACCCAGAGCGGAGTCTGACCCGTCGCGAGATCGTGGTCGGCGAGCCCGAGCATCGCCGCGAGCGCGGCGCCGGATGCTTCGGGAGCGTGCCATCGCGGCACGTTCGCTGTCAGCGTCCACACATCGCCGGCCGCGCAGACCGGGATGATGCCGGCGTGCATTTCGAGCCGCAGGTCGTCGCCGAGTCCCAGCGTGTCCCGCGCAACGTGCGCGCTGCCGAGCGTCGGGTGTCCGGCGAACGGCATCTCGAAGGTCGGCGTGAAGATGCGCACCTGAACCGATGCGCGCGACGACGGCAGAAGAAAGGTCGTTTCCGAGAGGTTGAACTGCAGCGCCAGCGCCTGCATCGTCTCCGCGTCGAGTCCCCGCGCATCCTCGAACACGGCGAGCGGATTCCCGGTCAGCGAAGCGTCCTCGGCGAACACGTTGACGAGTCGGAAGGCGTACATCGGGGGCTCACCAGGTGACGAGTCGGAAGGCGACCATCGGAGGTTCACCCGGCGACGGGCAGCGGCTCGACGCGCTGCGCGTCGTCCTCGAGGACCCGTCGTGCGAGCGAACGGAAACCGGCTGCCGACGTGTCGGTCACGGTTGCCGCGCGGGCGTCGCGGTGATGCGCGAAGTTGCGCTCGATCGCGCGCTCGTAGAGCGGATCGTAGTGATGGTCGAGCAGCTCGCGCACGAGCGCCGCGGCGTCTCCCGCCTCGGCCATCGCTTCCCAGCGCGCGGCGGTCTCCCGCCCGTGCAGCGACGCGAGGCGCGCGAGAAGCGCGCGCAACTGCTTGCGCCCGGCGACGAGGTGCGCATAATCCTCCGCGAGCATCGCGACGCGGAGCGCTGCTGGTGTCTCGACGCGGATGCACTCGGAGCCGCGCATCGCGGCGAGGAGCGCCGCGGGAGTCTGCAGCCGTCCAATGCGCCGACTCTCGGACTCGACGAACACCGGTCGCGCCGCGTCGAAGCGACCGAGGACATCGACGAGCGCGCTTTCGAAGGCTTTCTGCGTCGGCTGCGGCGCACCCGGAATGTCGCCGAGCAGCGAGCCGCGGTGCCGCGCGAGCGCTTCGAGGTCGAGCACCTGTGCACCCTCGGCGGCGAGCGCTTCGATGAGACGCGACTTGCCGGATCCGGTGAGGCCGCAAACGACGCGGTAGCGAAAGCGCAGCGGCAGCGCGGCCAGCGTCGCGGTGACGTAGCGGCGCCACGCGCGGTAGCCGCCGTCGAGCTGGACCGCGCGAAAGCCGATCTCGCGCAGCACGTGGACGAATGCGCGGCTCCTCTGCCCGCCGCGCCAGCAGTAGACGAGCGGACTCCACTCCGGCGGTCGGTCGCGCACTTCGGTTTCGACGATGCGCGCGATGTTGCGTGCGACGAGCGCCGCGCCGAGCTTGCGTGCTTCGAACGCCGACACCTGGACGTAGAGCGCGCCGACGCGGGCGCGCTCGGCGTCGTCGAGGATCGGCAGATTGATCGCGCCGGGAAGGTGGTCGAGCGCGAACTCGCCCGGTGAACGAACGTCGATGCGATCGGCATAGCCTGCGAGGGCTTCGACCGGGACCTTCGCCTCGGGCCGCGGCGGAGGCCCCGGCGGAAGAGGCGCAATCGGCGCGGCGTTCATCGCGCACTCCGGCACGCAGCGTTCATCGCGCGCTCCGCCGGGGCGCGGCATCGGCGCGCTTGCCGATCAGCGGCAGAAGAGCGGGCCAGACGTTGTCGAGGATGCGCGGCTCGGCGGCTGCGAGCGGATGAATGTGATCCGCCTGGAATTGGGTGAGGTCCGCGCCGAAACCGTCGAACAGCCACGGAACGAGCGCGGCGTTCCGCGCGCGCGCGACGTCGGCGAAGATCGCGTCGAACTCGCGCGTGTAGGCGGGCCCATAGTTGGGCGGCACCTTCATGCCGAGGACGAGTACGCGCGCGCGCGCAGCCTGTGCATCCTTCACCATCGCGTCGAGGTTGCTGCGCGTCATCGAGAGATCGCTTCCGCGCAGGCCGTCGTTGGCGCCGAGCTCGAGAATGACGATCGCCGGCCGATACTCGCGCAGCAACGCCGGCAGTCGTGCACGCCCGCCGGCGGTGGTGTCGCCCGAAATCGACGCGTTGACCACGCGCTCCGGATGACCGTCGCGGCGCAGCCTCGCCGCGAGGAGCTCGACCCAGCCCTGGCCGGCTTCGAGTCCGTAGCCCGCGGAGATCGAGTCGCCGACGACGAGGATGACGGGCGCCGGACGCTCGGTGCGCGGCTTCGCGGCGACCGCGGGTTCGGCGGTTGCGATCAGCAATCCCGCGGCGAATACGACCAATGCACGCGCGGTGATGTCCCACCGCGGGCGCTCGGACCTCGCGCGAAGTCGCGGCGGCAGGTGTACATGGCGGGCGTGCATGATGTCGTCCATTGTAGCGATGGCGCTGCGCGCCGCCGCGCCCACGTAGAATCGCGCGCAGTCCGAAGAGTTGCTCGAAATGCCCGAACACATCGTGCGAGCGGTGTCGCTGACCCGCATCGTGCAAAGCGGCGATGCGCCGCTGTCGATTCTCGACGACGTGTCGTTCGCGGTCGCGGGCGGCGAGCGCGTCGCGATCGTCGGCGCGAGCGGGTCGGGCAAGACGACGCTGCTCGGGCTTCTCGCCGGGCTCGATCGCCCGACGTCGGGCGAGGTCTGGCTCGACGGCATCGCGCTGTCGACGCAGGACGAGGACGGCCGTGCCGCGCTGCGCCAGCGATTGATCGGCTTCGTCTTCCAGTCGTTCCAGCTTCTGCCGGCGCTGACGGCCGAAGAGAACGTCATGCTGCCGCTCGAGCTCGCGGGCGCCGCGGATGCACCGGCCATGGCGCGAAGCTGGCTCGACCGAGTCGGGCTCACGCCGCGCAGGGCCCACTATCCGCGACAGCTGTCGGGTGGCGAGCAGCAGCGCGTGGCGATCGCGCGGGCGTTTGCCGGCGGCCCGCGCATCCTGATGGCCGACGAGCCGACCGGCAACCTCGATGCGGCGACAGGGGCTGCCGTCGCGGCACTGATGTTCGATCTCAATCGCGAGCAGGGGACGACGCTGATCCTCGTTACCCACGATGCCGAGCTGGCGACGCGCTGCACGCGCATTCTGTCGCTCGCCTCGGGAAGACTCGTCGACGATCGCCACCAGCAGGTGGAATGACCCTTCGACGCGCGGCGAAACATCGCCGTGCGGAAGGCGCCTATCGTCGGGGACATGAATGCTCGCTCGCGCTCGCCATTTCGTTCGCCGGCATGGACGGTCGCCGCCACCTGCATCGGCTTCGCCGTCGTGCAGCTCGACGTCACCATCGTCAACGTCGCGCTGCCGCGTATCGCGTCGCAGCTCATCGGATCGCAGCCCATCGGGTCGCAGCTCGGTGGATCCGTCGCGTTGCTGCAATGGGTCGTCGATGCCTATGCGCTGTCGTTCGCCGTGCTGCTCCTGTCGGCGGGAGTGCTCGCCGACCGCGTCGGTGCGCGGCGCGTCTATCTCGCGGGTTTCGCGTTGTTCGCTGTCGCGTCCGCGGCCTGCGGGCTGGCAGCCGGTACTCTCTCGCTCATCGTCGCGCGCGCGCTGCAGGGCGTCGGCGCGGCGCTCCTCGTCCCGAGCTCGCTCGCGCTGCTCAACCGGGCCGCCGCGCATGATGCGGCGCTGCGCGTCCGCGCAGTCGGGTGGTGGACCGCGGCAGGAGGCGTGTCGATCGCGTTCGGCCCGGTCGCGGGCGGACTGCTCGTCGAGGCGTTCGGCTGGCGAAGCATCTTCCTCGTCAACGTTCCGTTGTGCGCGCTCGGAGCATGGTTGACGCTGCGCCACGTCGCCGGATCTCGCAACAGCGTGAAGGCGCGCCGCTTCGATCCAGCCGGACAGCTACTCGCCATCGCCGCCCTGGGGGCGCTCGTCGCAGTCATCATCGCGACGCCGGCGCTGGGCGTTCGTCACCCGTTGATCGCCGCGGGCCTCGGCGTGACGTTGCTCGCCGGCTGGATCTTCCGCGCGGTCGAGGCGCACGCTTCCGATCCGATGCTGCCGCCCGAACTCTTCCGGGCGACCGGCTTCGGCGCCGCCGTTACCTTCGGCGTCGCCGTGAACCTCACGTATTACGGCGCGGTCTTCGTGCTGAGCCTGTACCTTCAGCAGGTCCGCGGTTACCCGCCGTTCGACGCAGGTCTTGCCTATCTGCCGCTGACGGCGACCTTCATCGTGGCCAATCTCGCGAGCGCCAGGGCGACGGCGCGGTACGGTCCGCGCGCGTCCATGCTCGCGGGTGCGGCGATCGGCGTAGCGGGCTTCGCGCTCCTCGGCAGGCTCGGCGGCGCGAGCTCGCTTCCGGCGATGCTGCCAGCGTTTGTGCTGATCCCCGGCGGCATGGGCCTCGCGGTTCCTGCGATGACGACGGTCGTGCTTTCCGGTGTCGAGGCGCGGCACGCCGGCACCGCGTCCGGGGTGCTGAACGCCGCGCGCCAGGTCGGCGGTGCGATCGGCGTGGCCGTGTTCGGTGCACTCGCGACGGGCGGGCCCGACCGTATAATTTCAGGAGTGCATGCGGCGTCCGCGATCTCGGTGTTTCTCCTCGCCGCTGCAGCGACGACGGCATGGATCGGGGTGCGGCCGATCCGGCCGGCATGCGAGGCAACCGTGTGATGAACGACGCGCCGGAACCCCGCTTCGCGCGGATCGCGACGATGATCGGCGATCCAACGCGCGCGCGGATGCTGTCGGCACTGCTCGGGCGCGAATACATGACGGCCGGCGAGATCGCCCGCGCATCGGGCGTGACGCCGCAGACGGCGAGCGCGCACCTCGCGAAATTGTGCGACGCAGGCCTCGTCGTCGCGCGCGCCCGGGGCAGGCATCGCTACTTCAGGCTCGCCGAAGGCGACGTCGCGCACGCGCTCGAAGCGCTCGCGCTGATTGCCGAGCGCGACGCGACCGCCGATTCCGACCGCGGGAAGTGGTCGCGCGGCGCGTACCGGCCACTGCGCGAAGCTCGGAGTTGCTACGGGCACCTCGCCGGGCGGCTAGGCGTCGCACTGCACGACACGCTGCTCGAGCGCGGTTCGCTGTCGTTCGACGGCGGCGCTTCGCGAATCACCGAAGCGGGGCACGACGCGCTGCAGTCGATCGGCATCGACTCTCGTCACATCGCGAACGGGCGCCGCGGCGTCGCCTATCCGTGCCTCGACTGGTCGGAGCGCCGCGACCACTTCGCAGGGCCGCTTGCCGTGGCGATGCTCGGGCATTTCGTCGCGAGGCGCTGGTTCGTGCGGGTCGCCGAGTCGCGCGCGCTGGCGCTGACGCCTGCCGGACGCCGGTCGCTATCGGGCTGGCTCGTGCTCGCGTCCGACTGAGCGCCGGCCGCCGGCGCTGCGGTATGCTTGATCGATGGATCCGCCCCGGCGCTCCGGCCCGCTGACCGACCTCGCCGCCGAGGGCGACGTCAACCTGTCGCCGTTGCGCCGCCAGTGGGAAGCCGAGCAGCTGGAGCCGGCGACCCGCGAGCTTCTCGCCGAGGACGCGCGCCACTTCCTGCACCAGTCGCTGTCGACGCCGTGCTTCGACGCACTTCGCGCGTCGGGCGGGATCTGGCTCGAGGACGTCGAGGGCCGGCGCTACATGGATTTTCACGGCAACAGCGTCCACCAGGTCGGCTACGGGCATCCGCGTGTCGTCGAAGCAGTGAAGGCTGCACTCGACACGCTGCCGTTCTCGCCGCGCCGGTTCACCAACGATGCGGCGGTGGCGCTTGCGAGGCGTCTTGCCGAGCTCGCACCGGGCAACCTCGCGAAGGTGCTGTTCGCGCCGGGCGGCACCAGCGCGATCGGCATCGCGCTGAAGCTCGCCCGCCTCGCGACCGGACGCCACAAGACGATCTCGATGTGGGACGCATTCCACGGCGCGTCGCTCGACGCCATTTCGATCGGCGGCGAGGCGCTGTTCCGCCGCGACATGGGGCCGCTCCTCCCGGGGACCGAGCATGTGCCTCCGTGCGATCCGCGGCAGTGTCGCTTCGGCTGCGGAGGGACGTGCGACGCGCGCTGCGCCGACTACGTCGACTATGTCCTCGCCAAGGAGGAGGACGTCGCCGCCGTCATCGTCGAGACGGTGCGCTCGACCGACGTCCAGATTCCGCCGCAGCCGTATTACGCGAGGCTGCGCGAGGCCTGCGATCGGCACGGTGCGCTCTTGATTCTCGACGAGATCCCGATCTGCCTCGGTCGCACCGGCTCGATGTTCGCGTTCGAGCACTACGGAACCGTTCCGGACATGGTCGTGATCGGCAAGGGCCTCGGTGGTGCGGTGTTCCCGATGGCAGCGCTGATTGCACGCGAAGGGCTCGACATCGCTGCGGAGCGCGCGCTCGGCCATTACACGCACGAGAAGAGCTCGATCGGCTGCGCCGCCGCGCTGGCGACGCTCGACGTGATCGCCGACGAGCACCTCTGCGAGCGCTCGCGCGCGCTCGGTGCGCGCGCGCTCACTCGTCTCGAGGCGATGCGGCAGCGCCTGCCGCAGGTCGGCGACGTGCGGGGAATCGGCCTGCTGCTCGGCATCGAGCTCGTCGATCCGGCGACCGGCGCCGCGGCGCCACACCTGGCCGAAGCGGTGCTGTACCGGTGCCTCGCCGCGGGCCTCTCGTTCAAGGTCGGGCAGGGCAACGTGATCGTCCTCTCGCCGCCGCTCGTCATCGCCGAGCACGACCTCGACCGCGCGCTCGACATCGTCGAATCGGCCATCGGCGCGGTCGCCCGATCGGCCATTGGCACGGTCGCCTGACCGGCCGTCGCCACAGTCATCGGATCACATCGCGGTGAAGATCGTCCGCACCGATGCCGAGCTCGAGGTGCCTCGGGTCGACGAGGGTCTGCGAAAGAGCGGCGCGACGCTGGTCCTCCTCGACGGCGCGGTGTCCGAGGACACGCTCGCCGCCGAGGTGAGCGGTGCCGATCTCGTCCTCATGTGCTACACGCGCATCTCCGAGCGCGTCATCGCCGGCGCATCGCGGCTGAAGGGGATCGTCAAGTACGGTGTCGGCATCGACGCGATCGACATCGACGCGGCGCGCAAGCGCGGCATCCCGGTGGTCAACGTTCCCGAGTACGCCGAGGAGACCGTCGCCGAGGGAGCGGTCGCGCTGCTCCTGGCGCTCGCGAAGAAGATGAAGCCGCTCGAGCGCGAGATGGAGAGACAGGGCTGGGCGTGGCCGACCCCGCGGTGGCTCGCCACCGACCTCGCCGGGAAGACGGCCGGCCTCGTCGGTACGGGCCGGATCGGCAGCAACGTCGCGCGCATGCTCGGCCAGGGATTCCGCATGCGCGTGCTCGGCTTCGATCCCTTTGTCGACGCCGATGCGATGGCGAAACTCGGTGTCAAGAAGTATGACGATCTCTGCGCGATGCTCGGTGAAAGCGATGTCGTGTCGCTGCATGCGGTGCTGATGCCGGCAACGCGGCATCTCGTCGGCGAGCGCGAGCTTCGCTGCATGAAGCCGGGGGCGCTCCTCGTCAACGTGTCGCGCGGCGAGCTCATCGACGAGGCGGCGCTCGTGCAGGCGCTGCAAAGCGGGCATCTAGGTGGAGCCGCGCTCGACGCCTACGGCGAGGAGCCGCTTTCGCACACCGGGCACCGGCTGTCGCCGCTCTACGCGATGGACAACGTGATGCTGTGGCCGCACCTGACGTTCTATACCGCCGAGGCGATGCAGCGCCTCGAAGACGAGACGCTCGCGCGCTGCTTCGAGATTCTCGACGGGCGCCCGGTGCTCGTGAAGTCGCACGATCCCCGCCTTCGCGCGCAGCGCGCCGGCGTCCGCTTTGCCAGCTAGGGCCTCACCGGCGACAAGCTCCCCGGCCTCGATTCCGCCGGCATCGATCCCGCCGCCATCGACGGCGCACGCGCGCAGCGACCTCGCGCTTGCGCTGCGGCTCTTGCGCGGCGACTGGCGCCGCGGCGAGCTCGCCGTGCTGATGGGCGCGCTCGTGCTCGCCGTCGCGAGCGTCGCGACGGTGGGTCTTTTCACCGATCGCATCGCCCGCGGCCTCGCGGCGCAGGCCGATCGGCTCCTCGGCGCCGATCTGATGGTGACGGGCGACGCGCCGCTTCCCGCGACGTTCACGAGCGAAGCGCGCTCGCTCGGCCTCGCGACGACGCCGGTCGTCCGCTTCAACAGCATGATCCAGCGCGAAGGCGGCGGCGCGGCGGTGCTCACCGACGTCAAGGCGGTTGCGCAGGGCTACCCGCTGCGCGGCGCGATTGCACGGGTCCCACCCGTCGGAGCCGCTGCGGGGAACGGCAGCGAAACGACTGCGCCACCGGAAACGGTTCCCGCGCCGGGCGAGGCGTGGATCGACCGGCATCTTGCCGAGCGACTCGACGCGCGTCGCGGAACGATCCTCGCCGTCGGGGACGCCGCGCTGCAGGTGACGGCGATCTTCGCGCGCGAGCCCGAGGTCGCGGGCATCGTATTCGCGCCCGCGCCGAAACTCCTGATCAACGCCGCCGATCTCGGCGCGACGCATCTCGTGCAACCCGGAACGCGGGCATCGTTTCGTCTGATGGTTGCGGCCCGCGGCGATCCCGGCGCCCTCGAGCGCTATCGGACGTGGCTCTCGCGTACGATCGGCGCAGGTCAGCGCGTCGACACGGTCGGTGATCTGCGGCCGGAGCTGCGGCAGACGCTCGACCGCGCCGCGCGCTTTCTCGGCCTCGCCGCGCTGGCGTCGGTGCTCCTCGCGGCGGCCGCGGTGGCGCTCGCCAGCGGCCGCTATCTGCGCCGGCATCTCGACGTCGCCGCGATGCTGCGCTGCTTCGGCGCACCTGCCGCACGCACGCTGCGCCTGTTCCTCGTGCAGTTCGCGATCGTCGGCGCGATCGCAGGCATCGCCGGGATTATCGCCGCCGCCGCCGCGCAGGAGGTCATGGTGGCGCTGCTTGCCGGCGCCGACGGCGCTTCGCTGCCGTGGCCGTCGTGGTGGCCGGCGCTCGAAGCCGTCGCGACGGCGATCGTGCTGCTGCTCGGCTTCGCTTTGCCGCCGCTCGTCACGCTCGCGTACGAGCCGCCGCTGCGCGTGCTGCGCCGCGACGTTGCCGTCGCCGGCACACGGCGTTTCGTGACGTGGGCCGCTGCGATCGTCGCCGTCGCTGCGTTGATCGGGTGGCAGGCGCGTGCGGTCGAGGCCGCGTGGCTGATCGTCGCCGGCGTCGCCGCTCTGCTCGTCGTTGCCGCTGCCGCGGCCCGGCTGCTGCTGATCGGCGTCGCGCGCCTGCCCACCCGCGGGGCGTCGTGGCGGTTCGGTCTCGCGAATCTGCGTCGGCGCGCGCTCGCGTCGAGTCTCCAGATCGGGGCATTGGCGCTCGGCGGCATGGCGCTCCTCCTGCTCGCCTTGGTGCGCGGCGATCTTCTCGCCGATTGGCGCGCGGCGCTGCCGCCCGATGCACCGAATCGCTTCCTCGTCAACGTCCTGCCCGACCAGCGCGACGGGCTGCGCGAGCTCGTCGAGAGCTCGATCGGCCTTCGTCCCGACTTCGAGCCGATGGTCCGCGGCCGGCTCGTCGAGAAGAACGGCGCTGCGCTCGACGCCGCGCGCTCGGACGATCCGCGGACGCGCCGTCTCGCCCAGCGCGAGTTCAATCTGTCGTGGACCGATCGGCTTCCACCCGGCAACGACGTCGTCGCGGGGCGCTTCTGGAGTCCGGATGCGCGCGGCACCGCAGCCGGGATCTCGTTCGAGCAGGGGATCGCCGAGCGTCTCGGCGTCAGGCTCGGCGACCGCCTGACGTTCGACGCCGGCGGCATACGCGTCACCGCAGCGGTCACGAGCCTGCGCAAAGTCCAGTGGGACAGCTTTCGCGTCAACTTCTTCGCGCTGTTCGCGCCGAAAGCGCTCGACGGCCTCCCGGTCACGTGGATCAGCGCCTTTCGCGTTCCGGACCGTGCCGGCGAAGAATGGTCGGCGTCGCTCGTGCGGCGCTATCCCAGCGTGCTCGTGATCGACGTCACCGAAATTCTCGGCGAGGTCGAAGGCGTCATCAGTCGCGTCGCGCACGCGGTCGAGTTCGTGTTCCTGTTCACGCTCGCCGCCGGCATCCTCGTGCTCGAGGCGGCCGTCGTCGCGACGCAGGACGAGCGACGGATGGACGCGGCGGTGCTGCGCACGCTGGGCGCCTCGACGCGCCAGCTTCGCTCGGCCGTGGTCGCCGAATTCGCGCTCGTCGGCGCGCTGGCGGGGGCGCTCGCCGCCGCAGGCGCGACGCTGCTGGGCCGCGTGCTCGCGTCACAGGTGTTCGACACGCGGTATCACGGGGACGCGCTGCTGTGGCTGTATGCGGTCGCCGGCGGCGTCGCGCTCGTTGCCGCCGCCGGGTGGCTCGGGACGCGCAGCGCGCTGAAAGTTCCTCCGCTGGCTGTTCTGCGCGAGCTCGGCTGACCGCGCCGATCAGCTGTGCTTCCGAACGCCGGCAGCGCTTCGCAGCCGGCCGCCGCGCGCGGCGCGTGCATAATCGCGCCGGTGAATGCGGGCGGGACGACTGGGCGCTTCGCCGCCACCGCGGTGGTACTGGCGGGACTCGCGTTTCTCGCGCTGGGCGCCGGGCGCTATCCGCTCCCGTTCGGCGACGTCGTCGCGGCGCTTTGGCATCACGGCGAGGGTGCGGGGAACGACAGTGCGGCGCAGGCGATCGTCTGGGGCCTGCGCCTGCCCCGCGTGGCGGTCGCGATGCTGACTGGCTCCGCTCTCGCAGCCGCCGGGGCGGCGTACCAGCACCTGTTCCGCAATCCGCTGGTCGCTCCCGATACGCTCGGCGTGTCGTCGGGGGCGGCGCTCGGCGCGATCATCGCGATCCTCCTCGGTGCCGGAAGCGCCGGGGTCGCGCTCGCAGCCTTCGCCGGCGGAATCGTCGCCGTCGCCGCGGTGCTGCTGATCGCCTCGCGACTCACCGCGCACGATCCGCTCGTCACGCTGATCCTGACCGGCATCGTCGTCGCGAGCCTGCTCGGCGCGGGCCTGTCGCTCCTGAAGTACGTCGCCGATCCGTACAACGAGCTGCCGGCGATCACGTTCTGGCTGATGGGAAGCTTCGCGTCGGCGTCGGGACGTCAGCTCGCGGTGCTCGCGCCGCTCGTGGCCATCGGTCTCGCCACTTTGTTCGCGCTCGCGTGGCGCATCGATCTGCTCGCGCTCCCTGACGATCAGGCGCGCTCGCTCGGCCTGCCGGCAGCGCGGCTGCGCGTCGTCGTGATCGGCGCCGCGACGCTCGTCACCGCAGCGAGCGTCGCGGTCGGCGGCATCATCGGCTGGGTCGGGCTCGTCGTTCCGCACATGGCGCGCCTCGTCGTCGGACCGTCGTTTCCGCGCCTGCTGCCGCAGGCTGCGGTGCTGGGAGCAGGCTTCGTGCTGATCGTCGATACCGCGGCGCGCAGCGTCGCCCCGATCGAGATTCCGCCGGGCATCCTCACCGCGATCGTGGGAACGCCGGTGTTCATCGCGCTTCTCGCGCGCGCGCGCCACGTCTACTGAGCCGCCCGCTCCGACGCCGCGTCATGTCGCCAACTCCGGTCCTCGAAGCGCGCGAGCTCGCGATCGGCTTCGGCACGCGCCGGATCGCCGAGGGGATATCGTTCACGCTCGCCTCGGCCGAATCCCTAGCGGTGCTCGGAGGCAACGGCGCCGGCAAGTCGACGCTGCTGCGCACGCTGCTCGGGTTGCTCGCGCCGCTCGCGGGCAGCGTCATCGCGGACGGGATGGAAATCGCCGCGCTGCGACCGGCCGAGCGCGCGCGCCGCCTCGCCTACGTGCCGCAGCACGATGCGATGAGCTTCGCATTCCGCGTGATCGACGTCGTGCTGATGGCGCGTGCGGCACAGCTACCGTGGTTCGGGCCCCCGCACGAAGCCGATCGCGAGGCTGCCCGCGATGCGCTCGCGCGGCTGCGCATCGCCGATCTCGCCGAGCGCAGCGTCACCGAGCTCTCGGGCGGTGAGCGCCAGCTCGTGCTGATCGCGCGCGCGCTCGCGCAATCGGCTCCGGTGCTGGTGCTGGACGAGCCGACGGCAAGCCTCGACTTCGGCAACCGCGCGCGCGTGCTCGCCGAGATCGATCGGCTGCGTGCCGCCGGCAAGTCGATCATCGTGTCGACGCACGAGCCAGACGTTGCGCTCGCCCACGCCGATCGCGCGCTCCTTCTCAGCGGTGGGCGGCCGTTGGTACTCGACAGCGTCGAGCGCGCGCTCACTGCCGCGAACATCGAGTGTCTCTACGGCGTGCCGGTGACCGAGATCGTGATCGGGGAGCGCCGCTCGGTGTTCGTCCCGGTACCACCGCGCTGAACGCAGCGGCGCTACGCGGGCTCGGCGAGCGGCGGGGCCGAGGGCTCGCGCCGGCGGCGCGGCGGCCGTTCGTCCATCGACCACTGCAGCAGGAATGCGGCGAGTCCGACGGCGATCAATGCGCCCCAGCCGATGTTGTAGTTGCCGAAGCGGTCGAACACCATGCCCCCCATCAGCGCGCCGCAGAACGAGCCGAGCTGGTGCGAGAGGAACACGATTCCGTAGAGCGTGTTGAAGTGGCCGAGGCCGAAGACACGGCCGATGATGCCGGTCACGAGCGGAACGACGCCGAGCCAGAGCATGCCCATCGCCGACGCGAACACGAGCGCCGAGCCGGCGCTGACCGGTAGCAGCAGGAACCCAACGATGATAAGCGTGCGCAAGAGATAGATCAGCGCGAGCAGGCGCTTCTCGCTGAAGCGCCCGCCGAGGAGCCCGAACGCGTAGGTGCCGATCGTGTTGAAGAGGCCGATCAGCGCGAGCGCGGTCGCGCCGACGCCCGGCGCGACTCCGCACAGATCGAGATAGGAAGGCAGGTAGGTCGCGATGAAGACGAGCTGGAAGCCGCAAGCGAAGAACGCGACCATCATGAACAGATAGCCGCGGTGCGTGACCGCCTCGACGAGCGCGTCGCGCAGTCCCTGCGTCGCCGCAGCCGCCGATCCCTGACCGTGCCCAGGCTCGCGGATCGCGAGCGAGACGAGCGCGAGCGACGCCGCGACCGCGGCGAACAGCATCATCGCGGGCCGCCAGCCGAGGCCGCCGATCAGCACCTGCCCGGCAGGTGCGATCACCACGGTTCCCAGCGAGCCCGCTGCGGCGACGATGCCGACCGTCCGCGAGCGCGCAGCGGGAGGCGTCGCTCGCGAGACCGTGCCGATCAGCACTCCGAAGCCGGTCCCCGCGACGCCGACGCCGGTGAGAAAGCCCGCGAGCGCGAGGCCTCCCGGCTTTCCGCCGGCGACGACCATCAGCAGGAGCCCCGCGGCATACACGATCGACGTCGCGATCAGCACCGGCCGCGGCCCGTGGCGGTCGGCGAGCGCGCCGACGACGGGTTGCGACAGCCCCCAGACGATGTTCTGCAGCGCGATCGAGAAGCCGAAGGTCGCCGCCGATACGCCGAGGTCGAGCGTCATCGGCCGCATGAACAAGCCGAGGCTCTGCCGCAGCCCCATGCACAGCGAGATGATCGTGCCGCTGGCGACGAGCAGGACGAGAAAGCCGGGCGCGGCGCGCCCGCGGGCGGGAGTTGTCGAGGCGGGCAGGGGCTTCATCGGCTTGTGCGTGTCGCCGCAGGGAGGCGGCGGCGACATCTTACGGCGTGCGCGCCAACGCGAGCCAATTCGACTTGCGCGTGGGCCGCCTCCGATCAACGGGTCTTCGCGCCTTCGGCGATCCACCTGCCGATGAGCGCGCGCTCGTCGGGTGTCATCTTCGTGATGTTCGCGAGCGGCATTGTCTGCGTCGCCACCGCCTGCTGCTCGATGCGCGGCGCGTTGTCGCGGATGTGCTCGGCAGAATCGAGGAGCACGCCCGCAGGCGGGGCGGCGAAGCCCGGCTGGGTCGGCTTCTCCGAATGGCAGACGGCGCAGCGCTCGGCGATGATCGGCCGCACCTCGCTAAACGTGACCTTCGCGTCGCCGACGCTCGCGCGGGCCGGCGCCGGCTGCGGCGCGATCGCGATCGCGACGGCGGCGAGGATCACTGCGCTCGCTGCCGGCAGCGCGTAATTCACCCTGCCGCGGTGACGCAGCACGAAGAACTGCCGGATCAGCACGCCAGCCAGCATGATCGCCGCGAGGACGAGCCAGCCCTGCGGGGTGCCGTAGGTCATCGGGTAGTGGTTGCTGATCATGATGAACAGCACCGGCAGCGTGAAATACGTGTTGTGCACCGAGCGCTGCTTGCCGATCACGCCGGGGCGCGGATCGGGTTCGCTGCCGGCGCGGATCGCGGCCACCATCCGCTTCTGCCCGGGGATGATGTGCAAGAACACGTTCGCCACCATCATCGTGCCGATCATCGCGCCGACGTGGATGTAGGCGGCGCGCGCGCTGAAGAGGTGGAAGAGGCCCCAGTCGGCGATCACGATGAGCACGAACAGGACGAGTCCGAGCAGCATCTCCCGGCCTTCCAGGATGCGGCACAGCGCGTCGTAGACGAGCCAGCCGCCGACGAGGAAGCCGATGCTGATCGCGATCGCGGCGGCAGGCGTCAGGTCCATCACGCTCGTGTCGATCAGGAACGTGCTCGCACCGTGCCAGTAGACGATCGCGAGGAGGCCGACCCCCGACATCCAGGTCGTGTACGCCTCCCATTTCGACCAGTGCAGGTGCTCGGAGAGCGGCTCGCCTTTCGGTCCGGTCAGGTACTTCCGGCTGTTGTAGAAGCCGCCGCCGTGCACGGCCCAGAGCTCGCCGAACACGCCGTGCTTCCGGTCCTCCTCGTTCTGCGGCGGCATCAGCGAGTTGTCGAGCATCACGAAGTAGAAGGACGCGCCGATCCACGCGATGCCGGCGACGAGATGGAGCCAGCGCACGAGCATGCTCAGCCAGTCGACCACGTACGCTTCCATCGGGCGCCTCCGTGCCGCTCAGCTTCCGCGGTAGGTCGAGTAGCTCCACGGCGTGACGAGCAGCGGCACGTGGTAATGGGCGTCCGGATCGGCGATCGTGAAGCGGATCGGCACCGTGTCGAGGAACGGCGGCGTGCCCTGCGCGGTGCCGCGGCGGGCGAAGTAGTCCGCCACGTGAAACACGAGCTCGTAGCGTCCGGCCTCCAGCGCGTCGCCCTCGAGGATCGGTTCGGCGGTGCGCCCGTCGCCGTTCGTCGTCACCGACTTCAGCGTGCGCCAGCCCGTCCCGTTCGCGACGGCCAGGTCGATGCGGACGCCGTCGGCCGGGCCTCCGCGCACGGTGTCCAGCACGTGAGTCGAGAGCCGTCCCATCGCATGCACTCCTCGTGTCGTCCTCGACGCGCTCAGGTGCCGCCGAGCATCTCTTCGAGCCGGATCAGGCCGATCTCGCAGACCTGCCGCACGCCGGCGTCGAACTCGGCCTTCGGATCGCCGGCAACGCGGCGCTCGAGCTCGCGCAGGATGCCTCGTTTCGTGTAGTTCTTCACCGCGATGATGAACGGAAAGCCGAAGCGCGCGCGGTATTCGGCGTTGAGCTCCGCGATGCGCAGAGCCTCGTTGCGCGACAGCGCGTCGAGCCCTGCGCCTGACTGCTCGGCGGTCGAGCGTGCGGTCAGCGCTCCGTCTCGCGCCTCGCGTCCGGCCAGCTCGGGGTGCGAGCGCAGGAGCGCGAGCCGCCGCTCGCGCGGCGCGGCGAGCACCCGGCCGGCCATCGCGCGGTGCAGCGCACCGATATCGGCGAACGGCCGCTCGCACCAGGCCCCGGCGGCCACCCACGGCGAGTGCTCGAAGATCTCGCCGAGCGCGCGCGTGAACGCCGCTTCGTCGAGGCGATTGAGCTCGTTCAGCGTGATGCGGTCACCAGGTGTCGTCATGCGGCGGCCAGTGATCGGTTGCAGTCGGCGCTCGACTCGGACGCGACGCGGAGCGCGGGTCAATCACGTATGCTAGACTGCATACGATATCAATTGAATAGTATACTGTAAAGCCTGCGGAAGGGCATCGATCGGGAAGCGACGCGGATGGCGCGCGCGCGGTGTGCCGGAACCGCCCGCCGCCCTGCCGCGGCATTATTCTGCGCGAGTACCCGCGCGGCGGACTTGCCGGCGGCGAGGCAGGCACATACAATGTCAACCAGCCTGTATACAAAAACGAGCGCGATGGCAACTGAAAAGGGAGCGCCTAAGCAGATCGCCCGTGGCCGGGCGTCAATGCTGCACCGTGCCCGGCCCGCGAAGCGCGGCGCGAATTCGGCAGCGTCGGGCGCGACCGCGCCGGACGCGGAATCGATCGCGACGCGGATCACCGACGCAATCGTCGAGCGCCGGCTCCTGCCAGGCACGCGTCTCGGCGAGGAGTGCCTCGGCGCGATCTTCGGGGTGAGCCGCACGAAAGTGCGCGAGGCTCTCTTCATCGTCGCGCGGTACAAGCTCATCACGTGGGAGCCATCGAAAAGCGCCTGCGTCGCGCAGCCGTCGGTACAGGAGGCGCGCGACGTGTTCGAGACGCGGCGGGTGCTCGAGGCCGCCACGGCGCGCAAGCTCGCGGCCGGAGCGGCGCCGGCCCAGTTGCGCCTGCTGCGCCAGCAGATCGAGCGTGAATCGAAGCTCGTGCAGAGCGGCGAGCTCCGGGCCGGAACCGCGCACGGGACGCGGGTCTTCGGCGATTTTCATCGGCTGATCGCCGAGCTCGCCGGCAACGGCGTTCTCGCCGGGTTCGTGCGCGAGATCAGCGCGCGCACGTCACTGGTCGAGGTCTACTATGGAACGACGATGGTTGCCACCTGCTCGCACGACGAGCACGCCAAGGTCTTCGCCGCGATCGAGCGCCGCGACGCCGACGGCGCGGCCGCGCTGATGGTCCGCCACTTCGAGCACATCGAGGAGAGCATGCTGCTGCGCGACACCGCGCCCGGAACGGTCGATCTGCGCGAGGCGCTTCGCGGATGACGGCCGTCGTGCCGCGGTGGCGGCGCAGGTTAGCGCCCCGGCGTGCTTGTGCGGCGGCGCGTCGCTCCAGTTCGCGCGGGCGTCCGCGGTGGCGCCGAGGCACGGGACGCGGGCCGACCAGGGCCGAGCTCGCGCAGGCTTGCCTGGATGAACGCGAAGTGGAGCTGCGCCGCCGAGCGCGCCCGCTCCGGATCGCGGTCGGCGATCGCGTCGAGGATCGCCGCGTGCTGCTCGTGCAGGATCGGGATGTTCTCGCTCTGCTGATAGAGCAGGTCGCGGACGCGAAACGAGCTGGTGCGCACCAGGTTGACGATGCCGTGGACGATGTGCGCGAGGGCGACATTCTTCGAAGCGTCGGCGATCGCCATGTGGAACTCGGTGTCGGCCTGCGCATCGACGAGCGCGTCGCGCCTGCCCCGGCCGGGCGCCATCGACGCGAAGATCCTGCGCAGCTTGCGCAGGTCGGCCGCGGTGGCGTTCTGCGCCGCGTGCCACGCCGTGAGCGCCTCGAGCCCGTAGCGCACGTCCTGCACGTCGCGCGCCGCCTTGTCGTGGCGAAGCAGCAGGTGCACGAGCGGATCGGTAATCGTCGGCGCCGCGACGTCGGTCACCGCGAGGCTTCCGCCGCGCCCGGCGCGCAGCAATCCGCGCGCCTCGAGCTTCAGCAGAGCCTCGCGCAGCGACGGGCGCGACACGTGGAGGCGTCGCGACAGCTCTCGCTCGGCGGGCAGCGCCTCACCCGGCGCCAGCGCTCCGTCGACGATCAACCGCTCGATCTGCTCGCTGACGGCGTCGGAGAGCCGGACGCGCGGCGGCGGCTGCACGCGGTGGAACATCGCAGGGTGCGAGGGCGCTCTGGAATTCATGGGGCCGCGGCGATTATGGCACGCGCGTCGATTGACACGGCGGGCTCCGATGGTATGCTTGGTCTGACCACGCGGCGAGCGCCGGCCCGTGGCTACCGTTCGCGCTTGTGTACATAGCGTTGACAGGCCCCAGGCCCTGAACCGTCCATGGACACACCACGCGAGCTGCTGCAACGGATGTTCGACGCCGCGATCGGCGCTGCTCAGCCGATCCGCTGCATTCCGCCGCGACTCCCGCGCGCGCCTTCGGGCCGCGCGATCGTGATCGGCGCCGGCAAGGCGTCGGCAGCGATGGCCGCCGCCGTCGAGGCGAGCTGGCGCGGTCCGCTGGAAGGGGTCGTCGTTACGCGCTACGGCTACGCGGTGCCGTGCAGGCGGATCGAAATCATCGAGGCTGCGCACCCGGTGCCCGATGGCGCCAGCGTCGAGGCTGCGCGGCGTATCGCCGAGCGGGTGCATGGGCTTGGACCCGACGATCTCGTGCTCTGCCTGATCTCGGGCGGCGGATCGTCGCTGATGGTCGCACCGGCGGCAGGCCTCTCGCTCGACGACAAGCAGGCGGTCAATCGCGCGCTCCTCAAGTCGGGTGCGACGATCAGCGAGATCAACTGCGTGCGCAGGCACCTGTCGGCGATCAAGGGTGGCCGGCTCGGCGCCGCGTGCCACCCCGCGAAGCTCGTCACGCTGCTGATCTCCGACGTTCCCGGCGACGACCCGATCGATATCGCGTCGGGACCGACGGTCGCCGATCCGACGACCTGCGCCGATGCGCTCGCGATCGTGCGTCGCTACGGCATCGAGGCTCCGGCGCGGGTCGTCGACGTGCTCGAAAGCGGTCGCGGCGAAACGGTGAAGCCGGGGGACCCGCGTCTAACCGGCAGTACGACGACGATGATCGCGACGCCACAGATGGCGCTCGAAGCCGCCGCCGCGGTGGCGCGCGCGCAGGGCATCGCCGCGCACATTCTCGGCGACAGCATCGAGGGCGAAGCGCGCGATGTCGGCAGCGTGATGGCCGGCATCGCGCTGCAGGTCGCGAAGCACGGCGAGCCGTTCGCGCCGCCGTGCGTCCTGCTCTCCGGCGGCGAGACGACGGTCACCGTGCGCGGGACCGGACGCGGCGGGCGCAACGTCGAGTTCCTGCTGGCGCTCGGCGTCGCGCTCGACGGCCATCCTGGAATCCACGCGCTCGCCGGCGACACCGATGGCGTCGACGGCCAGGAGGAGATCGCGGGCGCGTACCTCGCGCCGGACACGCTCGCGCGGGCCTTCGCCGCCGGCATGCGCCCGCGCGAGCGTCTCGACGACAACGACGGGCACGGTTTCTTCGGCGCCCTCGGCGACAGCGTCGTCACCGGCCCGACGCTCACCAACGTCAACGATTTCCGCGCGATCCTGATCGAGCCCGGCGCGCGCCACGCATCCAACTGAACGTCGAGCCCGCCATGCGCCGTCACCGCAACGCGAAAATCGTCGCTACCCTCGGGCCGTCGAGCTCGGACGCCGCCACCATCCGCGCGCTGTTCGACGCCGGTGCCGACGTGTTCCGCCTGAACTTCAGCCACGGCACGCAGGACCAGCATCGCGAGCGCCTCGATATCATCCGCGCGATCGAGCGCGAGACCGGGCGGCCGATCGCCGTGCTGCTCGACCTGCAGGGGCCGAAGCTTCGCGTCGGCACGTTCGTGAACGCGCCGGTGCGCCTCGATGCGAACGCGGCATTTCGCCTCGACATGGACCCGGCACCCGGCGACCCCACCCGGGCAGCGCTCCCGCATCCCGAGATCTTCGCCGCGCTCGAGCCTGGCACCGAGCTCCTGCTCGACGACGGCAAGATCCGTCTCGCCGTCGAGCGCTGCGGGCCCGATTTCGCACAGACCCGCGTGACGACCGGCGGGCTCCTCTCGGACCGCAAGGGCGTCAATGTCCCGGGCGTCGTGCTGCCGATCTCGATCCTGACCGCGAAGGACAGGAGCGACCTCGAGTTCGGCCTTTCGCTCGGCGTCGACTGGCTCGCGCTGTCGTTCGTGCAGCGCGCGCAGGATCTCGACGAGGCGCGCGCACTGGCCGCCGGCCGCGCGGCGATCATGTCGAAGCTCGAAAAGCCGGCAGCGATCGAGCATCTCGACGCGATCGTCGAGCGCTCCGACGGCATCATGGTCGCGCGCGGCGATCTCGGCGTCGAGCTGCCCGCCGAGCGCGTCCCGGTGATCCAGCGGCGCATCGTGCGCGCGTGCCGCAGGGCGGGGAAGCCGGTGATCGTTGCGACGCAGATGCTGGAGTCGATGGTCGCCGCCCCGGTGCCGACGCGCGCCGAGGCGTCCGACGTCGCCACCGCGGTCTACGAGGGTGCCGACGCGGTGATGCTTTCCGCCGAATCGGCGAGCGGTCGATATCCGGTCGAGGCGGTCGCGATGATGGATCGCATCATCGGCCAGGTCGAGTTCGACCCGCACTTCCGCGAGATGATCGACGCGTCGCATACTCCCGCCGAGGCGACGGTATCGGACGCGATCTTTTGCGCAATGCGCCGCGTGACGGAGCTCCTTCGCGTCGCCGTCACCGTCATCTACACGAGCTCGGGGCATTCGAGCCTGCGCGCGGCGCGCGAGCGCCCGACCTCGCCGATCCTGAGCCTCACCCCCGACGTTCGGACTGCGCGCCGCCTCGCGCTGGTGTGGGGCGTGCACTCGGTCGAGACCGAGGACGTGAAGGACGTCGGCGAAATGGTCGACACCGCGTGCCGGCGTGCGGTACGGGAAGGCTTTGCGAAACCTGGCGACACCGTGGTGATTGCTGCCGGGGTACCGTTCGGAGTCGCCGGCACGACGAATCTGCTGCGCATCGCGCACATATGAGCATGCCGCGGGAACCACTCCGCTTCGGCACCGCAATCATGGCGCGGCTCGACGAGCTTGCGACGATCTCGCAAAACCGGGAGGCGCTGTCGCGCCACTTCCTCACCGCCGAGCACAAGGCGGCCGGCAATCTGATCAAAGGATGGATGGAAGCCGCCGGCATGAGTGCGCGGTTCGACGCGATCGGCAACGTCGTCGGCCGCTACGAGGGCGATCGCCCTGGATTGCCGGCGCTCCTCGCCGGCTCGCACTTCGACACCGTGCGCAACGCGGGCCGCTACGACGGCATGCTCGGCGTGGTCACTCCGATCGCCTGCGTTGCGGCGCTTCACGACGCGGGAGTGCGTCTTCCCCACGCGATCGAGGTGATTGCCTTCGCCGACGAGGAGGGCGTGCGCTTCAACGCGACGCTGCTCGGCAGCCGCGCAGTCGCCGGGACCTTCGACCCGGCGCTCCTCGACAGGAAGGACGCCGATGGCATCACGATGGCCGAGGCGCTGGTGCGCTTCGGCCTCGATCCCGCTCGGGTCGGCGACGCAGCGCACCGTGCGGATGAGGTGCTGGGCTACGTCGAGATCCACATCGAGCAAGGGCCGGTGCTGCTCGAAGAAGGCCGCCCGGTCGGCGTCGTGACGTCGATCGCGGGCGCGAGCCGCTTCGCCGTGCGCGTCGACGGGCTCGCCGGGCACGCGGGCACGGTGCCGATGAGCCATCGCCGCGATGCCGCGGCTGCAGCCGCCGAGATGGTTCTCGCGATCGAGAAGCGGTGCTCGACGGGCGAATCGCTGGTCGGCACCGTCGGCGTGCTCGGTGTGCCCAACGGCGCGACCAACGTCATTCCGGGTGCCGCGGCGTTCACGATCGACATTCGCGCCGGCGACGATGTCGTGCGCAAGACTGCGGTCGACGACGTGCTGCGTGAGATCGCGGCGATCGCATCGCGGCGCCACGTCGACGCGGCGGTCACGCCGCAGCACGACGCGCGCGCGAGTCCGTGCGCCCCTGTCATCATCGAGCACATCGCCGAGCAGATCCGCGCCGAGGGCATCGAGCCGCGCTACCTCGCGAGCGGCGCCGGCCACGACGGCATGGCGATCGCGGATCTCACGTCGATCGGCATGCTGTTCGTCCGCTGCGGCAACGGCGGCATCAGCCACAGCCCGGCGGAGACGATGACCGCCGAGGATGCCGACCTCGGTGCGCGCATCTTCCTCGACGTCCTGCGCCACTACACTCGCCGGGAAGTCGCGCACTGATTGCCTGTACGGAGACTGCATGCGGATGAGCGCAACACCCCGGGATGCGATCGCGCGCTGGCTGCGCGAACACGAGGCGCAGCAGACTGCCTTTCTCGCCGAGCTCGTCAGGGTTCCGTCGGACAACCCGCCCGGCGATTGTGCGGCGCACGCGAAGCGCGCCGCCGAGCTTCTCGAAGGGCTGGGCTTCGCCGTCGAGCGGCACCCGGTCCCCGACGACGCCGTGCGGGCGAGCGGCATGGTGAGCGCCACGAACCTCGTCGTGCGCGAGCGCTTCGGCGACGGGCCGGTCGTCGCACTGAATGCGCACGGCGACGTCGTGCCGCCCGGTCTTGGCTGGAGCGTCGACCCCTACGGCGCCGAGATTCGCGGCGGCGTCATGGTCGGGCGCGGCGTTGCGGTGTCGAAATCGGATTTTGCGACCTACGCATTCGCGCTCGCCGCACTGAAGGCGAGCGGCGCGAAGCTCGCGGGCGCCGTCGAGTTGCACTTCACCCACGACGAGGAAGCCGGTGGGGCGCTCGGTCCTGCGCGCCTTCTCGCCGAGAACATTTCGCGTCCCGACTACGCCATTTCGGCGGGGTTCGCGTACGGGATCACGACCGCGCACAACGGCTGCCTGCATCTCGAAGTCGAGGTGATCGGCCGGTCAGCCCACGCGGCGATGCCGGCGACCGGCATCGACGCTCTCGAAGCCGCGACCGCGGTTCTCACCGATCTCTATGCATTGCGCAGGACGCTCGCCGCGACGAAGTCGAAGGTCGACGGCATCGACAGCCCGACGCTCACCGTCGGCCTCATCTCGGGCGGCATCAACACCAACGTCGTTCCGGACAACGTCACGTTCAGGCTCGACCGCAGGATCATCCCGGAGGAGAATGCCGAGGAGGTCGAGGCCGCGCTCACGCGGCGCATTGCCGAGTCGGCCGCGCGCTGGCCCGGGATCACCTGCAACGTGCGGCGCATCCTGCTCGCGGTCCCCTTCGTGCCGATTCCCGGGCAGGAGAAGCTCGTGCACGCAATTGCCTCGAATGCGAAGGCGATCATCGGCGAAGACGTGAAGACGCGCGGCTCGCCGCTCTACACCGATGCGCGCCTCTATGCCGCGGCCGGGGTGCCGACGGTCCTCTATGGCGCCGGACCGCGGACGCTCCTCGAAGCCAACGGCCATCGTGCCGACGAGAAGCTGGTACTCGACGACCTCTACAAGGCGACGCACGTCGTGGCGCTCGCGCTCGTCGACCTCCTGCAAGCGCGCGCGTGAAGCTCGATCCTTCGTATCCGCGCGACCTCGTCGGCTACGGCCGCCATCCACCGCGCGCGGACTGGCCGGGCAATGCGCGCATTGCCGTGCAGTTCGTGCTGAACTACGAGGAGGGCGGCGAGAACTGCGTGCTGCACGGCGACAAGGGCTCCGAACAGTTCCTGTCCGAGATCATCGGTGCGCCGGCGTATCCGGCGCGGCACTTGTCGATGGAGTCGATCTACGAATACGGCTCGCGTGCCGGTGTCTGGCGCGTGCTGCGCGAGTTCGAGCGCCGTCGCCTGCCGCTTACCGTCTTCGGCGTGTCGATGGCGCTCGAGCGCAACCCCGAGGCGACGGCGGCGTTCGTCGAGCTCGGACACGAGATCGCCTGCCACGGCTGGCGATGGATTCATTACCAGGAGATCGACGAAGCCACCGAGCGCGAGCACATGCGCATCGGCGTCGAGATCATCCGCCGGATGACCGGCAGCGCGCCGCTCGGCTGGTATACCGGGCGCGACAGCCCGCATACGCGCGAGCTCGTCGTCGAGCACGGCGGCTTCGTTTACGACGCCGACTATTACGGCGACGATCTGCCGTTCTGGACCCGCGTCACGACGCGCGACGGCCGCGAGCACATGCACCTGGTGGTACCGTATACGCTCGATACGAACGACATGCGCTTCGCATCGCCGCAGGGTTTCAATTCGGGCGACCAGTTCTACGCCTATCTGCGCGATGCGTTCGACGTGCTGTACGCGGAGGGGCAGGAGACGCCGAAGATGATGTCGATCGGCATGCACTGCCGGCTGGTCGGACGTCCGGGACGCTTGGCGGCGCTCCGGCGCTTCCTCGACCACGTCGAGAAGCACGATCGTGTCTGGGTCTGCCGGCGCATCGACATCGCGCGGCACTGGATCGCAACGCATCCGGCCGCGGCCGCCTGATCTACGAGGAGAAACAGCATGGGCATCATGAATGACCACGATCCGGTCGAGACCGGTGAATGGGTCGATTCGCTGCGCGCGGTGATCGAGCATCAGGGCACCGAGCGCGCGCGCTTCCTGCTCGCGCGCCTGCGCGACGAGGCGAGGCGGACCGGAACGCAGCCGCTGCAGCCGCTGACGACGCCGTACCGGAACACGATCGCGCCGGAAGACCAGCCGCCATTGCCGGGTGACCCGGCGATGGAGCATCGGATCCGCTCGGTGATTCGCTGGAACGCCGCGGCGATGATCCTGCGCGCGAACAAGGAATCCTCGGAGCTCGGCGGGCACATCGCGAGCTTTCAATCGTCGGCACTGCTCTACGACATCGGTTTCAACCACTTCTGGCACGGGGCGACCGAGTCGCACGTCGGCGATCTCGTCTATCTTCAGGGGCACAGCTCACCGGGCTTCTACGCACGCGCGTTCGTCGAGGGCAGGATCACCGAAGCCGAGATGAACAACTTCCGCCAGGAGACCGGCGGGCATGGCCTGCCGTCGTACCCGCACCCGTGGCTGTTGCCGTCGTTCTGGCAGTTTCCGACGGTCTCGATGGGCCTCGGGCCGCTGATGGCGATCTATCAGGCACGCTTCCTCAAGTACCTCGCAGGACGCGGGCTCGCCGACACGTCGGCACGCAAGGTATGGGGCTTCCTCGGCGACGGCGAATGCGACGAGCCCGAGACGCTCGGCGCCATCGCCCTTGCCGGGCGCGAGAAACTCGATAACCTGATCTTCGTCATCAACTGCAACCTGCAGCGCCTCGACGGGCCGGTCCGTGGCAACGGCAAGATCATCCAGGAGCTCGAAGCGATCTTCCGCGGCGCCGGATGGAACGTGATCAAGGTGGTCTGGGGCTCGGGATGGGATCCGCTTCTCGCCGCGGACAAGGATGGCCTGCTCCTCGCGCGGATGGAGGAGGTCGTCGACGGGCAGTATCAGGATCTGAAGAGCAAGAACGGCGCCTACGTGCGCGAGCATTTCTTCAACACGCCGGAGTTGAAGGCGATGGTCGCGCATCTCTCCGACGACGAGGTGTGGCAGTTGAATCGCGGCGGCCACGATCATGCGAAGGTCTATGCAGCCTATGCCGCCGCGGTCGCGCACCAGGGTCAGCCGACGGTGGTGCTCGCCAAGACGGTGAAGGGCTACGGGATGGGCGAGTCCGGCGAGGGCCAGATGATCGCGCATCAGGCGAAGCACATGACCGAGGTCGCGTTGAAGCAATTCCGCGATCGCTTCGAAGTCCCGGTCACCGACGACCAGCTCTCCGATGTGCCGTTCGTGACCTTTCCCGAGGCAAGCCCCGAATTGGCGTATTTGAAGGCGAGGCGCGAGGCGCTCGGCGGTCATCTTCCGGCGCGACGGCAGAAATCGGATACATCGCTCGAGGCGCCACCGCTCTCGATGTTCGAGCGGCTGCTGCAGGATACCGGCGAGCGCGAGATCTCGACCACGATGGCGTTCGTGCAGATGCTGAGCGCGATGCTGCGCGACAAGGCGTTCGGGAAGTACATCGTCCCGATCGTTCCGGACGAGTCGCGCACGTTCGGCATGGAGGGCCTCTTCCGCCAGCTCGGCATCTACTCGGCGGTCGGCCAGCTCTACCGCCCGCAGGACGCCGATCAACTGATGTACTACCGCGAGGACAAGAAGGGTCAGGTGCTGCAGGAAGGGATCAACGAGCCGGGCGCGATGTGCTCGTGGATGGCGGCCGCGGCGTCGTACTCGAACAACAACCTTCCGACGATCCCGTTCTATATCTACTACTCGATGTTCGGGTTCCAGCGCTTCGGCGATTTCGCGTGGGCGGCCGGTGACATGCGTTGCCGCGGGTTTCTCCTCGGCGGCACCGCCGGGCGCACGACCTTGAACGGCGAGGGTCTGCAGCACGAGGACGGCCACAGCCACGTCCTCGCGAGCAACATCCCGAACTGCGTCGCCTACGATCCGACCTTTTCCTACGAAGTGGTGGTGATCATCCGCGACGGCATCCGGCGGATGATGGAAGAGCAGCACGACGTCTACTACTACGTCACGCTGATGAACGAGAACTACCACCACCCGGCCATGCCCTCGGGATCGGAAGAGGGCATCGTCAAGGGGCTCTATCTCCTGAAGGAAGGCGCGAAGGGGAAGGGCGCGCGCGTGCAGTTGATGGGTTCGGGAACGATCCTTCGCGAAGTGATCGCCGCGGCGGACCTCTTGCGCGACGACTGGAAGGTGGCGTCCGACGTCTGGAGCGCGACGAGCTTCACCGAGGTCGCGCGCGAAGGCCGCAGCGTCGAGCGGCACAATCTGCTGCACCCGGAAGCGCCTCGGCGCAGGAGCTACGCCGAGACCGCGCTCGAAGGCCACGCCGGGCCGGTCGTCGCTTCGACCGACTACGTGCGGGCCTTTGCCGAGCAGATCCGCCCGTATCTTGGCCGGCGGTATGTGACGCTCGGCACCGACGGCTTCGGCCGCAGCGACTGGCGCGTCAAGTTGCGTCAGTATTTCGAGGTCAATCGCTACTACGTGACGGTCGCGGCGTTGAAAGCGCTCGCCGACGAGGGCGCCGTCGCACCGGCGCTGGTGACCGAGGCGATCCGGAAATATAGTCTCGACACCGAGCGGCCCGATCCGTGGACCGTTTGACCCAAGGCTGACCCAAGGCTGACCCTGGAGGAGCTATGGAGGTAAGAGTCCCGGACATCGGAGATTTCAAGGACGTGCCGGTGATCGACGTGCTGGTCAAGCCCGGCGACACCGTTGCCGCCGAGGATCCGCTCGTCACGCTCGAATCGGACAAGGCGACGATGGACGTGCCTGCTCCTGCTGCCGGAACCGTGGGGCAGATCCGGGTCAAGGTCGGCGACAAGGTGAACGAGGGAAGCGTGATCCTCGCGCTCGATGCCGCGGTCCCGGCGTCGGCAACGCCGAAGTCGCCGGTGTCGGCTCCACCCGCGCCCGCGCACGGGCCGGCCGGCGTCGTCGAAGTCAAGGTGCCCGACATCGGCGACTTCAAGGACGTTCCGGTGATCGACGTGCTGGTCAAGTCCGGCGACACCGTTGCCGCCGAGGACCCGCTGGTCACGCTCGAATCGGACAAGGCGACGATGGATGTTCCCGCACCGTTTGCGGGAACGGTGCGCGAGATTCGCGTGAAGGTCGGCGACAAGGTGAGCGAGGGCACGGGGATCGTGATGCTCGCAACCGAGGGCGCACCCGAAGCCCGCCCGGAACCTGCGAGCGCGCCTTCGCAGCAGGCGAAACCGCCGGTCGCCGCTCCTGCTCCTGCCCCCATCCCGGCGGCTTCGCCGGCGGTCGCGCGCACTGCGGTCGACGAGAAGGCTTTCGCGCTCGCGTACGCGGGACCGGGCGTGCGCAAGCTCGCCCGCGAGCTCGGCGTCGACCTCGGGCGCGTCACGGGGACCGGCAACCACGGCCGCATCCTGAAGGAGGACATCGAGGCGTTCGCAAAGGCCCCCGCTGCGGCCGTCGGAGGCGCCGGGGTCGGTGGCATCGAGCTCCTGCCGTGGCCGAAGATCGATTTCGCGAAGTTCGGCCCGATCGAGACGAAGCCGCTGTCGCGGATCA
>DASVWR010000235.1:0-18034 GCA_036393115.1 Casimicrobiaceae bacterium
ACCGGCCTGCTGACCGAGCTGCGGGCGCGCGAGTTCTACGAAAAGCCGACCTCCGAGCGCAAGCGCAAGAAGGCCGCCGCGATCAAGCGCCACTACAAGCGTCTGCGCAGCCAGCAATTGCCGCCCAAGCTGTACTGACGCGTCCGCGCGCAGTAGTCGACAGGCAACGAGGGGCGGAGCGATTCGCCCCTTTTTCATGGCTCGATCTCACCGATGACTCTCAAGGAACGGATCACTTCGGACACGCACGATGCGATGCGCGCGCGCGTGGCTGCGAAGCTCTCGACGCTGCGGCTCCTGCAGGCCGCGATCAAGCAGCGTGAAGTCGACGAACGCAGGGAGCTTTCCGATGCCGACGTCGTCGCGGTGATCGAGCGGATGCTGAAGCAGCGCCGCGATTCGATCGAGCAGTTCACCGCCGGCAAGCGCCTCGATCTCGCCGAGGCCGAGCGCGCCGAGGTGGCGATCCTCGAGGCCTACCTGCCGCAGCAGATGACCGCATCGGAGATCGACGCCGCGATCGACGCGGCGCTCGCCGCAGCGAGCGACGTTACCGGTCCGGCGGCGATGGGCAAGGTGATGGCGGTGTTGAAACCCGCGCTCGCCGGGCGTGCCGACATGGCCGGCGTTGCCGCGCGGGTGAAGGCACGCCTCGCGGGGTCGTGAGGCGCGCTGGTCGTCAGGCGCCGAACTGCAAGGCGCGACTCACTTACCTGGTTTCGGCTGCCACATTGCGATCGCCGCGCCCGAAGGGTCGCGAATGACGCTCATCGTGCCGTACTCGCCGACCTCCATGACGTCCTGCAGCACCGTTGCGCCGAGCGACTTCGCCTGCGCGGTCTTCGCGCGTACGTCGTCGACGCCGACATAGGCGAGCCAGTGCGGCGGGACATTGTTGTCCGCCATCATCCCGCCACCGGTCCCTTCGCCCACGCCGATCAGCGTGTAACTGTGGCCGCCTTCCATCGGCATGTCCTTCAGCTCCCAGCCGAACAGGGTCTCGTAAAACGCGCGCGCTTTCGGCAGATCTCGGGTATGCAATTCGACATGCACGAACGGATTGGCCATTGCGGTCTCCTCGATGTCGGAAACGTCCGGATAGAGGTGAAATGATCCGAACAACGGTAAGATCATTTGGAACGCGACGAACGGAACGTTGTTCCCGCGAGCTTATAATGGGGCGTTTCCCTGCCGTGTGGGAGCGCCAGCGGCCGGCTCGAGCGGCCGGCCGCGCGGTGCCCCGACGCGATGGCCCGGAGCGGCGCGCGAAGCGATGATCCCCAACGACTTCGTCCAGACGCTGCTCGCGCGCGTCGACATTGTCGACGTGATCGATCGGATGGTCCCGCTGCGCAAGGCCGGCGCCAATTACCAGGCGTGCTGCCCGTTCCACAGCGAGAAGACGCCGTCGTTCACGGTCAGCCCTACGAAGCAGTTCTACCACTGCTTCGGCTGCGGAGCACACGGCACGGCGATCGGCTTCCTGATGAATTACGCCGGAAAGTCGTTTCCGGAAAGCGTCGAGACGCTCGCGCGGGACGCCGGACTCACCGTGCCGCACATCGATCGGCCGGGAGAGCGCGAGCGGCGCGAGCAGGCGACCGACCTCGCGCCGGTGCTCCTCGCGGCGGCGAAGTTCTACCGGGCACAGTTGAAGGACGCGGAAGTCGCGATCGACTATCTGAAGCGGCGCGGGCTCACCGGGCCGATCGCCGCACGCTTCGGCATCGGCTATGCACCCGACGCGCGGCAGGCGCTCGCGTCCGCATTCGAGAGTTACGACAACCCCGCGCTCGATGCCGCCGGGCTCGTGGCAACGGGTGACGGCGGACGGCGCCACGACCGCTTTCGCGGTCGCATCATGTTCCCGATCCACGACTCGCGCGGACGCGTGATTGCGTTCGGCGGCCGGGTCCTCGGGAGCGGAGAGCCCAAGTACCTCAACTCGCCCGAGACGGCGCTGTTCTCGAAGGGGCATGAGCTCTATGGCCTCTTCCTCGCGCGTGACGCGATCCGCTCGGCCGGCCGTGCCGTGGTGGTCGAGGGTTACATGGACGTCGTCGGGCTCGCGCAGCACGGCGTCGAAAACGTCGTCGCGACGCTCGGCACGGCGACGACGCCCGTCCACGCGCAGAAGCTCTTCCGCCTCACCGACTCGGTGGTGTTCTGCTTCGACGGCGATGCGGCGGGTCGAAAGGCGGCGTGGCGGGCGCTCGAGAACACGCTGCCGGCGCTCGCCGACGGCAAGGAGGCGCGCTTCGCGTTCCTGCCCGAGGGCGAGGATCCGGACGACTTCGTACGCGCGCACGGCAAGGACGCGTTCGAGCGCGTGCTGGACGAAGCGGTGCCCCTGTCGGAGTACCTCGTCGGCACGCTCGCGTCGCGCCATCCGCCGGCGACCGCCGAGGGCCGCGCGGCACTCATCGCAGCTGCGCGACCGCTCGTTTCGATGGTCCAGGCGCCGATCCTCGCCGCGCTCCTGCGACGGCGATTCGGCGAACTCGCCGGCCTTCCCGAGGACCAACTAAGCAAGCTCCTGATGCAGGGCGATGAGCGCGACGTGCCTCGGAGCCGGTCGGTGGCACGCTCCGTGCCACCCGCGGCGCGCCGGGCGCCGTCGCTTGCTCGCGCCATGATCGAGGGCCTGCTGGTCGCGCCGGACGTCGCCCGCCGGCATGACCTGCCGCGGGTCCTGGATCCCGGTCCCGAGGCCGAGGCATTGGGAGCATTGATCGACCATTGCCGGGCGACCGAAGGCGAGTTGACGACGGCAGGCGTGATCCAGCAGTTCGCAGGGACGCAGCACGCGGAAGTGTTCGCGACCGTCCTCGGCGCTGCGCTCGATCAGCAGATCTCCGGCGCCCAGGCCGAAACACAGGTGCTGGCAGCAGCGGAACGCTGGCGCGAACGCGAGCGTCAGCATGGTTTGAAGGCGCTCCTCGCCCAGCCGCTCGACCGCCTGTCCGCCGACGAGCGCAGGTCGCTCGCCGAAGGTCTCGCGGCGCGGGCGAAAGGCGGGCCGAGCGGTTGAGACTCGGGACGACCCGGGGTGCGGCCGCGGATTCCTGCGTGCTTGGCCGAAGGCCATCCCGACGCTATAATTTGAGGTTTTTCGCGCCGCCCCAACGTTCGCCTTGTCGGGCGTGCCACCGGCACTGCGCCCGCCGTCACCAAGGATGACCATGCCGAAGAAGCACGCCAGACCCGCCCGCAAGTCCTCCCACCCCGTCCACGCGCGGTCGGACAGCCGCAAGGCCGCCAGGACGGCGACGCGCAAGACGCCGTCGTCGCGGAAGACGCCGGCTGCACGCACCTCGGCGGGGAAGGGAGCGGCAAAGCGTACGGCCGCCGGACGGCGCACGGCGACGACGAAGAAGCCGAAAGCGACGAAGGTCGGAGCCGGCAAGGTCGCGGGAACGGGCCGCGCAGCGGCACGCACGAGCCACACTTCGCGCACGGGCGCCCGACGCGGCACCCCAGTCACGGCGGCGAAGCGCGGTGTGACGAAGCCGGCGGCGTCGAAGCCCGGCGTCGCCAGGGGCGCCGCGCACCCTGCTGCGGCGCCGAAGCCGGTTCAGGGAACGAAGCCCGCACAGGGGACCAAGGCTGCCGCCGCGAAGGGCGCGGCGGCGACCGTCGCGAAGGGCGTCCCCTCCGGCAGGGTAACGGTCGCGGGTAAAGCCACTCCCGCGAAGCCGGTAGGCGGCAGGGCCACGCCGCCGGGCCAGGCCGCGGCGGTCGGCGCGGCGAACGCCGCAGGCGGTGCGAAGGCGGCGCCGAACCACAAGCCGTCCGCCGGCGAGATCGCCGCGCGGATCGCCGGCAAGCGCGCCGAAGAGGCCGCCCACAAGAAGGGCAGGAACGGCAAGCACGCCGAGGTCGCGCCGCGCGAGCTCACGCCCGCCGACGTCGAGGCGCGCAAGCGGCGCTTGAAGACGCTGATCGTGCTCGGCAAGGAGCGCGGCTTCCTCACCTACGCCGAGATCAACGACCACCTTCCCGACGACATTCTCGACGCCGAGCAGATCGAGGGCATCATCTCGATGATCGGCGACATGGGCATCCAGGTCTACGACGAGGCCCCCGACGCCGAGACGCTGCTGATGTCCGAGGCGACGCCATCGGTCCCCGCCGAGGACGTCGAGGAAGAGGCCGAGGCCGCAGCCTCGACGCTCGATTCCGAATTCGGCCGCACGACCGACCCGGTGCGCATGTACATGCGCGAGATGGGCTCAGTCGAGCTCCTGACGCGCGAGGGCGAGATCGAGATCGCGAAGCGCATCGAGGAGGGCCTGAAGCACATGGTGCTGGCGATCTCGGCATGCCCGATGACCGTGCAGCAGATCCTCGAGCTTGCCGACAAGATCGGCCGCGACGAGCTCAAGATCGACGACGTCGTCGATGGTCTGCTCGACTTCAACGAGGAGCTCACCGCCCTCGAAGAGGAGAGCGACGAGTCGGAGATCGAGGAAGACGAGGAAGACGACACCGATTCCGGCACGATCGAAAGCGAGAACCTCGAGCGGCTGAAGGTCGCCGCGCTCGAGCGCTTCGGCGTCATCCGGCGCCTGTTCACGCGCATGCTCGGCGTGCTGCAGAAGGACGGACACAAGGCGCCGAAGTACCTCGACCTGCAGAAGAAGATCTCCGCCGAGCTGATGCAGATCCGCTTCTCGGCGCGGATGGTCGAGCGCCTGTGCGACTCGGTGCGCACCGAAGTCGACAACATCCGCCAGATCGAGCGCAAGATCCAGGACCTCGTCGTCAACAAGGGCGGCATGCCGCGCCCCGACTTCATCAAGGCGTTCGTCGCCAACGAAACGTCGCTGCGCTGGATCGACCGCGAGGTTGCCGGACACCATCCGTACAGCGAGCAGCTCGGCCGCTACCGGCAGGCGATCGTCGAGCAGCAGCAGAAGCTCATCGACCTGCAGACGCGCGTGATGATCCCGCTGAAGGATCTGAAGGAGATCAACAAGCAGATGTCGACTGGCGAGGCCAAGGCGCGCAAGGCGAAGCGCGAGATGACCGAGGCTAATCTGCGACTCGTCATCTCGATCGCGAAGAAGTACACCAACCGCGGGCTGCAGTTCCTCGACCACATTCAGGAAGGCAACATCGGCCTGATGAAGGCAGTGGACAAGTTCGAATACCGCCGCGGCTACAAGTTCTCGACCTACGCGACGTGGTGGATCCGCCAGGCGATCACGCGCTCGATCGCCGACCAGGCGCGCACGATCCGCATCCCCGTGCACATGATCGAGACGATCAACAAGATGAACCGGATCAGCCGCCAGATCCTGCAGGAGACCGGCCAGGAGCCCGATCCGCAGACGCTCGCCGACAAGATGGAGATGCCCGAGGAGAAGATCCGCAAGATCCTCAAGATCTCCAAGGAGCCGATCTCGATGGAGACGCCGATCGGCGACGACGACGACTCGCACCTCGGCGATTTCATCGAGGACCAGTCGACGGTCGCGCCGTCGGACGCCGCGGTGAACGCATCGCTGCGCGACGTGTGCAAGGACATCCTCGACACGCTGACTCCGCGCGAGGCGAAGGTGCTGCGGATGCGCTTCGGCATCGAGATGAACACCGATCACACGCTCGAGGAAGTCGGCAAGCAATTCGACGTCACCCGCGAGCGCATCCGCCAGATCGAGGCCAAGGCGCTGCGCAAGCTCCGCCACCCCTCCCGCTCCGAAAAGCTGAGGAGCTTTCTGGAGGGCGAGTGAGCGAGGCGCGCGAGGCGTAAGCCGAGCGAAGGCCCGAAGGGCGCGCCGCCGAGCGAGCGAGGTCGGCCGACACGCGGGCGTCGCGTGACACGACGGCGCCCAAGGAGGCCGACGAGTAGCGGCGCGCGAGGCGTTCGGCGCGCGAGGCGTCGGCCCGCGGCGACTGCACGCAACGCCTGCGCCGAATTGACCATTCAAATGACCATGGTCATAATACTGGTCATTCTCGCGGACGAGAGACGACCATGACCACGATCCAGGCGTCGGAATTCAAGGCGAAATGTCTCGCGCTGATGGATCGGGTCGCGCGGACCGGCGAGACGATCGTGGTCACCAAGAACGGCCGGCCCGTCGCAGAGCTTCGTCCCCACCGGAAGCCTCGCGCGAAGACGTTCATCGGACTGCACAAGGGGCAAGTCGAGGTGCGCGGCGACATCGTGTCGCCGACCGGCAAGCGTCTCTGGGAAGCCCTGAGGTGATCGTCCTCGACACACACGTCCTGGTCTGGGCGGATGCCGACGATCACAAGCTCGGACGCAAGGCTCGCATCCTCATCGATCGCCTGTGGTCGCTCGGCCAGGTGACGGTATCTGCCATTTCGTTCTGGGAGATCGGAATGCTGCAGGCGCGCCGCCGCCTGCGACTGCCGGTCTCTGTCGCCGAATGGCGCGATGCGCTGCTGTCAGCAGGGGTGGTGGAGCTGCCTCTCGATGGAGCGATGGCAGTCCGGGCGCTGGACCTTGCCGGAATTCACGACGATCCTGCCGATCGCTTCATCGCCGCCACGGCATTGCTTCATGGCGCGGCACTCGTCACGGCGGACGATCGGCTGCTCGATTGGGGCGGCGCCCTCAAGAGGTACGACGCGCGGGAATAGAGGGCGCCGGTTGCAGCGCCGGCGGCACACCGTCAGCCGAGCGCCATCGTCGCGACGACCTGCGCCGGATCCTCGGCGTCGTCCTCGATCGCGAAGCCCAGCGCGTGCATCAGCGCGAGCATCGCCTCGTTCTGGCGCAGGACCACTCCGGACATGCGCGCAAACCCGCGGCCCTTCGCGCACTCGATCAGCTTGCGCATCAACAGCGTCGCGATGCCGCGGCGCTGCCACGCGTCGCCGACGACGACCGCGAACTCCGCATTGCCGAGATCCGGGTTCGCCAGATACCGCGCTACCGCGACGAATGCCGGCGCGCCTCCTTCCTCGGCCACGGTGACCGCAACGAGCGCAAGCTCGCGGTCGTAGTCGACCTGCGTGAAGCGCGCGAGCATCGCCGGTGCAAGCTCGCCCATCCGGTAGAAGAAGCGGTAGTAGCGCGACTGCTCCGAGAGCCCGGAGACGAAGCTGCGCTCGAGCTCGGCATCCTCTGGGCGGATCGGCCGCAGCGTAAGACGCGTGCCGTCGCGAAGGCTCAATTCCGAGATCAGCTCCACCGGATACGGATGGATCGCCATGTGCGGATAGCCGCGTTGCAGCCGGCGGCGCGGATCGACGCGTACGTCGACCGCGGCGACGAATGCGCGGCCGCCGTCGAGCAGCACCGGGTCGAGATCGACGGCTTCGACCCAGGGCAGCGCGCACACCAGCGCCGAGACCCGGATCAGGAGCTCGGTCAGCGCATCGCTCTCCGACGCATCGAGCCAGGCGGCGTCAGCGCCGGTATCCGCCGTTCCCGCATGATGGAGATCGCGCGCGGATCCCGCGCGTCCACCCGCCTCGGCGATCAGAGCGCGAGCGAGCCGCACGTTGAGCGGCGGCAGCATGATCGCGGGCGCTGCGCTTCGCGATGCGTCCTTCCCGCTCTCGCGCGAGAGCGTGATCACCGGCCCGAACGTCGGATCGCGTACGACTCCGATCGAGACGGCGATCGCATCGCGCCCGCGCGGCGCCTTGCGCACGACGACGCGGCCGGCCGACACGCGGTCGGCGGGCCGGGCCGCGCGGACGAGCGTGTGCCACATCCGCGCGAGCGACTGCCGGCCGCGGGCGATACGCTCCTGCGGCGAGCCCGCGACGTCGAGCGAAAGCGCTACCGGGTAACGGATCGCCTTCGCCGCCGCCTCGGCCTCTTCGAGCGACGACGCGCGAACGACCGGCGCGCCGACTCCGAACGAGGCGAGCACGACGAGCGCCTCGCCGATCGTGAGCCTGCGCCGCGCGTCGTCGGCGAGCGCTGCGCGCAGGGCCTCCAGCGCGGCGAGATCCGGCGGCTCGGGCTCCGGTTGCGGCGGCGGAACTTCGAGGAGCCACGCCTGGTTGCGCCGGTAAGCGATCAGCCAGGAAAGCGCTTCGACGACGTTCTCGGGCGTAAAGAAGTTCGGCACACCGCCCGCGTCGAGCGCCGCGCGGACATCGTCGCGATCGAGGGCGCCGAGCCAGGCAGCGAGCACCGGCTTGCGCTGCCCTTTCGCGACCGGCGCGAGCGCGCGCGCGGCATCGACGGCGGGCGAGCTCGGCCGCGGCACGTGCAGCGCAATGAGCGCGTCGATGCCCTCGTCGTCGAGCGCGATCCGTGCCGCGTCGGCGAGCGCTCCCGGGCTCGCATCGCCGCGAATGTCGACCGGATTGTTCCCCGCGGCATCATCCGCGAGCGCCTGGCGCAACCGGTCCACGGTCGCCGCGGCGAATGCGGGGACCAGCACGCCGCAATCGCCGGCGCGGTCGGCAGCGAGCAGCGCGGGGCCGCGTCCGTTGGCGACGATGGCGACGCGGTCACCGTGCGGAATCCTGCCGAGTGCCAGGATGCGCACCGCCGCGAAGAGCTGCGTGTAGGTCGTCACGCGCACGGTGCCCGAACGGGTCATCGCTGCGCCGAATACCGCGTCGGGGGTGACCGCGGCAGGCGCTTCGAGCGAGCGGCCGGCCTTCAGCACGACCACCGGCTTCGTTCGCGCCGCCGCGCGCAGCGCCGAGAGGAACGTGCGCGCGCCGTCGAGACGCTCGATGTAGAGCACGATGCCGTCGGTGCCCGGATCGAGCAGCAGGCAGTCGAGCAGATCGCCGAAGCCGATGTCGCCGCCGATGCCGAGCGAAATCACCGACGAGAAGCCGATGCCGAGCGGCGTCGCGAAATCGAGCATCGCGGTCGCCACTGCGCCGGACTGCACGATGAGCGCGAGGCGTCCCGGCTGCGCGTCCGGCGCGCAGAACGTCGCGTTGAGACCGATCCCGGGACGCACGATGCCGATCGCTCCCGGCCCCACCATGCGCACGCCGCCGCGCCGCGCGGCGGCCACCACCTCGCCGACCCACTGCTGCTCGGCACGTGCGCTGCCGGGGGCCGGCATCGTCATCACGACGGCCGTGCGAATGCGCGCCTGCGCGGCGGCGTCGAGCACCGCAGCCACCGCGTGCGGCGGTGTCGCGACGATCGCGAGGTCGACGGGTTTGCCGATGGCGCCGAGATCGGGCCAGCATTCGCGATCGCGGACGCGGCGATGACGGGGGTTCACCGGATGGATCGCGCCGCGATACCCGCCGCCGAGCAGATGATCGAGCACGACCGCGCCGAGGGATCCGGCGCGCTCCGACGCGCCGACGAGCGCGATCGATGCCGGCTCGATCAGCGGCCACAGGTAATGATGCATGGCCAATGTTCGCGCCGCTGCCGCTCGCAAGGCAAGCGCCGGTCGCATGGCCGCTCGCATTGCAGGCAGCGGACGCTATAATCCGCGCGCCATCGACACCCCCGTCGCCGCAACGTGCACGGGGCCCGCTGGCGTCGCGACCGCAAGCCGCTGCGGGCCCTTAGCTCAGTCGGTCAGAGCAGACGACTCATAATCGTTTGGTCGCTGGTTCGATCCCAGCAGGGCCCACTCATCCGTTCGCGCCGGGATCGAGGTCGAACAGGCTCGTCGCGACGAGCTCGAGCACGGCGACTTGCTCCTGGTTCTCGACGCGCCAGCGCCAGCGCAGGATGCCGAGCGTCGGCTTCTTCTCCGAGCAGCGCACGTCGAGCACCTCGGCGTGCAGCGTCAGCGAATCGCCGGGGCGCACGGGTGCCAGCCACTTCAGATACTCGAGGCCTGGCGAGCCGAACGTCTCCGAGCCATCGAGAATGCCGGTGACCGCGAGGCGCATCGCGATGCCGCAGGTCTGCCAGCCGCTCGCGATCAAGCCCTTCCACGGCCCGCGCTCGGCGCGCGCGGGGTCGGTGTGAAACCACTGCGGGTCCCAGGCGCGCGCGAATGCGAGGATCTCTTCCTTGGTGATCGGATAAGGTCCGCGCACCAATATCTGTCCAACCTTGAATTCAGCGAACTTCATCGTCGGAATCGCCTTGAGAATCGTGCGAATTATCGTTCGCACCGCTCGCGCAGCGCGATCGCACGCGCATACAGTGCATCGCGTGGCGCACCGGTGAGCGTTGCTGCGACGTGCGCCGCGCGCGACGGCGGCAGGTCGTCGAGCAGCACCGACAGCACTTTGAGCGCGTCTTCGTCGAGCTGCTCGCGCCCGGCACGCTCGTCCGTGCTTCGATCCATCGCATCGACGATCAGCACGAACTCTCCGCGCAGCCGATCGGCATCGGCGGTGAGCCACTGCGCCGCGTCGCCGAGCGCGAGCGAGGCGATCGACTCGAAGGCCTTGGTGAGCTCGCGTGCGATCACGAGCCGCCGCGCGCCTCCGAGCACTTGCGCGAGCCACGTGACGGTCGACACCACGCGATGCGGCGCCTCGAAAAAGACCAATGCCAGCGGCAGTCTCGCGCACGCGGCGATCAGCGCGTTGCGCTCCTTCGCCTTTGGCGGGAGGAATCCAACGAACACGAAGCGCACAGCAGCCAGCCCGGCGACCGACACGGCTGCGGCAATCGAGCTCGGGCCGGGGATCGGCACGACGCGATGACCGGCGTCGAGCGCGGCGCGCACGAGGCGCGCGCCCGGATCGCTGATGGCCGGTGTCCCGGCGTCGCTCACCATCGCGATGCTGCGGCCTGCGGCGAGCTCGCCGAGCAGCGCCGGGACGCGCGCAGCCTCGTTGTGCTCGTGCAGCGCCCGCGCGCGCGTCGCGATGCCGAAGTGCGCGAGGAGCCCCGCGGTGACGCGCGTGTCCTCGGCGACGACCACGTCAGCGGTGCGCAGGATGTCGAGAGCGCGCAGACCGATGTCGCGCAGGTTACCGATCGGCGTGGCGACCACATATAATGACCCGGCCTCGGCGCGGAACACGATTGCATCGAGCTCGCGCTCCGACGGTTTCTGCGCCATGCCCTTCTCTCCCCGCTCCTTCGTTCCCCGCTCGTCTTCTCCCCGCTCCTTCTTTGCTCGCACCTTGACTCCCTGCACGTTGTCTCCCCGCGTCCGGCCCTTCGCCATGCGGCTCGCGCGGATGGCGATCATCGGCGTTCTCGCAGCCGGTGCATTCTCCTGTGCCGAGATCGGACCCGCAACCCGCGCGCCGGCGTCGCCGCCGGGTGCGCGCGGCGCTGCTCCGGCGAACGAAGGCTCGGCGCAGTCATCCACCGCGCCATCGGAAGCGCCCGGCACTTCCGGCGAGCAGGAAGCAACCGGTGCTTCGTCCGCCGGCGCTGCGCCGACCGGCGCGCCCGCCACCGGCTCGGCCGCCGTCGCGGTGCCGGAGGGTCCGCTGCCGCCACCGGCGACGACCGACTCGATCGCGATCGTGCTTCCGCTCGACGAGCCCGCGTTCGCGCGTGCGGCCGCGGCGGTTCGTGACGGCTTTCTCGATTCCGCGCAGCTCGCGGGCGCGAAGGAGCGCTGCGTCGTCATCGGCTACGGCGCCGGCGGCGTGGTCGCGGCGTTTGCGAACGCGCTCGCCCGCGGCGTCCGCGTCGCCGTGGGTCCGCTGGTGCGCAGCGATCTCGACACGCTCGCGGCATCGGGCGCGACGCTGCCGTGGACGCTCGCGCTCAATCAGCGCGAGGACGGCGCCCCGCTGCCGCAGGCGATCTTCACGTTCCCGCTTTCGGTCGACAGCGATGCGCGTCTGCTCGCCCGCCGCGCGCGCGCCGACGGCGTACGGAGCGTCGACGTCGTCGAAGGCACGACGCCGCTGATGCATCGGCTCGCGGCGGCGTTCGCCGCGGCCTGGACGAGTCAGGGCGGCAGCGCGCCGGCAGATATCCCGTTCGACGCGTCGCCGCAGGCGCTGACCGACCTGCGCGATGCGTTCGCCAGGTCACCGCCCGACGCCGTGCTGCTCGCGCTCAACAGCCGCCACGCGTCGCTGGTGAAGCCGTTCCTCGGCACGGTCACCGCCTACGCGAGCGGACTCGTTTTCGAGCGACCGACGCTCGCGACCGCGCACGACCTCGACGGCATCCGCGTGGCCGAGATCCCTTGGCTCCTGACACCCGACGCGCCGCGCTTCGCTGCGCTGACGCCGCGCGACACCGACAGCGACGCGCTGGAACGTCTCTACGCGTTCGGCTTCGATGCATTCCGTATCGCGGTGACGTTTCGCGACGGGCCGCCGGCAAGCTTCGAGCTCGACGGCGCGACCGGCCACATCACGCTCGAGCCCGGACGACGCTTCGTGCGCGAGGCGGCGCTTGGCGTCTATCGTGACGGTCAGCTCGTCCCGCTCGAAGCCTCGCCCTGATCGCGCGTCCGCAGGCGCACGCGCGGAGGCGCTCGCCGCCGATCACCTGCGCGCACGCGGACTCGCGATCGTCGCCCGCAATTTCCGCACTCGCTTCGGCGAAATCGACCTGATCGCGCGCGACGGCGCCGTGGTCGTGTTCGTCGAGGTGCGCATGCGCCGCTCGGCATCGTTCGGCGGACCCCTCGCGAGCATCACGCAGGCGAAACGCCGCCGCCTCGCCCTCGCGGCGCGAGGTTACCTCGCGATGCTCGGCCACGAGCCGCCGTGCCGCTTCGACGCGGTCGTGATGCGCGGCCTCGACCCATCGACGATCGAATGGCATCGCGACGTGCTCGGATGAGCGGCGCGAGCCCGGTATAATCGGCGTCCATGGCCGACCACGTCGAGCGGGTCCGCACGCACTTCGCCGACAGCGCGAAACTGAAGCAGGACGCCGCGGCGGAGCTCGCCGCGCCGATCGCGCGTGCGGCGGGCCTCATGACCGAGTGCCTGCTCGCCGACGGCAAGATTCTCGCCTGTGGCAACGGTGGGTCGGCGGCCGACGCACAGCACTTCGCCGCCGAACTCGTCGGCCGCTTCGAGCGCGAGCGTCCCGAGCTTCCGGCGCTCTCGCTCGCCACCGACACCTCGCTCCTCACCGCGGTCGCCAACGATTACTCGTACGAGCAGGTCTTCGCGAAGCAGGTGCGCGCGCTCGGAGCGCGCGGCGACGTCCTCCTCGCCATCTCGACCTCGGGTAACTCGCCCAATGTGATCGCCGCGGTCGACGCGGCGCGCGAGCGCGAGATGCGCGTCGTGGCGCTGACCGGCAAGGGCGGAGGACGCATCGGCGAACTTCTGGGCGCCGAAGACGTCCACCTGTGCGTGCCGCACGCGCGCACCATGCGCATCCAGGAGGTTCACCTCCTCGCCATTCACTGCCTCTGCGATCTCATCGACGCCACCCTGCTCGGAGACGAAGCATGAACCGAAGACTGCTGTTTGCGCTGTTTGCCGGAATTGCCGCCGGCGCCACCCTCCTCGCCGGCTGCGCCCCGGTGCTGGTCGCGGGCGCCGTCGGAGGAACCGCGCTCGTCGCGACTGACCGCCGCTCGGCGGGAGCCCAGCTCGACGACGAGTCGATCGAGCTCAAGATCGCCAACAACATCGGCACCGGCTTCGGCGACCAGGTCCACGTCAACGTGACGAGCTTCAACGGCGTCGTGCTCCTGACCGGCGAGGTGCCGACGCAGGACACGCTGAACTCGATCGTCGAGATCGCGCGCAAGACGCCGAAGGTCCGCACCGTCCACAACGAGCTCCTGATCGGTCCGGTTTCGAGCGTCGGTTCGCGCAGCAACGACAGCTACATCACCGCGAAGGTGAAGTCGCGCTTCGTCGAAGCGAACAAGTTCGCTGCCACCCGAGTCAAGGTGGTCACCGAGCGGCAGGTCGTCTACCTGATGGGGCTCGTGACGCACGCCGAAGGCGACGCGGCCGGCGAGATCGCGTCGGCGACCTCGGGCGTGACGCGCGTCGTCAAGGTGTTCGAATACATCGATTGAGCGGCGCCACCGAGCATCCCGACCCCGCGCGCGCCGACGCGACGCTCGCGCGCGTCGCACGCGCTGACGACGCGCTCGCGCGCATCGCCGCGCTGCCGCGTCCGCTGGTGTTTACCAACGGCGTATTCGACATCCTGCATCGCGGACACGTGGCATGCCTCGAAGAGGCGAGAAGCCTCGGCGCATCCCTGGTGGTCGCGGTGAACACCGATGCGTCGGTGCGCCGGCTCGGCAAGGGTGCCGACCGGCCGGTGAACGCACAGGAAGATCGGATGGCGGTGCTCGCCGCGCTTCGCTGCGTCGACCTGGTGGTTCCATTCGACGCCGACACGCCACTCGAGCTCATCGTCGCGGTGATGCCCGACGTCCTCGTCAAGGGCGGCGACTACGATGTTGCGACGACGGTGGGAGCTGCCGAGGTGATCGCCCACGGCGGACGGTTCGTCGCCATTCCATTCCGCTTCGCGCGCTCGACCTCCGCACTCCTCGCGCGCATCCGCCGCTGATCACCCGCCCGGCGGCGCCGGAGGAACGAAACGCCAGCGCACCGGGTGCCAGCCGAGGTAGAGCCACGGCAGCGCCGTCGACTGGTTGTCCGCTGCATGCAGCACCGCCCCGTCGCGGGCGACGATCGCGCCGTCGACGCGGTTGCCGGTGACATCGGCCGCCGTCTCCGGAAAGCGGACGACGATTCCCCCGGTGTCGATCAGCGTATTGCCGGCGATGCGGCTGGCGGCCGCGCGGTTGAGGTAGATGCCGTCGTCCGAGCACGAGGCGATCGTGTTCGCCTCGATGGCGCTTCGCTCCTGCTCGACGATGCAGCGTCGGTCGCGGCAGAACGCGGCGCCCGTGCCGCCGTCGCCGAGCGACAGTCCGACGCGCTGTCCCGGGTAACCGCGCAGCCGCTCTTCGCAGACGACGACGTTGCCGACGAAGCGGTTGTCGGCCCCGCCACCCTTGGCAAATGCGCCGACGCTGATGCGGTCGCCATCGGCCTTCACGAAATCGGCAATGCGATTGCCGCGGATGCGCCAGCCGCTCGCGGCGACGAGGTCGATCGGCGCGACCGGGTTGGCGGTCTGCCGCGGAGCCGTGTCGGCGATCAGGTTGCCCTCGATGCGCCCGTCGTCCGGGAACGCGCCATCGCTCGCGTTGATCTTGAGCTGCGCATTGAAGTCGAGGATCGTGTTGCCGCGGGCGACGAAATGCGTCGCGCGTCCGACGACGTGGAAGGCGTGCTCGCAGCTCGAGTGGTCGGCGCAGACGCCGCGGATCAGCAGATTCTCGAACGTCCAGTCGGGCGCCGACACGAGAAAGCCCTCGGTGAGATCGAAGTCGAGCGTGACCGTGCCGGGTACCACGGCGCGCACGGTGATCGGCGCATCGTCGCGGCCCGGGCGCGAAACGTCGATGTAGCTTCCGCGGAATCGATAGCGGCCCGGCGCGAAGGTGATGACGTCGCCGGGCTCGGCGCGGGCAATCGCGTCGCGTGCATCGCGCGCGGTCGCGACGACGATCTCGCGCACGGCGTCTACCGCCGTAGCGTCTGCCGCCGCATGGTCACTGGCGACGAATGCCGGGCGCAGCGCCGCGAGATCGAGACCGGGGTGACCGCGATCGAGCGCGACGAGCGTCTTCGCGGCGAGCCGCGCCGCGCCGACGATCAGCGCGTCGTGACCGGCGGCCCGGCGCTCGAGCCACGGGGCCAGGCGGCGTGGCGGCACGCCGATCGCGTCGATCAGCGCCACCCAGGCGACGATCAGCGCCGCCGCAACGATCAGGACGAAAAACCGGGACGTACCACGCTTTTCGCTAATGGCTGTAGCGATCGAGGAACTGATGGATGATCCCGCGCTCGGCGTTCTCGATCGAAGCGTCGAGGGTCCGGTCCTCCGGAGCGTGCTGCTTCGCCTTCCGGAATGCGTTGAGCGCCTCCTGATAATGTCCGAGCCCCTGCTCGGCATCGCCGAGGCAGCGCCATGCGTTCGGGTTGGCGAGGTCGAGGTCCGCCCACGCGCGGCACAGCTCGGCGGCGCGCGGGTAATCGCGCGCGGCGAGCATCTGCGGACCGTCGGCTTTCAGCGCGACGACGCGCGCCCGGCGCGCCGCCAGCATCGCTTCGAAGCCATCGTCGCCGTCACGCGGCGATGCGGTGGCCACGCCGACCGCGGGCGGCACCTCTACCGGTGCGGCGGGCCGCGACGTCGCGGCAAGCGCTCTCGTCCCGGCGCGCGACGGGAACAGCGCTTCCACCGCACGCGCGCTGCCGTCGAACACTCGCATGAACGTGGAAACCGAAGGCATCGATCCGGCGATTGTCGTCCGGGTCCAGCCGATCGTGTCCGCGGTCGGCTGGTGCCAGGCGATGCCGTAGAGCCACGCCATCGCCGCGATCCCGCACACCCCGGTGATCGAGTTGAGAACGCCGGCGGGTCCGTGCGTGACGAGGCAGTCGAGCGCGAAATCCCAGTCGGTCTCCTGATTCTCGGCGAGCTTCTCGTAGGCGATCGCCACCATGATCGGCGCCGCGAGCGGAAAGCCGCAGCCCACCCCTTCGACCCACACGCGCAGCGCGCGGCGCAAACTGCGCGCGAGCTGTGCGCGGGTGTCGAGGCGCGCATAGGCATCCGAGATCGAGAGTTGCAGGTAGATGCCGAACAGCCATTTGCCCGGGGTCGTCCCCACGGCTGCGACGAGCAGTGCCTCGAGCGGAACCCAGCTCAGCGAAATCACCGACGGCGCGATCAGCGGATGCGCGAGCCAGTAGGCGGTCTTCGCGCTGACCGCGCCGGTGGCGCCAAGCTGGGTCAGCAGCAGCGCCAGCATCAGCCCCCACAGCGCATAGTCGAACAGGCGCGCAGCGAGGCGATGCCACGGTCGCGGCTCGCTCGTCCGCCCCGCCTTGGCGCGCTCGAGCTCGGCCATGCGCAACTGGAAGATCCACGACGCGTCTTCCTGCGGCTGATTGGTGCCGAGGAACACGCTGCGCTCGCGGCGCCAGTTGAGGATCGCGAGATCGGTCTGCGGCACGAGGCCCGAGCGGGCGACCGAATGCCGCCGGCGCAGCTTGACGATTCCGTGCACGGCGGCGTAGACGCCGACGAGGATAAGCAGTGTCGCCGTCAGCCATCCGAGCACCTCGCGCCCGACGACGACCGCGTCGGGAGGCGTGACGAGGATCACCGCGGCGATAATGAACGCCGCGAACGCCCCGCACAGACCGATCGTCACCCACGGCGAGTGGACGAACGGCGCGACCCGCTGCGTGAGTCCGGGGTGGTGCATCGGTGGCTCGTCGGGCGCGGCGCCCGGCAGGCCAGTGTCGAGCGGATCCTCGACGGCAGTCTCGCCCGGTGCGCTCACCGTGCCGACTTCGGTGTAGGCGTCGTCGCCGAGCAGGAGCTCGCGCCCGCCGGTGCGTTCGCCGAGGACTTCGGATTCAGCCGACCCGGCGAGGTCGTGGTCGTAGCGCTGGCGGCGGTCGTGGTTGCCGAGGATTCGGCTCGCGTGGTTGATGAAGCGCAGCGCCTCCTCGACGTTGCCCTGGCCGTCGCGCGTCTTCGCGTAGTACTTGCGGATGAGTCCGCGCAGCGCGGCGCGAACCGCTTCGTCGGACGAAGTCGGGGCGATGCCGAGAGCGTCGTACAGCGTGGCCTTCATGCGGTGCGGCGAAACCCCCGGATATATGCCGTTGGAATCTTGCGTCAGATGCCGCTGGCTGGCAATCGAGCAGACGCCAGACGGCGGCCCCGAAGCAATAACCAGCCTACCGCGTGCAAGAAGCGCGCCACCGCTCTCGGTGGCGCGGTCGAACCGGATCCGCTATTCGGGCTTGGGGGTCTCGCGGGCCGCGAGCTTCTCGCGGATGCGCGCCGATTTGCCCGATCGTCCGCGCAGGTAGTAGAGCTTCGCCCTCCGGACGTCGCCCTTGCGCTTCACTTCGATCGACGCGATCAGCGGCGAATACGTCTGGAAGGTGCGCTCGACGCCTTCACCGCTCGACATCTTGCGCACGGTGAACGACGAGTTGAGTCCGCGGTTACGTCTGGCGATCACGACGCCCTCGTAGGCCTGGATGCGCTTGCGCTCACCCTCGACCACGTTGACGTTGACGATCACGGTATCGCCCGGAGCGAAGTCGGGGATCGACTTTCCGAGCCGCGCGATTTCCTCGCGCTCGAGGGTTTCGA
>DASVWR010000236.1:0-4821 GCA_036393115.1 Casimicrobiaceae bacterium
GAAGTCGACGTTTGCCGCTTCGACGGCTGCGTTCGACCAGTTCCAGAAGGCCACGCGCCAGGTCGTCGACCTCGCCGATGCCAACATCCGCGCCGCGGCGAACAACGCGACCAAGACCGGAAGCAAGGGCAAGCGCGCGTAGGCAGTCGCCAGATCCGCGGCTCCGGTCACGCCGGAACCGCGCAGAAGACTCTACTGTATCAGCCTCCTCCTCCTGGTTGATACAGCCTCCGGACCCCGCGGGTGATGCTCGCGGGGCCTTTCTTTTGGCGCATGTCGCGCCGCACATAGCGTCGCCCGAGACGCCGCGCGAGCGGTGAGGGGCGTATCCGAAGAGTCCGAAGTCCTTGAAGCCTTCCTGCGGGTACCCGGCGCGGCCTCGCCAGGTGTGCGTCCGTGACGGCCATGAATTGGTGCAGGACTCCCCGCGCCACCCGCGACGGAAGGCACTCCCACGGACCTTTCGGATACGCCCCTCACTGCTCGCCCGGCTTTGCGCGGAATGCCGAGCGTGCCGCGCATGTCTTGTCGTGCAACGTGCCGGCGTCGAGCGCGGCGAACCGCGCATCGCACGGCTCCATCAGGCGAGCCGCGTTGGTGGTGTCCGAAAAGGCGCGTGGGAGTGCCTTCCGTCGCGGGTGGCGCGGGGAGCCCGGCACACCCTTACGCACGCCGGCAGTCGCACACCTGGCGAGTCCGCGCCGGGACCCGCAGGAAGGCGTTCACGGACTTCGGGCTTTTTCGGACACAGCCATCGGGGCTCGCAATGCACGATGCGCGATTCGCGCGGCACGATGCGCAATTCGCGCAGCACGGTGCCCGACTCGCGATGCAGCGTGCGTGCTACGCCGCCGCGAGCACGTACGTCCCCGGCGCGGGCCCGAGCGGCGGATACGTCTCGTTGCCAGTCGCGGCCGGCGCCGGACGCTGTCCGCCCGCATGCTTCGCGAGCCACGTGTGCCAATCGGGCCACCAGCTGCCCGCGTGGCTCGTCGCGCGCTCGAGCCACGTTTCCGGGTCCATGCCGGCCGATGGCTGCGGTCCGGTCCAGTAGTTGCGCTTGCCGGCGGCGGGCGGATTGACGACACCCGCGATGTGGCCCGATGCGCCCAGCACGAAGCGTGGCCGCGTCCCGACGAGGCCGACGGTGCGCCAGGCCGAGCGCCACGGCACGATGTGGTCCTCGCGCGAGGCGTAGACGTACATCGGCATCGTGAGGCGGCGAAGATCGATCGACTGCCCGAGCATCGAGAGCGCCCCGGGCACGCGGAGTTGGTTGCCTACGTACATCTCGTTCAGGTAATACCAGTACATCGGTCCCGGCAGATTGGCCGAGTCGCCGTTCCAGTAGAGGAGGTCGAACGCCGGCGGCGTGCGTCCCTTCAGGTAGTTGTTGACGACGTAGTTCCACACGAGCTCGTTCGGGCGCAGGCTCGCGAACGCGCCGGCGAGCTCGCTCCCCGGCACGCGCTGGCCGGCGCACAGCAGCGGCTTGCGCGCATCGAGCGCTGCGGCCGAGATGTAGACGGCGATCTCGCCGGGATCGGCGAAGTCGAGCATCGTCGTCAGGAGCGTCGCGCTCGTTACGCTGCGTTCGCCGCGCGCGGCGAGCACCGCCAGCGCGCACGCGAGCAGCGTGCCTCCGACGCAGAAGCCGAGCGTATTCACTTCGCCGGACCCCGCGATCGACTGCACGGCCGCGAGTGCGGCGAGCACGCCCTGCGCGAGATAGTCGTCCCAGGTGAGCGTACCGAGCTCCTCCGGAATGTTGCGCCACGACACGAGGAACACCGTGTGTCCCTCGGCGACCGCGTGCCGGACGAACGAGTTGGCGGGCGTGAGATCGAGGATGTAGTACTTGTTGATGCAGGGTGGAACGATCAAAAGCGGGCGCTTCGCGACGTCGGGTGTCGTCGCGTCGTACTGGATCAGCTCGATCAGCGGATTGCGCAGCACGACGCTACCCGGCGTCACCGCAAGGTTGCGGCCGATCGCGAATGCCGACTCGTCGCTCATCGTGATGCGACCTTTCGCGATGTCGTCGCCGAGGTTGCGCATTCCCTGCACGAGGCTCGCACCCTCGGTGGCGATGGCGCGCGCGATCACGTCCGGATTCGTCGCGGGGAAGTTCGAAGGCGCCATCGCGTCGACGAACTGGCGCGTCGAGAACTCGAGCCGGCGCTTCTCGTCGGGCGGCAACTGCGCGAGCGACGCGAGCTCGGTCAGATATTCGCCATAGAGCCCCCACGCTTCGCGCAGCCAGGCGAACCACGGCTGCTCGCGCCACGCCGGCGAGGCGAAGCGGCGGTCCTCATTTGCGTGGGACGTTGCGTGGGACGTTGCGCGCGAGGCCGCGGGCGCCGGCCGCGGCCCTGCGCCCGAAACGCCGGCCCAGAGATCGGCGAGCCGGGCGGCGTAGCGCTCATGAAGTCGCTTCACCTTCTCGGCGTCGAATGGAGACGCCGGCACGCGCTGGCGCGCGTCGCGCATGCCGGGCGCGGTGCTCTCCCGACGCTGCGTCGCCGGGGTGCCCGCTGCGACTCCGGCCCACCACGCCGCACATTCGCCGAGCGCGCGCTGCCATTCGAGTGCCAGCCCGGCCCACGATTCCATCGACCACGGATCGCCGACGTGCGTCGATTCGTGCTTCACGCCGGCGTGCGTCGATTCGCTCGTCATCGGTGCTTCGTCTCCGCCGCGCGGCCGGCGACCGCACCGCGCGCGATCCAGATCAACGCCGCCATTCGGCCGCGCGCACGCTCGCGACGCCACGAATAGAAGCGCGCCGCATCGGCGCTCGTGCACATGCCCCCGCCGTGAACGGCGCCGACGCCGGCGCGCGCGAGCCTCCGGCGCGCGAGCGCTTGGAGATCGGCGTGCCAGCGGCCGGCACGTCCGGCCGTGAACGCGGCCGCCGCGCCGGCGTCGTGCTCGGTGAACGCCTCCCTCACCTCGGCACCGACTTCGAACGCGTCGCGGCCGATCCCCGGCCCGATCCACGCGACCACGTCAGCGGCATCGCATTCGAGCGCCGCCACCGTGTTTTCGAGGACGCCGGCGGCGAGTCCGCGCCAGCCCGCGTGCGCCGCTCCGACGACCGTCCCCGCGCGATTGCAGAACAGCACCGGCAGGCAGTCGGCGACGCGAATCGCGAGCACGATGCCGTGCGCGCGCGTGACCGCAGCGTCGGCGCGGGGCGCCGGCGCGGCGGACTGCGCGCCGACGCGCACGACGTCGGCACCGTGCACCTGCTCGAGCCAATGCGGCTCCGCCGGCAGGAAGCTCGCGAGCCTTGCGCGATCGGCCAGCACGGCGGCCGCGGCGGCGGCGTCCTGCGGGCGCGCGTGGCCCCCCGGGTCGAACGCCGTCGGATGCCCGGCTTCGTCGCGACCGTTGCGCGTGGTGACGAACGCCTCGATGGTCTCCGGGACGGGCCACTGCGGTACGATCCAGTCGAGCCGCGCGGCCGCGATCCGTGCTGCGACGGTGGTATTCGCCGTCATGACGTGATCGCCGCAGGTGCGCGCCGTCATGGCGCGATCGCGTGAGATGGATGCGCGCCGGTGCTCACCACCCGCAATGCATCGATCAGCCCCGCGAGGTCCGCGGGGAGCGGTGCGTCGAAATGCATCCGCGCGCCGGTCGCCGGGTGGTCGAGCTCGAGCCGGCTCGCGTGGAGCGCCTGGCGCGCGATCGTCGGCATCGCCGCGCGGCTGCGTCGCAGCCCGTAGGCGGGGTCGCCGATCAACGGGTGACCGGACGCGGCGAGGTGCACGCGGATCTGGTGCGTCCGGCCGGTCTCGAGGCGGCAGCGCACCAGCGTCGCATCGCCGAAACGCTCGACGACGTCGACGTGCGTGCGCGCCGGCCGGCCGCCTTCGACGACGGCCATCGACGTGCGCCGCGTCGGGTGGCGGCCGATCGGGGCGTCGATCACCATCGCGCGCGCGAGGTCGCCGTGCACGACCGCAACGTAGGCGCGCTGGACGCTGCGCGCTGCAAGCTGTCGCACGAGGTGCGCGTGCGCGACAAGGTCGCGCGCCACGACGAGGAGGCCGCTCGTGTCCTTGTCGAGTCGATGGACGATTCCCGCGCGCGGGACCGACGCGAGCGACGCGTCATGGGCCAGGAGCGCGTTCTGCAGCGTGCCGTCGCGGTTGCCGTGGCCCGGATGCACGACGAGGCCGGCGGGCTTGTCGACGACGATGATCGACGAATCCTCGTAAACGATGCAAAGCGCGATCGGCTGCGCATCGACCCGTCCGGAGGGCGGCTCGTCGACGATCGCGATCGTGATTGTCTCGCCGCCGCGAACGCGCCACTTTGCCTCGTGGACGACGCCGTCGGCCTCGACGCGTCCGGCGTCGATCCACGACTTGAGGCGGGCCCGCGAGAGCGCGGGAACGAGATACGCGAGCACCCGGTCGAGGCGCAGCCCCGCGAGCTCGCGGGTGACGACACGGCGGATCGTGCCGGCCTCGAGCGGGGCATCGGCGTCACCGGTCGGTCGGAATTCGCGCGGGCCTGCTCCGCTATAATCGGCAGCGTTCACGAAAGGTGCCGAAGATGATGTCGCGCGCGCGGATCGGGCGGGGCGGAATGCTGATAGCGGTGATGGCGTTGATGCTCGCCGGTTGCAGCCTGTTGCCGGCCGTCAAGGACGAGACAGCGGGCTGGTCGGCCGAGAAGCTGTATCAGAACGCGCACGAGGCGATGCAGGACGGCAATTATACGCGGGCGGTCAAGCTGTTCGACACGCTCGAGGCGCGCTACCCGTACGGGCGCTACGCGCAGCAGGGCATCCTCGAAAGCGCCTACTCG
>DASVWR010000237.1:0-2517 GCA_036393115.1 Casimicrobiaceae bacterium
CAACTACTTCAACGTGCAGCCGGTCGCGGCGCTGCCGGGGCTGCGCGAGCTGCACATCGGTCACGCGATCGTCGCGCGCAGCGTGTTCGTGGGGCTGCGAGAGGCGGTGCGCGAGATGAAGGCGCTGATCCGCGAGGCCGCGGCGTGAGCGCGTCGCGCACGCGTGCGCGGCGACCGTAGCGCGAGCAGGGTGAGCGGCTCGCGCGCCGCACGTGCTGATGTGCGCAGCCGCAGTGGCACGACAGGGCGAGTGGCTCGTGTGCCGCGCCTCACTCCGAGCACCGCGGCGCAATGCGCTTCGCACCCGTGAGCGGCCTGCGTGATCGCGCTGCGCGGTGCAATGTGCTTCGCGAGTGGCGCACAATGAGCGCGCACGACTGACGCGAGAGGGGGGAGGCAATGAGCGAACGCGGACCCGTGATGCTGGGCGTCGAGGGGCTCGCGTTGACCGAGCGCGACCGTGCGCGGCTCGCCGATCCCCGCGTCGGCGGTGTGATCCTGTTCGCGCGCAACTTCGAGTCGTCGCAACAGCTCCGCGCGCTGACCGCTTCCATTCGTGCGCTGCGCCGCGAGCTCGTCATCGCCGTCGACCACGAGGGTGGCCACGTTCAGCGCTTCGTCGGCGGTGGGTTCACGCGGCTTCCTGCGATGCGCTCGCTCGGGAAGCTCTGGGATTCGGATCCCGAGGCGGCGCGGCGGTCCGCCGAGCGGCATGGCGAGACGATCGGGCGCGAGCTTGCCGCGCACGGCATCGATTTCAGCTTCGCGCCGGTGCTCGACGTCGACTCGGGTCGAAGCACCGTGATCGGCGACCGGGCGTTCCACTCCGATCCCGTGGTCGTCGCCGATCTCGCCGGTCATCTCGTCCGCGGCCTCGCGCATCGAGGGATGGCTGCGGTCGGCAAGCATTTCCCGGGGCACGGACACGTCGACGCCGATTCGCACGACTGCCTGCCGGTCGATCCGAGGCCGCTCGACGTGATCCTGCGCGACGACGTCGTTCCGTTTGCCGCGCTGATCGCGCAGGGAATCGAAGCGATCATGCCGGCGCACGTCCGGTACTCCGCGGTGGACGCGCGGCCGGCGGGCTTTTCGCCGGTGTGGATCGGCGAAGTGCTGCGCCGGAGGCTCGCGTTCGACGGCCTCGTGTTCTCCGACGACCTCGAGATGGCGGGTGCGCACTCGGCAGGAGATATCGTGGCGCGCGCGAATGCGTCGCTTGCCGCGGGCTGCGACGTGGTGCTCGTCTGCAACGGCTTCGACGCGATGGACGATCTGCTCGCCCGCTGGCAGCCCGCACACCAGCCCGCACTCGCGCGCCGCTACGCGCGGATGTCGCGGCGCTGAGCCGCGCCTCAGGCGGTCGCAGCCGGATCCTGCGCCGGCCAGTGGTGATCCTTGAAGCGCTCGCGCAGCATGAGCTTCGACAGCTTGCCGGTGGCGGTGTGCGGGAGCTCGTCGACGAACACGACGTCGTCGGGAATCCACCAGCGCGCAGTGCGGCCGTCGAACCAGGCGAGCAACGTGTCGCGGTCGAGCGTCGATCCGGGTTTCCGAACGGCGATCAGCAGCGGGCGTTCGTCCCATTTCGGATGGGGCAGGCCGATCACCGCGGCTTCCGCCACCTCGGGATGCGAGAACGCGATGTTCTCGAGATCGATCGAGCTGATCCACTCGCCGCCCGACTTGATGACGTCCTTCGAGCGGTCGGTGATCTGCAGATAGTGATCGGGGTCGATCGTGCCGACGTCGCCGGTCGGAAACCATCCGCCCTCCGCGAGAACGTCGCCGCCCTCGCCGCGGTAGTAGGCGCTGGCGATCCACGGCCCGCGCACCATCACGTTGCCGGGTGTCCTGCCGTCCTGCGGCAGCTCGCGTCCCGCGGCGTCGACGATCTTCATCTCGACGCCGAAGAGCGGCCGGCCCTGCTTCTCGCGGATCGCTGTCTGCTCGTCCTCGGTGAGCTTCGCGTGCTTGCCCTTGAGGACTCCGGCCGTCCCGATCGGGCTCGTCTCGGTCATACCCCAGCCGTGCTTCACTTCGACGCCGAAATCCTCGCGCAGCGTTCGCATCATCGCCGGCGGGCACGCCGAGCCGCCGATGATCGTCTCCCGGAAGGTCGAGAAGCGCAACCCGTTCGCCTTCATGTACTGGATCAAGCCGAGCCACACCGTCGGCACGCCCGCCGAGTGGGTGACTCCCTCGTCCTCGAACAGCGCGTACAGGCTCTTGCCGTCGAGCGCCGCACCGGGGAACACGAGCTTCGCCCCGACGAGCGGCGCCGCGTACGGCATGCCCCAGGCGTTGACGTGAAACATCGGCACGATCGGCAGCACGACGCTCGCGGCGCTGAGGTTGACGACGTCGGCGAGCGATACGGCAAGCGCGTGCAGCACCGTCGAGCGATGACTGTAGAGCACGCCCTTGGGATTGCCGGTGGTGCCCGACGTGTAGCAGAGGCCGGAAGCGGTCGTCTCGTCGAGCTCGGGCCATTCGTAATCGTCGTCCTCGGCACGG
>DASVWR010000238.1:0-24199 GCA_036393115.1 Casimicrobiaceae bacterium
CGACCGTATTACCTGATTCCCGATGCGGCCGGCGGAACCTTCGCGCGACGCGACAGCATCGATTCGACGCTCATGGTTCCGCTGTGGGTGTTGTTCACCTTCTAGCCTGATCTCGATACTCGTTCCGAATGCGACGCGCGACGAGCGCGCCCGGCATCGCCATGTCCGTCTACACGGCCGTTACCACCGATGAGCTCGCCGCATGGCTCACGCGCTATCCGCTGGGAGAGCTCGTCGAGCTCGCGCCGATCGCGGCCGGCATCGAGAACACCAACTACTTCGTCACCACGACGCGCGGCCGCTACGTGCTGACGCTCTACGAGCGGATGCCTGCGGACGAGCTGCCGTTCTACCTCAATCTGATGGCGCACCTCGCGCGCGCCGGCGTCGAAGCGCCGATGCCGGCTGCCGATCGCACCGGCGCGCTGTTCTCGACGCTGAACGGGCGCCCCGCCGGGCTCGTGAGCCGCATCGACGGCGTTGCCGTCGAGCGGCCGACGCCTGCGCACTGCGCGTCGGTCGGCAACGCGCTCGCGCGTCTGCACGTCGCCGCGCAGAGCTACCGCGCACGCCTCACCAATCGACGCGGCCCGGCGTGGTGGCGCCAGGCAGCGCGCGCCGTGCGTCCCTACCTCACCGCCGAGCAGAACGAGCTTCTCGCCGGCGAAGTCAGGTTCCTGACCGGCTTCGGCAAGGGACGCCTGCCGAAGGGCGCGATCCACGGCGATCTCTTCTGCGACAACGTGCTCTTCTCCGGAACGCGCGTCGTGGGGATCATCGATTTCGGCTTCGCCGCGACCGACTTTCTCGCCTACGATCTCGCGATCGCGGTCAACGACTGGTGCGTGGCCGGGAACGGCGACGGCGCGCTCGATCCCGAACGCGTCGCGGCTCTCCTCGGTGCGTATTCGGCGGCGCGCCCGCTCACTTCCGACGAACTCGCTCAATGGCCGGCGCTCTTGCGTGCCGCTGCGCTGCGGTTCTGGGTCTCGCGCCTCTATGACCTCTACCTGCCGCGACCGGGCGAGCTCACGCACGCACACGACCCGGTCCCGTTCGAGCGCATCCTGCGCTCGCGCGCGCGCACCACGACTGCGCTCCCCGCCGATGGCTGACGACCCGCAGCCCGGCACATCGAAGCCGCAGCCTGCCGACATCCCGTTTACGCGTTACGAGGGGCGTCGCGGCGGCCAGTGGCTCGTCGACGCGCTGGGGATGCTGGCGCGCGAGCGCATGCCGTGGATCGGCCTCGTTCTCGCCTACTATCTCGTGCTTGCGCTGGTCGAGTGGCTGCCGTGGGTCGGAGCGTTTCTCGCACCGATCCTGAAGCCCGTGCTGTCGGTCGGCATGCTCGCCGCGGCGTGGACGCAGGAGCGCGGTGGGCGACCGCAGCTTCGCATGCTCGCACGCGGATTCGGCGCCAATCTGTGGGCGCTCGTCCCGCTCGGCGTCGTGCTGATCGTCGGCGTGGCGATCGCGATCTCGGCAACGGCGCTGATCGACGGCGGGCGGCTCCTCGAGCTGCTCTACGGCGGCGCGCCGGTCGATGCGAATTCGGCCGCCGCGGCGAGCCAGGTCCGCGCGACGCTCACCGATCCAGGCGTCGAGCTCGCCATGCTGTTCGGGGGCCTGTGCGCGCTGCCGACGATCCTCGCGCTGTGGTGGGCGCCGGCGCTCGTCGTGTTCCAGGATGCGAGCGCGGCGACGGCGCTGCGCGTGAGCCTTCGCGCGGCGCTCGCCAACTGGCGCGCGGTGCTGCGCTACGCGCTGCTCGTCTTCCTGCTGGGCGGAGTCGTTCCCTCGTTCATCACGACGCTCGTGGCGCTGATCGCTCCGGCGCCGGTGTACCCGCTCGTCGCGAGTGCGCTGTTGCTGCCCTACGTCCTCATCTTCGTCACCGTGCTCCACATCGCCGACTACGTGAGCTACCGCGACGTGTTCCACGCCGGCGAGCAGGCGTAAGGGGTCTTACGCACGCTCGAGTCGCGCGTAGTCGAGTGCCAGCCACTTGACGCCGGCATCGCGAAAGTTCACCTGCACGCGCGCGTCGCTGCCATGACCCTCGGAGTCGATGATGATGCCGAGGCCGAACTTCGCGTGGCGCACGCTCTCGCCGATGCGCCAGCCCGGCAGGGCCGCCGGCGACGGCCGTGTCGGCGAGACGCCCGCCGCACGGTCGGCGTAACCGGCAACGATCGCCTCCCGCGGCCGTGGCGCGCGTTCGGCGAGACCTGTATCGCCTCCGCCGCGCTGGCGCCGCGGCGACAACCACTGCACGAGGTCGCGCGGCAGCTCGTCGATGAAGCGCGACGGCAGGTTGTAGCGCGTCTGGCCGTGCAGCATGCGCGTCTGCGCCAGGGTCAGATAGAGTCTCCGCCTCGCGCGCGTCACCGCGACGTACATCAGCCGCCGCTCCTCTTCGAGCCCTGCGACTTCGTTGCGGCTGTTGTCGTGCGGGAACAGGCCCTCCTCGAGTCCGGTGACGAACACCGTGTGGAACTCGAGACCCTTGGCCGCATGCATCGTCATCAACTGCAATGCAGCCCGCCCTTCGGCCTCCTGCGTCTCGCCCGCCTCGAGCGCAGCGTGCGCAAGGAACGCCGTGAGCGCGTCGGTGGCGCCTTCGATCGGTGCGTCGCTATTGCCTTCGATCGGCGCATCGACGGCGAGATCGGCTTCGCGCGTGAACGCTTCGGCCGCGCTCACGAGCTCGGCGAGGTTCTCGAGCCGCTCGGCGCCATCGCGGTCGGCGCGGTAGTGCGCGTCGAGCCCGGAGCTCTCGATGACGTGCTCGACGGTCTCGCCGAGGGGCAGCTTCACGGTCGCCTCGCGCGCGCCTTCGATGGTACCGACGAACGCTGCGAGTGCGGTGCCGGCGCGCCCCTTGACGACTCCCTCGCAAGCCACCTGCCACAGCGACGTTCCGCGCGCGCGCGCCGCATCCTGCAGCTGTTCGAGGCTGCGCGCGCCGATGCCTCGCGGCGGAAAATTGACCGCGCGCAGGAACGCGCCGTCGTCCCCGGGTGCGGCGAGCAGGCGCAGGTACGCGAGCGCATGCTTGATCTCGGCGCGCTCGAAGAAGCGCGTACCGCCGTAGACGCGGTAGGCGATGCCCGCGTTGAAGAGCGCGTGCTCGAGCACGCGCGACTGCGCGTTGCTGCGATAGAGGAGCGCGATCTCGTCGAGTGCCAGCCCCTCGGCGACCAGGCCCTGGACCACGTCGACGATGAACGCGGCTTCGTCGAGGTCGGTGCCGGCCGCGAACGCCCGCACCGGCTCGCCCCTGCCCTCGCTCGTCCACAGATTCTTGCCGAGCCGCGACGCGTTGTTGCGGATCAGCGCATTGGCGGCGTCGAGAATGCTGCCGTGCGAGCGATAGTTGCGCTCGAGCTTGATCAGCCGCACCGGTGCACCTTCGCGCGCAAAGTCGCGCTCGAAATGTCGCATGTTGGCGACATTGGCGCCGCGAAACGCGTAGATCGACTGGTCGTCGTCGCCGACCGCGAACACCGCGGCGTCCGGTCCGGCGAGGAGCCGCAGCCAGCGGTACTGCAGGACGTTCGTGTCCTGGAACTCGTCGACCAGGAGGTCCGAGAAGCGGCGCTGGTAGTGCGCGCGGATCGCCTCGTTGCCGGCGAGGAGCTCGACGCTTCGCAAGAGCAGCTCGGCGAAGTCGACCACGCCCTCGCGCTCGCACATCGCCTCGTAGAGCGCGTAATGCTCGACCTTCGTGCGCGCGATCGAGTCGCCCGCCTCCACCGCGTTGGGACGCAGTCCGCGCTCCTTGGCGTCGGCGATGAACCACTGCAGGTCGCGCGGCGGATAGCGCTCGTCGTCGAGGCCGTGCGCGCGGTAAAGACGCTTGATCAGCGCGAGTTGATCCTGCGTGTCGAGGATCTGGAAGAGCTGCGGAAGACCGGCGTCGCGGTAATGCGCGCGCAGCATCCGGTTGCACAGGCCGTGGAAGGTTCCGATCCACATGCCGCGCGTGCTCACCGGGGTGAGCGCACCGAGCCGCGCCAGCATCTCGCGTGCCGCCTTGTTGGTGAACGTCACCGCGAGAATCGAGAACGGCGTCGCCAGCCCGGAGGCGATCAGCCACGCGATCCGCGTCGTCAGCACCCGCGTCTTGCCGCTGCCCGCCCCAGCGAGGATCAGCGCCGACTCGTGCGGCAGCGTGACGGCGGCGAGCTGCTCGGCGTTGAGGTCGGCAAGAAGCGGTGACGTCATCGGCGCCGATTATAGGCGACGCATCGCGCGCTCGCGGACGCACAGGCGACGGGACTATAATCCGCGCCGATGGCCCGCATGCCCGACGACCAGCCGGCGGTCAATTCCGCGACGATGCGCTCGTTCGTGCACTGGATCAGGGCGGCGGCGCCCTACGTGCACGCGTTTCGAGATCACACGTTCGTGATCGCCTTCGGCGGCGAAGTCGTCGCCGACGAATCGTTCCTCGGCGTCGTGCACGACCTCAACCTGCTGCACAGCCTCGGCATCAAGCTCGTCGTCGCACACGGCTGCCGGCCGCAGGTCGACGCGATCCTCGCGCAGCAGAACATTCCCGCGCGCCTTTCGGGCGGCGTGCGCGTCACCGATCCCGACACGATGGACTGCGTGCTCGAAGCGGCGGGCCAGGTGCGCTCGCGCATCGAGGCACTGCTCTCGCTCGGCCTCGCCAATTCGCCGATGGCGGGCGCGAGGAACCGCGTGTCGTCGGGTAATTACCTGACGGCGAAGCCGCTCGGCATCGTCGACGGCGTCGACATGCAGCTCGCCGGCGAAGTGCGCCGGATCGACACCGAGGCGATCCGCCAGCGGCTCGACGACAGCGACATCGTGCTGATCTCGCCGATCGGCTACTCGCCGACCGGCGAGATCTTCAACCTGACCGTCGAGGAGGTCGCGACCCAGGTCGCGGTCCGGATGGACGCGACCAAGCTCATCTTCCTGATCGATGCCGACGGCGTGCGCAACAGCCGGCGCCAGCTCCTCTCGGACCTGTCGACCGCCGACGCCGAGGAACTGCTCAAGCGAACGGCGAAGCTTCCTGCCGACGTGCGCACCTACCTGCCGGCGGCGATCCGCGCGTGCAACAACGGCGTCAAGCGCGCGCATCTCATCAGCCGCCACCACGACGGCGCGCTGCTCCTCGAGCTGTTCACGCGCGACGGCATCGGAACGATGGTCGCGGCCACCGCGCTGGCGCACATCCGCAGCGCGACGATCGACGATGTCGGCGGTATTCTCTCCATCATCGAGCCGCTCGAGGAACAGGGCATCCTCGTACGCCGCTCGCGCGAGCGCCTCGAAAGCGAGATCGAGCGCTTCATCGTCGCCGAGTACGACAACCACATCATCGGTTGCGCGGCGCTATACGCGTTCCCCGAGGAGCGCGCGGGCGAGCTCGCCGCGCTCGCCGTGCATCCAGATTTCCGCCGCGAAGGTTATGGCGAGGCGCTGATGCACGAGATCGAGCAGCGCGCGCGCAAGCTCAAGCTCGCCTCGATGTTCGTGCTGACAACGAAGACCGCGCACTGGTTTCTCGAGCGCGGCTTTCGCACCGCCGCGATCGGCGACCTCCCGCGCGAGAAGCTGGCGCTCTACAATTACCAGCGAAAGTCGCTCGTCTACCTGAAGCCGGTCACCGCCTGATCCGGTTGGAACCGGCGGGCCCGAAGGCATCCCATGTCCAGAACCGTGAAGTGCGTCAAGCTCGGCCGCGAGGCCGAGGGCCTCGATTTCCCGCCCTACCCCGGCGAGCTCGGGAAGCGGATCTACGAGAACGTCTCGAAGGAAGCCTGGGCGCAGTGGTTGAAGCACCAGACGATGCTCGTCAACGAGAACCGCCTGTCGCTCGCCGACCCGCGCGCGCGCAAGTGGCTCGCCGGAGAGATGGAGAAGCACTTCTTCGGCGGCGGAGCGGAGCTGCCGGCGGGATATGTGCCGCCGACGCGATAACGACGGTAACGCAGATCCCCGAAGCACCGTGCCCTTCTGGCGGAGCCGGGGCGCGCCGACATGACTACCACCGTGCCGCGGATGACCGCCGTGGCGCCGTCCGCGATCGCGTTCCGGCGAACCACCGAGGCCGACCTCGCGGCCGCCTTTGCGGTATTCCACGCTGCTCAGGACGAGCTGCACAAGCGCCGCGGCGCGCCGTGGAAGGTCGCGGCGTTCGATCCCGCCGGGCCGTGGGCGACGCTGCAGCGCCACCTGCTCGCGCACGACGGCGCGCATGCGTTCGTCGCCGAGGAAGACGGACGCATCGTCGGCTTCACCGCCGCGCTCGTCCGCGATGACTTCTGGTTCCTTTCGGCGCTCTTCGTCGATCCTTCTTGCCAGGGAAGGGGCGTCGGCGCGCGGCTCTTCGAGCTCGCCTGGGACGCGTCGTGCCGGCGCCACGCGACGGTCACCGAGGCGATCCAGCCGGTGTCCAACGGCCTCTATGCGCGGCGCGGAGTGATGCCGGTGACGCCGATGCTCGTATTCTCCGGGCGCCCGCGCGTCGACTCGCGCTCCGATTCGCGCGTCGGCGCGCGTACCGATTCCCGCGAGAAGGATCTGCAAGCCGTCGCACCCGAGCGCGAGGCGCTCGCGGCGATCGACGTCGCCGCCTACGGCTTCGACCGCAGCACCGATCACACACTCTGGGCGCGCATGTCGCAGGGGGCCACGCTGTGGCAACGCGACGGCGCGCCCTGCGCGTACAGCTATCGCGACACGATTCCGGGACTGATCGGCCCGATCGCGGGGCGCGACGCCGAATGCGCCGCGCTCGCACTTCGCGCCGAGCTCGCGCGTACGCCGGAGAACGGCGAAGTCCGGCTCAGCATTCCCGGGACGGCGACGGTGCTCGTGCGCGTCGCGCTCGACGCCGGGCTTCGCTTCGACGATCCCGGTCTCCTGCTGCTCTCGCCCGGCGACGCATTGCCGTCTTCGTGGATCCCGCACAGCTTCTGGCTGTTGTAGATGCCGACAGGGACGCCGAGCCGCTGCGACGTCGCGATCATCGGCGGCGGCGTGGTCGGACTGTGCGTCGCGTACTTCCTCCTGCAACTCGCGCCGACGCTTCGCGTCGTCGTCATCGAGCGCGAGCCCGGCTACGAGCACTGCTCGACCTTGCGCGCGTCGGGCGGATGCCGCGTGCAGTTCTCGTGCCCCGAGAACATCCTGATGTCGCTCGCCTCGATCGACTTCATCCGCCGTGTTCCGGAGCTCCTGAGCACGGCAACGCACGAGGCGCACATCGACTGGGTCGAGGGGGGTTATGTCTTCATCGTGCCGCCCGGGCAGATCCGGATGCTCGAAGCGAACCACGCCGAGCAGCGCCGGCTCGGCTGTGTCGCCGATCTCCTCGATCCGAAGGAGCTCGCTGCGCGCTTTCCGTCGATGCGCGTCGACGATCTAGGTGCCGGAGTGCATACGCCACACGACGGCTGGTGCGACCCGCACCAGTTGCTGCACGGGCTGCGACGCAAGGCGATCGAGCTCGGCGCGACAGCCGTTGCGGACGAAGTGGTGTCGCTCGACGTTGCCGGCAATGCGGTCCGCGCGGCCTGCCTTCGCTCGGGAGCGCGGATCGCCGCAGCGAGCTTCGTGAATGCCGCCGGCGCGTGGTCGGCCGAAGTCGCGCGGATGGCGGGCATGGCACTGCCGATCGCGGCGCTCCGCCGCTTCGAGCACTACTTCACGTGCGGCAATCCGATCGAACGGCTGCCGTACGTGAAGGACGTGCGCCGGATGGCCTTCCGCTCGGAAGGTACCGGCTTCTCGGGTGGCGTCGTCGATTCGAGCGAGCCGCGCGGCTTCAACTTCGACGTCGATCATGGCTACTTCGAGCGCGTCGTGTGGCCCGCGGTCGCGCACCGCTTCCCGCCGCTCGAAGCAGCGCGCTGCCATCGCACGTGGTCGGGCCTCTACGAGCAGTGCGAGCTCGATGGCAACCCGATCATCGGCAACTGGCCGGGCATCCTCGACAACTTCCACGTCTGCGCCGGCTTTTCGGGGCACGGCATGATGCACGCGCCCGCGGCCGGACGCGCGATCGCCGAGAGGATCGTCCACGGCGAAGACCGCTCGATCGATCTCACGCGCCTGGGCTACGCGCGCGTGCTGCGCAACGAGCCTTATGCCGAGCGCGGTATCCTCTGACCATCGAGCTGTCGACTCTCGATTCGCGAGGCAACCCATGACATCCGCTGCGATCAGCCGCTACCCGGTCCCGAAGCTCGATGACCTGCCCGAAGACATCCGTGCGCGCATCGTCGAAGTGCAGGAGAAGGCGGGCTTCGTCCCCAACGTGTTCATCACGCTCGCACATCGCCCCGACGAGTTCCGCGCATTCTTCGCCTACCACGACGCGCTGATGCTGAAGGAAGGTGGCCTCACGAAGGCCGAGCGCGAGATGATCGTCGTGGCAACGTCGGGTGCGAACGACTGTCTCTACTGCATCGTCGCGCACGGTGCGATCCTGCGCATCTACGCGAAGAACCCGCTCGTCGCCGACCAGGTGGCGGTGAACTACCGAAAGGCCGACATCACGCCGCGGCAGAAAGCGATGCTTGCCTTCGCGATCAAGGTGTCGCTGCACGCCGTCGAAGTCGACGACGCCGATTTCGCCACGCTGCGCGAGCACGGATTCACCGATGAGGACATCTGGGACATCGGAGCCATCGCCGCATTCTTCGCACTCTCGAATCGGATGGCGAACCTGATCACGATGCGGCCCAACGACGAGTTCTACCTGATGGGGCGGATGCCGAAGCAGAAGTAGTGTGTCAGGTCATCGGGCCGCAGTACGTGGTCCGTCCCGGTTTTCGCTATACGTACCGCTCGAACCACTCGAGCATCCGCTTCCAGCCGTCCTCGGCGGGGCCCTCGCGGTAGCTCGGACGGTAGTCGGCGCAGAAGCCGTGCGGAGCGTCGGGGTAGGTGACAATCTCTACCACCTTGCCGGCGGCACGCATCGCGTCGGCGATCGCTCGCGTCGTCTCGACCGGGATGCCGGGATCCTCGGCGCCGTAGAGGCCGAGCACCGGTGCGCGAATCTGCGCGACGATGTCCTGCGCGCTGCGGTCGCCGCCGTGGTAAGCCCGCGCGACGGGGCCATACCACGCCACCGCCGCCTTCACCGCGGGATTGTTTCCGGCGTACATCCACACGATCCGCCCGCCCCAGCAGAATCCGGTGATGCCGAGCCTGGAGACGTCGACGGCGCCCGACGCCGCCATCGCACGCACGGTGGCGTCGAGGTCGCCCAGCACCTGCGAATCGGGGGCCTTGCCGACGATGTCGCGAATGATCGCAGTGACGTCGCCGAGCTTCGTCGGATCACCCTGGCGCGCGAAGAGATCGGGAGCGACCGCACAGTAGCCGGCCGCGGCGAGGCGCCGGCACACTGCCTTGATCCAGTTGTGGATGCCGAAGATCTCCTCGACGACGAGAATCAGCGGGAACGGCCCGTCACCCGCGGGCTGCGCGCGAAACGCCGCGATCTCGCGATCGCCTGCGGGAACCGTGATCATCGCGCCATCGACTGCCATCGCCTCACTCCTTCGTCGTTCGTTCGAATACGACCGCTCCGCCCACCACCGTCGTGCGCACCGATCCGGTCATCGCGAGCCCGAGGAACGGCGTGTTCTTGCCCTGGCTTCGCAGCACCTCGCGTCGCACCGTCCACGGCACCCCGGGATCGAAGATGCAGAGATCGGCGGCGCCGCCCGGATCGAGCGTCGCAGCCGGCGTGCCGAGAATCGCCGCCGGCGCTGCGGTGATCCGCGCGAGCGCTACAGCCAGCGGAACGCCGTCCTCGGTGGCCCATTTGAGCGTCAGCGGCAGCAACAGTTCGAGACCGGTGGCTCCCGTTTCGGCCTCGCCGAACGGAAGCTGCTTCGCGTCGTCGTCGACCGGCGCGTGGTCGGAGCACGCGGCGTCGAGCGTGCCGTCGGCGAGCGCTTCGCGCAGTGCTCGGCGGTCGTCGGCACTCCGCAACGGGGGCGTGAGATTCGCGAGCGGGTCGAACCAGCCGATGTCGGCGTCGGACAGGTGCAGGTGGTGCACGGCGACGTCGGCGGTAACCGGCAGCCCCGCGGCCTTCGCGCCGCGAAGCATCGCGACGCCCGCGGCCGACGAAAGCCGGCACACGTGCACCGGCACGCGGGTCTCGCGCACGAGCGCCAAGATCGTCGCGAGCGCGATCGTCTCGGCGCTGACCGGGATCGGCGGCAGTCCGAGCCGGGTCGCCACTTCGCCGTCGTGCGCGACGCCTCCGCGTGCGAGGTGCCAGTCCTGCGGACGCAGCCACACGCGGTAGCCGAAGGTTCCGGCGTACTGCAGTGCGCGCAGGAGCACCTGGGTGTCGGTGAGCGCCGCGTCGGCCTGCGAGAACGCGACGCAGCCGGCTTCGGCGAGCTCGCTCATCTCGGTCAATGCTTCGCCGCGCAGGCCGACGGTGAGCGCGCCGACCGGGCATACGTGCGCGAGCGCGAGCGAGCGCGCGCGGTGCTTCAGCATCTCGACCAGGCCCGGCTCGTCGAGCGGCGGGTCGGTGTCGGGAGGACACGCGAGTGTGGTGACCCCACCCGCCACCGCAGCGGCAAGCTCGGACTCGAGCGTCGCCTTGTGCTCGAGCCCGGGCTCACGCAGCCGCGCCGACAGATCGACGAGGCCGGGGCAGACAATGCATCCGGTGGCATCGAGCCTGCGCTCGGCGCGAAAGCCGCGCGGCGCGGCGCCGACCGCCGCGATCGTCGCGCCGTCGACGTACAGCGGCGCTTCGACGTCGAGCCCGCGCGAGGGATCGATCAGCCTGCCGTTGGCGATCTCGAGCTTCATCGCTCGCGAGTCATCCGACGGGCCCCGCGACGATCGAGAGCACCGCCATGCGCACGGCGATGCCGAAGGTCACCTGCGGAAGGATCACCGAGCGCGCGCCGTCGGCGACCGCCGAGTCGATCTCGACGCCGCGGTTCATCGGCCCCGGATGCATGACGATCGCATCGGGTGCCGCGAGCGCAAGCTTGGCGGGCGTCAACCCGTAATTCTTGAAGTACTCGCCTGCCGACGGCAGCAGCGCGCCCTTCATGCGCTCGCTCTGCAGCCGCAGCATCACGATGACGTCGCAACCGCGCAGACCCTCGCGCATGTCGTGGTGGACGTGCACGCCGAGCGCGTCGACGCGTCCGGGCAGCAGCGTTCGCGGCCCGATGACGCGCAGGTCGGCGACCCCCATCGTCGTCAGCCCGTGGATCAGCGAACGGGCGACGCGCGAGTGCAGGATGTCGCCGACGATCGCGACGGTGAGCGTGCGGAAATCCTGCTTGTAGTGGCGGATCGTGTAGAGATCGAGCAGGCCCTGCGTCGGATGCGCATGACGACCGTCGCCTGCGTTGACGACGTGGATGCCGCTGCGACCGATTGCGGTGAGGTGCGAGGCGATGAGGTGCGCCGCACCCGATTGCGCGTGCCGCACGACGAAAAGATCGGCGTTCATCGCGCACAGGTTGTCGATCGTATCGAGTAGCGATTCGCCCTTCGACGTCGACGACACACCGATGTTGAGGTTGATGACGTCGGCCGAGAGTCGCTTGGCGGCGATCTCGAAGGTCGTGCGCGTGCGCGTCGAGTTCTCGAAGAACAGGTTGAACACGCCCTTGCCGCGCAGGAGCGGCACCTTCTTCACCTCGCGCTCGGCGATCGACACGAACGGCGCCGCAGTGTCGAGAATGTGCGCGATCACCTCGCGCGGCAGCCCTTCGAGAGAAAGCAGATGCAGGAGCTCGCCGTTGCGGCCGAGCTGCGGGTTGCGGCCGGTTCGGGCGAGGCCGCTCATGCAGGCTCGACGCCGAGCGAGAGCCGGCCCCCGGCGTCGCGCGAAAGCACGATCGAGAGATTGCGCGCCGCCGCGACGCGCGCGCCGCAGTACGTGGGCTCGAACGGGAGCTCGCGCCCGCCGCGATCGATCAGCACGGCGAGCTCGATCCGGTCGGGGCGGCCGAAGTCGAACAGCTCGTTGATCGCCGCGCGGACGCTGCGCCCGGTGTAGAGCACGTCGTCGATCAGCACGATCGAGGCCCCGTCGACCTCGAACGGCAGCGCGGTGCGCCGGACATTCGGCTTCAGGCCCGCGCGCGAATAATCGTCGCGATAGTAGGAGACGTCGATGAAGCCGAGCGGGTGCGTGCCGGGAATCATCGTGGCGAGACGCTCGGCGATCCACGCGCCGCCCGAGTAGATGCCGACGAGACCCGCATCGTGCGCAACCGCCGGCCGCATCCTTTCGGCGAGCGCCTCGAGTGCGCGCTCGGCATCAGGCAATTCGCTTGTCGTCATCCGGCTTGTCCAGCCATGCCTGCAGGATGATCTGCGCGGCCGCCTCGTCGCGCGCTGCGCGTCCCGCGCGCCCGCCGCGTCCGGCAGCTGCCAACTCGGCACGCGCTACCTCGCTCGTGTGACGCTCGTCGACCAGCGTCATCGGGATGCCGAAGCTCTTCTCGAGCGATGCGGCGAAGGCGCGCGCACGCCCGGTCATCGCGTGCGGCCGGCCGTCGGCGTGGAGCGGCAGCCCGACGATCAGCCGCGCGGGCTGCCATTCGCGAATCAGCGCCGCGATCGCCGCCTGCCGCGCTTCGGCCGTCGCAGCGTCGACGGTCGCGAGCGGATGCGCGACCCGGGTCAGCGTATTGCCCACCGCGACGCCGATGCGGCGCGTCCCGAAATCGAACGCGAGGAGCGTCGCGTCGGCCCCGCGCCGGGGCTGCGTCACGCGTGACCAACGTTGTCCGAGAGGCGCGACATGTCGATACCGAGAAGCTTCATCGCCGCCGACAGGCGCCGCTCGGCAGGAAGGTCGAACACGACGTCGGGATCCGCCTCGACGGTGAGCCACGCATTCTGGGCGAGCTCGTGCTCGAGCTGCCCGGCCGACCAGCCGGCGTAGCCGAGCGAGACCAGCATGTCCTTGGGTCCCTCGCCACGCGCGGCGGCTTCGAGTACGTCCTTCGACGTCGTGAGGCCGACGCCTTCGGCGACTTCGATCGTCGACTGCCAGTGGCCGATGGGCCGGTGCAGCACGAAGCCGCGGTCGATCTGCACCGGGCCGCCGAAATGCACCGGTGCCGTGCGCAGGTGGCTGTCGCCGAGCGGGATCTCCATGTGCTCGAAGAGCGCCGAGAGCGTCATGTCGGTCGGACGATTGACGACGATGCCGAGCGCGCCTTCGTCGTTGTGCTCGCAGATCCATGCGAGCGTATGCGCGAAGTTCGGGTCGGCCATGGCCGGCATGGCGATCAGGAAGTGGTGGCTGAGCTTCATCGTGGATTCTGGCCCCATAGTATAAGGCGCGGCGCCGCGGCCCTGGTCCGGCGGGTCCGCGCGGATGCGGTTGGATTCCGTCGGGTTCGATTCGACAGGTGGGCTTGTCAATTGCTAATGCGAATCGTTATCATTCGTACCTCAAATCGACCTGTGAGACCCGCCATGACCACCGCAGCCCCCCGCTCCGCCGGCCCCGAACGCAGTGCGTGGCGCGCGCAACGCGTGTGCGCGCTCCTCGCGGGCGCGATGCTGATCGGCGTTGCGACCGCGGCGACGGTAACCGCGACGGCGGCAGCCGCGGAACCCGAGCCCGGGTTCGCGCTGGTGCTGCGCGAGCATCGCTTCACACCCGCCGAGATCGGCGTTCCCGCCGGCAAGCGCGTGCGCCTCGTCGTCGACAACCAGGATGCCGGTCCCGAGGAGTTCGACAGCCATGCGCTCAATCGCGAGAAGGTGATTCCGGGAGGCACGCAGGCGACGATCTATATCGGTCCGCTCGCGCCCGGGCGCTACGAGTTCATAGGTGAGTTCAACGCGACGACGGCACGCGGCGCGGTGGTGGCTAAGTGAGGACTGGCGGACGGCGCGCCGGTGGCCGGATGAGGCCACGCGCCGCCGCGTTCGTCGTCGCACTCGCGCTCGTTGCGGCGTCGCGCCTCGCCGCCGCCGATCCCGCCGACTACGTCTCGACGCCCGCGGTGGAATTCGGTGAGCGCGAGCTCGAGTTCCGCTACGGCAGCGCGAGTGGCCCCGGCGACTCACGCACCGATGCCGGGTCGGTCGCACTGGGCTACGGCGCGACGCAATGGTGGTTCACCGAGGTCTACGTCAAGTTCGAGCGCAGCGGCGGCGAGACGGCGCACTTCGACGCGGTCGAATGGGAGAACAAATTCCAGCTCACCGAGCCCGGCGAATACCCGGTCGACGTCGGGATGCTGGTCGAAATCGAGATCCCGCACGACCGCGACGAGGGTTACGAGCTGAGGCTGGGACCGCTGCTGCAGAAGGATCTCGGCCTCGTGCAGCTCAATGCGAACGCGTTCCTCGAACGTCACTACCGCGCGGCCGGGCCCGAGGTGACCGAACTTCTCTACCAGTGGCAGGCGAAATATCGCTGGCGCGAAGCATTCGAGGTCGGACTGCAGGGCTTCGGCGACGTCGGCAAGTGGGACGAGTGGGGCCCGGCAAACGAGCAGAGCCACATCGCCGGGCCCGCGGTGTTCGGCAAGGTCCGCCTCGGCGGGCGGCAGGCGCTCGTGTGGAACGCCGGATATCTCTTCAAGGTCTCGGGCGCAGCACCCGACCATACGCTGCGCGCGCAGGTCGAAGCCGAGTTCTGACGCTATTCCTCCTCGTGCCGCCGATGCTTCGCGTACTCGGCCGCGAGCTGACCCTGCAGCCCCGGCGGCGCCATCTCGTAATGCGACAGCGACATCGTCCACGCGCCGTGGCCGCCGGTCATCGATTTCAGGCGCGCCGCGTAGCCGTCGAGCTCGGCGAGCGGCGCGAGCCCGTTGACCGCGAGCATGTCGCCCTGCAGCGTCTGCGTGCCGGTGACCTGACCGCGGCGCGACGAGAGATCACCGGTGACGTCGCCCATCGTCGACGCCGGGCAGTTGATCTCGACGCCGACGATCGGCTCCAGCACGATCGGCTTCGCCTTCGCAATCGCGTCGAGGAAAGCCTTGCGCCCCGCGGCGACGAACGCGACCTCCTTCGAATCGACCGGGTGGTACTTGCCGTCGTAGACGATCACGCGCACGTCCTGCATCGGGAATCCCGCCACCGGGCCCGCAGCGAGCACCTGCTCGACGCCCTTCTGCACCGCGGGGATCAGCGTGTTCGGAATGGAGCCGCCCTTCACCTGGTCGACGAACTCGAAGCCCGCGCCGCGCGGCATCGGCTCGATCTTGAGGTACACCTCGCCGAACTGGCCGGCGCCGCCCGTCTGCTTCTTGTGCCGGTGATGCCCCTCCGCTTTCGCCGTGACGGTCTCGCGGTAGGGGACGCGCGGCGGCCGCGTGTCGACTTCGAGCTTGAACTGGCTCGCCATCCGCTCGAGCACCGAGCGCAGGTGCAGCTCGCCGAGACCGCGCAGCACGGTCTCGTTGACGGTGGGGTCGTGCGTGACGACGAGCGTCGGATCCTCGGCGATCATCTTGTGCAGCACGTCGGAGATCCGCTGCTCGTCACCGCGCCGTTTCGGCGTGATCGCAAAGCCGTGCATCGGCACCGGAAACTCGAGCGCGCGCATGTGGATGCGGTCCTCGTCGTGCGAGTCGTGCAGCACGCAGTCGAACTCGACTTCGTCGATCTTCGCCACGGCGGCGAGATCGCCCGGCACCGCCGCATCGATCTCGACGTACTTGCCCCCCTGCAGCATGAACAGGTGCCCGACCTTGATCGCCTTGCGTCCGTCGCCGACGTAGAGCTGGGTGTCCTTCGTCACCGTCCCCTGATGGACGCGGAAAATGCCGAGCTTGCCGACGAACGGGTCCATCACCACCTTGAACACGTGGGCGAGCACGTGCTTCGACGGATCGGGCACCGACCGGAATTCGGTGGCGGCGTCGCCCTCACCCTTGACGAAGAGCGGCGGATTGCCCTCGACCGGCGACGGCGCGAGCCGCACCAGCACGTCGAGGAGCTCCTTCACACCGGCGCCGGTGCGCGCCGACGTGAAGCACACCGGAACCAGGTGACCGTCGCGCAGCGCCTGCTCGAACGGAGCGTGCAACTGGTCGGGCGCGACCTCGCCCTGCTCGAGATAGAGCGACATCAGCTCCTCGTCGACCTCGACGACCTGGTCGACGAGCGCTCGGTGCGCGTCGGCGACCGACGAGAAATCGGCGTCTCCCGATGGAGTGAAGAAGCAGTCGACGACGCGCGCGCCGCCACCCGCGGGCAGGTTGATCGGCAGGCATTCGCGCCCGAACGCGCTCTGCACGGCGGCGAGCGTGCCGGCAGGGTCGGCGTTCTCCGCGTCGATGCGGTTGATCACGACGAGCCGGCAGAGCTTTCGCTTCGCCGCCCATTCCATCATGCGCGTCGCGATCATCTGCACGCCGGATGTCGCGTTGACCACCACCGCCGCGGTCTCGACCGCATCGAGCGCGCCGATCGCCTGGCCGATGAAGTCCGGAAATCCGGGGGTGTCGACGAGGTGGATGCGGGTGCCGTCGGCTTCGAGATGCACGATGGAGGCCCGCAGCGAATGCTGGTAGGTCTTCTCGAGCGGATCGAAATCGCTCACCGTGCTGCCGCGCTCGACGCTTCCCGCTGCGGTGAGCGCACCGGCGGCGGCGAGCAGCGCTTCGGTGAGCGTCGTCTTGCCGGCGGCCCCATCACCCACCAGCGCTACAGTACGAATCCGGTCCGTCGTGAACTGCGGCATGGTCATTCCTCCTCGCGTATGGGAGGAATGTACCGCCTGCGCGGCGGCCTGTCAGCTTCGGGCTGAGGCGGCCGCGGCCGGTTCCCCGATCATGCCGCGCAGGTTGCGCAGGAGTTCGTCCTCCTGATACGGCTTGCCGAGAAACGCATCGACGCCAAGCTCGATCGCGCGGTTGCGATGCTTCTCGGCGGTGCGCGAAGTGATCATCACGATCGGGACGCGCGCGGTCGCCGGATTGCCCTTCGCCGACTTCGCGAATTCGAAGCCGTCCATCCGCGGCATCTCGATGTCGAGGAGGATCACGTCGGGGCTGCGCTCGGCGAGAAGCTGGAGGCCCTCGACGCCGTCGCGCGCCGAGACGACTTCGAATCCTTCGCGCGTCAGGAAGCGCGTCGTGAACTTGCGCACGGTGAGCGAATCGTCGACGACCATGACGAGCTTGCGCCCGGCCTTCGCCTCGGCTGCCGCTGCCGGTGGCGCTGCGAGAAGGTCGCCCGCGCTCGCCGGCCGGAAGGCAGGCACGACGGTGCGCTGGGCAAGCTGCACGGGATTCAGGATCAGCACGATCTCCCCGGTGCCGAGCACCGTCGCTCCGGTGATTCCCGGCACGCGCGCGAGCTGCTGGCCGATGTGCTTCACGACCACTTCCTGATTGCCGACCATCTCGTCGACGTGGATCGCGACGCTGCCCTGGCCGGTGCGCGCGATCAACACCGGGTTGTAGCGTGCCGGCGTCGGTCGCGCGTCGGCGTCGCCGAGCAGGCGTGCGAGGTAGTGGAACGGATACGCGCGCTCGCGCCAGTTGAGCGAGCCCTCGACGTAGAGCGAAGCGAGCGCATCGGCCTTCGTCTGCTGCACCTGATCGATCATCGCCGCCGGAAGGGCCCACACGCGCCCGAGCGCGCGCACCAGCACCGCCTGCGTCACGGCGAGCGTCAGCGGCAGGAACAGGTTGAAGCGGGCGCCCCGTCCTGGCGTCGAATGGACTTCGATGCGTCCGCCGAGCGAGACGATCTCGTTGCGCACGACGTCCATCCCGATGCCGCGCCCCGAGATCTGGGTCAACGCGTGTGCGGTGGAGAACCCGGGCTGGAAGAGGCATTCGACGAGCTGGGCTTCCGAAGGCTCGGCATCGGCGGCGACAAGACCGGCGGCGACCGCCTGGTCGCGCACGCGCGCGAAATCGATCCCGCGCCCATCGTCCGCAAGCTCGATCGAGATCTCGTTGCCGGCCTGGTGCACGGACACCTCGATCTCGCCGGTCTCGCGCTTGCCCGCGGCGATGCGCTCGTCGCGCGGCTCGATGCCGTGGTCGAGCGCATTGCGCAGAAGGTGCTCGATCGGGCCGGCGAGCTTCTCGAGCACCGAGCGATCGAGCTCGGTCTGCGCACCGTTGATTTCGAGGTTGGCGCGCTTGCCGAGCTCGCGCGCGGTCTTGCGCATCGTCCGGTAGAGGCGCTCGGTGAGGCTGTTGAACGGCACCGTGCGCAGCGCGAGGAGGCGCTGCTGCACGTCGCGCGACAGCCGCGACTGCGCCAACAGCGCCATGTCCGCATCGTCGAGGTTCTTCAGGAGCGACTGCTGCACCGTGGAAACGTCGTTGATCCCTTCGGCGAGCGAGCGCGTCAACTCCTGGAAGCGTGTGTAGCGGTCGAGCTCGAGCGGATCGAAGCGCTCGTCCGTCGCGCTCACCGCGGACATCCGCGACTGGATCTGCGTCTCGGCCTGTAGCTCGATCTCCCGCACCTGTCCGCGCAGGCGGATCACGCTGTTGGTGAGCTCGAGGAGATTCGATTTGAGCGCGCGCAGCTCGCTCTCGATGCGCGCGCGCGCGATCGAGACTTCGCCCGCCTCGTTCACCAGCCGGTCGAGCACGTCGGCGCGAACGCGCAGCATCGCGCGTGCGCCGAGCTCGGGATCGTGGGTCCGCGGCGTCCTGCGGCGCTCGCGGAAGCCGCCGGGCGGCGCATCGGCCGCAGCGGGGCGAACCGCTGCGCTCTCCGGCGGCGGAGCCGCGGCCGGCACTGCCTCGGGCAACGGAGTCTCGATCGCGGATTCGATCGCCGAACGGGCGCGCAGCGCCGAATCCTCGTGCGCGTCGTCGACGACCTCCGCGAGATCGCGGGCAGCGGGGGCGCCGGTCTCGGGCGCAGCCGCTTCGGGCGCCGCAGCGAGCCATGGAAGCGCGACGTTCGAGCGCCCGTCGCGCAGCGCGTCGAGGACGAACCCGATGCGATCGAGATCCGTATCGAGCGCCTCGAAGAGCTCGTGTCCCGCGATCGGGGCGGATTCCTCGGTGGAGAGCCGCGACTCCATCCGGTGCGCGAGCTCACCGAGGCGCATCGCACCGGCCATCCGCGCGCTTCCCTTCAGCGTGTGCAGGGTCCGGCGCAGCTCGCCGACGACTTCGTGATCGTCGGGATTGCGGCGCCAGAGGCGAAGCTCGTTGCCGGCGCGCGGAAAGAGCTCGCTCGCCTCTTCGACGAAGATCGGCAGCACGAGATCGTCGACCTCGTCGGTAACGTCGAGGAGCGTTTCGTCGGGCGGAATCGACGGCCCGGCGACCGAGTGCGGCATCACTTCGACGTGCAGCGGGATCTGCTCCGGCGCCGGGGCGCTGTCGTCCGCCGGCTCCGCGATCTCATCGACCGGCTCCGCGATCTCATCGACCGGCGGCGCGATCTCATCGACCGGCGGCGCATCGTCGCCGACCGGCACCACGATTTCGTGCGCCGGCTGCGCGTCGACCGGCTCCGCGAGCGCTTCCGCCGGCTCGTGACGATCGGCCTCCGCCAGCGCGTGCCGGGTCTCGTCGGACGCCTCGACGGTGTCGTCTTCACCGAGCAGGAGATCGATCTCGGGAGCATGCGCGCTCACTTCCTGGCGCAGCTCCTCGAGCTCGGCGTGAACTTCGCCGGCTTCGTGCGCATCGTGCGCGTCGAACGCTTCCCGGGAGCGGAGCCGCGCGACGAGCCGCGCGAGCGTCGCCGTCGCGCGCGCGAGCACCGGCTGCGTGCGGCCCGGGTACGGCGGCCCATGCCGCTCGAGCGCGATCAGCGCGTGCTCGAGCTCCTGGGCAACGCCAGCGGTGAGCTCGATGCCGCCGGTGCGATGGATGCCGCACAGCGTATGGCTCGCGCGCAGCATCGGCGCCAACGGCATGTGATCCGGATCGAACTGGAGCAACGACACTTCGTGCTCGAGCACCGAGACGTGCTGCTGCGCCTCGTCGGCGAGGATGCGCCACAGCGGCTCCGCGAGCACGACATCGCCGATGTGCACGTCGGCCGGAATCGCCGGCACCTCATTGCGGTCGTCGTCTTCGCCGTCGGTGAGGAGCGTGAGCTCCGGGACACCCGCGTCGCGGGCGCGCGGTTGCAGATCGGCGAACGACGGCGTGGAAGCCGTGTTGTCGGCGACGACGCGCAACACGGGTCGCTGCGTCGCAGGCAGGTCCGGCGGAACGCCGATGTCGATCGTTTCGGCGACCGGCTCCTCGATGCTCGTCACGACGGGCGCGTGACCGGCGGCCACCGGCGCGCCGACCTCGGGAAGATCGATCGGCGGTGGCAACGAAGCGTCATCGAAGTCTTCCCGCAACTCACCGTCTGTGCGCATCACCGATGCATCGGCGTAAGCGAGGTCAGGCACCGCGGGCTCAGGCACCGCGAGCTCAGGCACCGCGGGCTCAGACACCGCGACATCCAGTGCGCGGCCGTCGTGCGGCCGAAGCGGCGTCGGAGCCGCGCCGGCAGCGGATCGTCCCGGAACGGTCGGGATCGGCGGCAATTCGGCTTCGACCGCCGCAAGGGCGTGGTCGAGCGCCGCCGGATCGGTGACGATGCGACCGGTTGCGCGAAGTTCGGAGACCCACTTGCCGAACGACAACTGTGCAATGCGGATCAGCTCGAGGATCGCGGGCGTCACGCGTCGGTCGTCCTCGAGCACGCGATTCAGCACGCGCTCGATGCCCCACGCCTGTTCGCCGAGCTCGGTCAGCCCGACCATGCGCCCGCTTCCCTTCAGCGTGTGGAACTGGCGCCGGACGCTCGCCAGCGCGTCGCGATCTGCGCTGTTGTGGGCGAGTGCACGGTGGCCGTCGTCGACGGTCCCGAGAACCTCGACCGCTTCGGTGAGGTAGATGTCGACGAGCTCGGCATCGAGGCCGCCGGCATCGGTCGCGAGCAGCCGCTGCGTCTCCTCCGAGATCTCGGGTGCCGGAGCGGCGGCGGCATCGGCGATCCGCTCGACACTCGCCGGCACTGCCGACTCGGCGGTGCCCGCGTCGATATCACGCAGCGCGGCGCGCACCTCGGCAGCGAGCTCGGCGTCGCCGATCAGTTCGGCGTCGTCGCGCAGGCTCGCGAACTTCGCGCGCAACTGGGCGCGCGCTGCGGGATCGGCCGGCGCCGCGCGCACTTCCTCGACGAGGCGCGGCAGCGCCGCGCGCAGTTCGGAGATCGAGTGCTCGACCGAGGTGCGCTCGATGGGCGCCGCTGCCGGCTCGGGGCCGAGGCGTTTCGCGATCAGCGGCCCGATCATCTGCGCGGCACCGGGGCGCTGCTGCAGCACCGCGTCGACGTAGAAGCCGAGCCCGGAGAGCGATTCGGCGAGGAGCTCGAGCTCCTCGTTCCCGATCGGCGTCTCCTGCTGCGCCCATGCCTCGATCTCCTTCTCGCAGAGTGCGAGCAGCCGATCGGCGTCGTCGAGATCGAGCATGCGCAGCGCGCCGCGGATCTGCTGACTGTCGCGGCCGAGTCCGGCGAGCTCGGCGCGCTTCGAGCGATCGCGGAAGAACGAGTCGAGCACCTGCTCCATGTGCCGCAGGTTCACCTCGACTTCGCGCATCACCTGCGTGACGAGCGCCCGGTCCTGCGCGCGCTTCGACATTTCGTCAAGCATCGCCGCCCCGCCGGCCGCGACTTCGCGTCCCGCGCGAACGGCGTCGATGCGGGCGATCATCGCATCGACCTGTGCCGCGAAGTCCGGCGCGAGGTGGCTGCGGTTGTCAAGCGCAGTCTCGACGAGCAGCAGCGCCGTCGCGAATTCGATCGCGACCGTCTCGGGCACGCCGCTCTCCGGGATCTCGTCGAAGCGCAGCGACAGCGCGGCGGTCAGGGTGACGAGCGCCGGCGGACCGATCTCGGTCGCCTTCGCGTTGATCGACGCAACGAGCTGGCGCAGCCGCGCGAGAAGGTCGGGGCGGCCCGAGGCCGCCTTCATCCAGGCGTCCTTCGCCGACGCGATCTGCTCGCGCGCCTCGCGCAGGATCGGCTGCAGGCGCACGACGTCGGCGCCTTGCGCTGCGCGCGATGGAATGAGCTCGCGCAGCCGGTAGGCGCGCTGCACCGCGTCGACCTGCGCCGCTCCGGACTTCGCGATCGCGACGTGGTAGAGCACCTCGCGGCGCAGCCGGTCGGAGACCTTGGCGCTGCCCTCGGCGACCCGCCTGATCTGCATGTCGACGCGCGCGACGAGCTGCTTCGCGCCGAAACTCGCTTCGATCGCCCCGGCTTCGAGGCCCTCGAGCAGGGCGCCGACGGTCCACCAGAACGCGCGCAGCGCCGGTTGCGCGGCGAGCTCGTCGATCGCGGCGATCGCCGCACGCATCGTGCCGATGCCCTGGGCGTTGCCGCGCAACCAGTCGAGCAGCCCGTGCTGGTACTCACGCCGCCGCTGCAGGAGCTGCGGCGTGAGGCTTGCCGCCGGGACGATCTCGTGCGCAGCCTGGCGTGGCGCGCGCACGTCGAGATCCGGGAAGAAGAGCTCCGCGGGCGACACCGCGGCGACGCCGCGGCCGCGCTGCATCGCCTCGTATTCGGGGAAGAGCTCGAGCGGAATGGGCGCCCTGCCGTTCGCGACTTCGTCGAGGAATACCTGCAGTCTGCGGCAGGCGCGATCGACGCGCTCGATGAGCTCGGGTGCGTCGACCACCGGGCGCTCGTCGATCGACGCGAGCTGGCGCTCGATCTCGTCGGTATAGGCGGTGACGGCGTCGAGCCCGACCATCTGCAGCGCACCCGCCGCCTGGTGCACGTGCGCACGCGCGTGCTTCAGCGATGCAGTGTCCGAGAAATCGGTGCGAAACGCTGCGAGCGCGTCGAGGCCGCGCGTCAGCGACTGGTCGATCTCGCCCTGCACCCACGACAGCGGGCCGACGTCGAAATCGCGCGTGGATTCGGTCAGCACGTTCTGCTCGCTCGGTACGCCCCGGTCCTGTTCGTGGCCCTACACCTTGAACCCGGCAACCGAGCTGCGCAGCTCGGCGGCAAGGCGCGTCAACTGACCGATCGACACGTTGGTCTGCTTCGAGCCTTCGGTCGCCTCTTCCGACACGCGCAGGATCGCCTGCATCCCGCGCGTCACCTCGGAGACCGATTCGGCCTGCGTCTGCGTGCGCGCCGAGATCTGGCCGATCAGCTCGGCGAGCTCGCGCGACACGCGCTGGATCTCGGCCAGCGCCTGCCCCGCGGCGTCGGAAAGCTTCGCACCCTCGACGACGCCGACCGTCGATTTCTCCATCGCGCCGACCGCATCCTGCGTGTCGGCCTGAATGGTCTTCACGATCGCTTCGATCTGCTTCGTCGCCTCGCCCGAGCGTTCGGCGAGCCGCTGCACCTCTTCGGCGACGACGGTGAAACCGCGCCCCGCCTCGCCCGCCGAGGCCGCCTGAATCGCGGCATTCAACGCGAGGACGTTGGTCTGCTCGGTGATGTCCGAGATCAGCTCGACGATCTCGCCGATCTCGAGCGACGATTCGCCGAGCCGCTTGATCCGCTTCGACGTGTCCTGGATCTGCGTACGAATGTCGTTCATGCCGGCAATCTGGTTCTGCACCGCCCTGCCGCCCTGCTCCGCCGCGGCAAGCTGCACCTGCGCGACGTTCGCCGACTGGTTCGCGTGCGTCGCCACCTCGCTGATCGAGCGCGCCATCGACAGCACCGACGCCGACGCCTGCTGGATCTCGCGGTTCTGGTGCTGCGACGCTTCGTAGAGGCGGTTCGAGATCGCCTGCGTCTCCTGCGTCGCCTTGGTCACCTGGTCGGTGGCCGAGTTGATGCCGCGCACCAGCGTGCGCAACTCGTCGATCGTGAAGTTGATCGAGTCGGCGATCGCGCCGGTCACGTCCTCGGTGACCGAAGCCTGGACGGTAAGATCGCCGTCGGCGAGGTTTCCCATCTCGTTCAAGAGGCGCAGGATCGCCTCCTGGTTGCGCTTGTTCTCGTGCTCGCTTTCCTGCGAGTGCGTGCGCGCGTCGGCGAGCAGCACCTTCGCGGCGAGCGCGAGGCAGCCGAGCGCGACCAGCGCGAGCACCACCGCGAGCACCATGTTCTGCAGCCGCCAGTGCGCGCCGCCTTCGTAGAGTCCGGCCAGGGCGCCGGCATCGGCGAGCAGCGGCTCGGCCTCGGCGTCGATCGTGCGCGCGAGCGCCATCATCGCGTTGTGCGCCGCCGGGGCGCCGGCATCGGTCGCGGCGGCTACCCCGGC
>DASVWR010000239.1:0-11792 GCA_036393115.1 Casimicrobiaceae bacterium
GTCGCCGGTCCGTGTCACGATCTTCGAAAGCCTGTGACCCATATCGATTGCACCTCCATGCCCCGCATCCCCGAGTCGCCGCCGCGGCGACGCCCCGCGTGTCGATGCTCGTCGATTTTGCTACGATTGTCCACTCGTCGCTGACGCTTGCGCGCGGTCGGACCGATCGCGGCAGTCACCCGGAGGAGCTGCGCCGTGGCCAGTCAGGGAATCTACGATCTCGATCTCGAGCGCCGGCCGGCGAACCATGCGATGCTGACGCCGCTGTCGTTCATCGCGCGCACGGCGTACACGTGGCCCGAGCATCCCGCGGTGATCCACGGGCCGCGCCGCTACACATGGGGCGAGACCTACGCGCGCTCGCGCAGGCTTGCATCTGCGCTCGCGCACCGCGGCGTCGGCGTCGGTGACACGGTCGCCGTGATGCTCGCCAACACGCCGGAGATGGTCGAGTGTCATTTCGGCGTGCCGATGACCGGCGGCGTTCTCAATACGCTCAACACGCGCCTCGATGCCCCGACGCTCGCCTTCATGTTGAACCACGGCGAGGCGAAGGTGCTGATCACCGATACCGAGTTCGCACCACAGATCGCCGCGGCGCTGAAGGACGTCGCGAAACGTCCGCTGGTGATCGACGTCGTCGATGCGCTGGGGCCCGGCGGCGACCTCCTCGGCGAATGCGACTACGAGACGTTCATCGCGAAGGGTGACGCCGATTTCGCGTGGCAGCCACCCGAAGACGAGTGGAACGCGATCTCGCTCAACTACACGTCGGGGACGACCGGCAATCCGAAGGGTGTCGTCTACCACCACCGCGGCGCGTACCTGAACGCGCTGTCGAACATCGTCGACTGGCAGATGCCGCGGCACTCGGTGTACCTGTGGACGCTGCCGATGTTCCACTGCAACGGCTGGTGCTTTCCGTGGACGATGGCCGCCAACGCGGGTACCAACGTGTGTCTGCGCAAGGTCGAGGCAAAACCCGTACTCGACGCGATCCGCGAACAGCGCGTCACCCACTACTGCGGGGCGCCGATCGTCCACTCGATGCTGATCAACGCGCCCGACGAGCAGAGGCGCGGCATCGCGCATCGCGTAAGCGGGCTCGTCGCCGCGGCGGCTCCGCCGGCGGCGGTGATCGAAGGCATGGAGCGGATGGGCTTCGACATCACCCACGTCTATGGCCTGACCGAGACCTACGGCCCGGCGGCGGTCTGCGCGAAGCACCTCGACTGGGAGCACCTCGACATCTCCGCGCGAACCGAGCGCAACGGGCGCCAGGGCGTGCGCTACACGTGCGAGGAAGGGATGACGGTGATGGACCCGGAGACGATGCGCGAGGTCCCCCGCGACGGCGAGACGATGGGCGAGATCATGTTCCGCGGCAACATCACCATGAAGGGTTACCTGAAGAACCCCGAAGCCTCGGCCGAGGCGTTCGCCGGCGGCTGGTTCCACTCCGGCGACCTCGCCGTGCTGCAGCCCGACGGCTACGTCAAGATCCGCGACCGCTCGAAGGACGTCATCATTTCGGGCGGGGAGAACATCAGCTCGATCGAGGTCGAGGACGTGCTGTATCGGCATCCGGCGATTCTCGCGGTGGCGGTCGTCGCGAAGCCCGACCCGAAATGGGGTGAGACTCCGTGCGCGTTCGTCGAGCTGAAGCCCGGAGCGACGCTCTCCGAGGCCGAGGTGATCGAACACTGCCGCGCCCACCTCGCCCGCTTCAAGGTGCCGAAATCGGTGGTGTTCGGCGAGCTGCCGAAGACGTCGACCGGCAAGATCCAGAAATTCATCCTGCGCGAGCGCGCGCACTCAGTGAAGGCCATCGAATGAACGCCACCGCCGCCCCTGCGCCCGCGAGCTCCGTCGCGGCCGATTACGTCGTCGCCGAGACGCGTGACGGCGTGTGCACACTGACGCTGAACCGCGGCGAGCGATTCAACGCGCTGTCGCGCGCGATGCTGCAGGCGCTCGACACGGCGCTCGACCGCGTCGCCGCCGACCGCAATATCCGCAGCGTGGTGCTCGCCGGGGCGGGACGCGGCTTCTGCGCCGGCCACGACCTGAAGGAGCTGCGCTCGGAGCGCTCCCCCGAGGGCCGCCACGCGATCTTCGACCTCTGCAGCCGCGTCATGCTGAAGCTGACGCAGCTGTCCCAGCCGACGATCGCGCGCGTCCATGGGATCGCCACCGCGGCGGGCTGCCAGCTCGTGTCGATGTGCGACCTCGCGGTGGCCGCCGATACCGCGCGCTTCGCGCTTCCCGGAGTCAACGTCGGCGTGTTCTGCTCGACGCCTGCGGTCGGCGTCGGCCGCAACGTGTCGCGCAAGCGTACGATGGAGATGCTGCTGACCGGCGAGCCGATCGATGCCGCGACGGCGCTCGCGTGGGGTCTCGTCAATCGCGTCGTGCCGCCGTCCGGGCTCGACGCAGCGGTGACGCATTTCACCGACGTGATCGCGGCGCGCAGCGCGTCGGTCATCGCCCTCGGCAAGGCGGCTTTCTATCGGCAGATCGACACGACGCTCGCCGGCGCGTATGCGCTGACGAACGACGTGATGGCGTGCAATCTCGACGATCCCGATTCCGACGAAGGCATCGACGCTTTCCTCGGCAAGCGCGCGCCGCGCTTCGGCGGCTCGGGGGCGAACTGACGCACGGCCAGGCTGTGGCCGTCATTGCCAAGCGGAGGCACAAACCGGATAATCCGCGGCAAACGGAGGGCAGGGGGCGCCGGAGCGCCGCAGCGTACGATCGTATATGGCGACCGACATCATCCTCGAGACTCGCGGACTCACCAAGGAATTCAAAGGCTTCGTCGCCGTCAACAACGTCGACCTGGCGATCCGTCGCGGTACGATCCACGCGCTGATCGGGCCCAACGGCGCCGGGAAGACGACCTGTTTCAACCTGCTCACGCATTTTCTCGTCCCGAGCCGGGGTACGATCTTCTATAACGGGCGCGAGATCACCGGTGCGCGGCCGGCGACGATCGCCAAGCTCGGGCTCGTGCGCTCGTTCCAGATCTCGGCGGTGTTCCCGCATCTCTCGGTGCTCGAGAACGTTCGCATCGCACTGCAGAGAAAGCGCGGCGCGTCGCTCGATTTCTGGCGCTCGGAGCGCGTGCTGCGCGCGCTCGACGCGCGGGCGCGCGAGCTGATCGACGCCGTCGGGCTCGGGGGCTTCGAGGAGACCGCCGCCGGCGAGCTTCCGTACGGACGCAAGCGCGCGCTCGAGATCGCTACGACGCTGGCCCTCGATCCCGAGATGATGCTGCTCGACGAGCCGACCGCGGGAATGACGCACGAGGACGTCGAGCGAATCGCCGTTCTCATCCGCAAGGTCGCTGCGAACCGGACCGTGCTGATGGTCGAGCACAACCTGTCGGTGGTGTCCAATTTGTCCGACCACATTACCGTGCTCGCCCGCGGCGAGATTCTCGCCGACGGCGATTACGCGACGGTGTCGAAGAACCCGGCAGTGATCGAGGCCTACCTCGGCGGTGGTCATGCGTGACAACCCGATCGGCCGATCCTTCGCGCATGGCTGAGGTCGCGCGCGGCGCAGTACCGGCGCCGGTGCGATCCGCCGCGACGCTGCTCGCCGTGCGCGGCCTGCAGGCGTGGTACGGCGAATCGCACATTCTGCACGGCGTCGACTTCGACGTCGCCGAGGGCGAGGTCGTCACGCTGCTCGGGCGCAACGGCGCCGGCAAGACGACGACGCTGAAGTCGATCATGGGCGTCGTGCCGCGGCGCGAGGGATCGATTGCGTTCGACGATGCCGAGACGATCCGACTCCCATCGAACCGGATCGCGCGGCTCGGCATCGCGTGGTGTCCGGAGGAGCGCGGCATCTTCGCGAGCCTCGACGTCGAGGAGAACCTGCTGCTGCCGCCGAAAGTCCGCGACGGCGGGCTCACGGTCGCACAGATCTACGAGCTGTTTCCGAACCTCCTCGAGCGCCGCCGCAGTCAGGGGACCAAGCTGTCGGGCGGCGAGCAGCAGATGCTCGCGATCGGCCGCATCCTGCGCACCGGCGCGCGCCTCCTGCTGCTCGACGAGCCGACCGAAGGGCTCGCTCCGGTCATCGTCCAGCAGATCGGCCAGACGATCGTCACGCTGCGCAACCGCGGCTTTACGATCCTTCTCGTCGAGCAGAACTTCCACTTCGCAGCCACCGTCGCCGATCGGCATTACGTGATGGAGCACGGCCGCATCGTCGACATGATTCCCAACGCGGAGCTCGATGCCAGTATGCCCAAGCTGCACCGGTACCTGGGCGTGTGATCGGCATCGATCCGTTTTCGCAGCAGCGTTTCAACGAGGAGAGGTGAGATGAACAAGGCAAGACGCAGTCTGCTCGCGCTGGCAGTTGCCGGCGCGCTGGCGATCGGCACCGCGAGCGCGGATATTCCGAACAATACGATCAAGCTCGGCGTGCTGTCGGACTTCTCGGGGCTGTACAAGGACCTCGGCGGCGAAGGCTCGGTCGTGGCCGCGAAGCTCGCGGTACAGGACTCCGGCATCGAGAAGAAGGGCATCAAGGTCGAGATCATCTCCGCCGATCACCAGAACAAGCCCGACGTCGGCTCGGCGATCGCGCGCCGCTGGTATGACGCCGAAGGCGTCGACGCGATCGTCGACGTGCCGACCTCGAGCGTTGCGCTCGCGGTGGCCGATGTCACCAAGCAGAAGGACAAGGTGTTCCTCGCCTCGGGCCCGGGCTCGTCGGATCTGACCGGCAAGGCGTGCTCGCCGAACACCGTCCACTTCACCTACGACACGTGGATGCTCGCGCACGGCACCGGTACCGCGATCACCAAGCACGGCGGCAACACCTGGTTCTTCATCACCGCCGACTATGCGTTCGGCCATGCGCTGCAGCGTGACACGACGGCAGCGGTCGAGCAGGCGGGCGGCAAGGTGCTGGGCTCGGTGAACGTGCCGATCAGCACGCAGGACTTCAGCTCGTACCTGCTGCAGGCGCAGGCGTCGAAAGCCAAGGTGATCGGCCTCGCCAATGCGGGCGGCGACACGATCAACTCGATCAAGCAGGCGTCCGAGTTCGGCATCGTCAAGGGCGGCCAGCAGCTCGCGGGCCTCCTGGTGTTCATCACCGACATCCATTCGCTCGGCCTGCAGACCGCGCAGGGGCTGACGCTGACGACGACGTTCTACTGGGACATGAACGACCAGACGCGCGCCTTCGCCAAGCGCTTCGCGGCGCTCGACAAGGGCATCCACCCGACGATGGTGCACGCCGGCGTCTACGCGGCGGTGCTGCATTACCTGAAAGCGGTCGAGGCGCTCCACGACGTGAAGGACGGCGTCAAGATCGTCGACGAGATGAAGAAGCTTCCGACCGACGATCCGTTGTTCGGGAAGGGCTCGATCCGGGTCGATGGCCGCGGCATACATCCGGCGTATCTGATGCAGGTGAAGACGCCCGCGGAATCGAAGTACCCGTGGGACTACCTGAAGCTCATCGCGACGATCCCGGCCGACGAAGCGTTCCGTCCGCTGAAGGACGGTGGCTGCTATCTCGTGAAGTAACGACGGCGCCTCTTCGCGCCGGCTCTCCGCCGCGGCATCGCGGCGGGGAGACGGCGCGGGGCCGGCGGCGGAGACCTCGATGCAGGCGCTGTTCGGACAGCTCTTGATCGGCCTCATCAACGGCGCGTTCTACGCGCTGTTGTCGCTCGGGCTCGCGGTGATCTTCGGGCTGCTCAACATCATCAACTTCACGCACGGCGCCCAGTACATGCTCGGCGCGTTCTGCGCGTGGTTCCTGCTGCAGGACGCGCACATCGGCAGCTTCCAGTTCGGCTACTGGTCGTCGCTCGTCGTCGCCCCGATCGTCGTCGGAGCCTTCGGCATCCTGATCGAGCGCACGATGCTGAAGCGCCTGTACAAGCTCGACCATCTGTACGGGCTCCTGCTCACCTTCGGGCTCGCACTGGTCATCCAGGGCGTATTCCGCAACGAGTTCGGCTCGTCGGGGCTGCCTTACGACATCCCGTCCGCATTGACCGGCGGGGTCAATCTCGGCTTCATGTTCCTGCCGACGTACCGCGCATGGGTGATCGTCGCGTCGCTCGTCGTCTGCTTCGCGACGTGGTACGTGATCGAGCGCACCAAGCTCGGCAGCTACCTGCGCGCCGCGACCGAGAATCCGGCGCTGGTGCAGGCGTTCGGCATCAACGTCCCGCTGATGGTCACGCTGACCTTCGGCTTCGGGGTCGCGCTGGCGGCACTCGCCGGAGTGATGGCGGCGCCGATCTACCAGGTAAGCCCGCTGATGGGCGCCGACATCATCATCGTCGTGTTCGCCGTCGTGGTGATCGGCGGCATGGGCTCGATCATGGGTGCGATCGTCACCGGCTTCGGGCTCGGCATCATCGAGGGGCTCACCAAGTACTTCTACCCCGAAGCGTCGACGACGGTGATCTTCGTCATCATGGTGATCGTGCTGATGATCAAGCCCGCAGGATTGTTCGGAAGGGAGCGCTGATGATGACCGCTCGTCCGGCGCAGGCGGGCGGGTCGCGCCTCGGCGGCGTGCTGCTCGGCACGCTGATCATGGCGGTGCTGCTCGCGATCGCGCCGCTCGCCGATCTCTATCCGGTGATTCTCGAGAAGGCGATGTGCTTCGCGCTCTTCGCCTGCGCGTTCAACCTGCTGCTCGGCTTCGGGGGCCTGCTTTCGTTCGGGCACGCGATGTTCCTCGGCACCGCGGGCTACGTGACTGCGTTCGCGGCGAAGAGCTGGGGGCTGCCTCCGGAATTCGCGATCCTGCTCGGCACGCTGGCGTCGGGGCTCCTCGGCGTCGTGGTCGGCACGCTGGCAATCCGCCGCCAGGGGATCTACTTCGCGATGATCACGCTCGCGATCGCGCAGATGGTGTTCTTCTTCTACGTGCAGGCGCCATTCACCCACGGCGAGGACGGCATCCAGGCGGTGCCGCGCGGGCACCTGTTCGGGTTCATCGACCTGGCGAACCCGCTCGCGATGTACTACACGGTTCTCGTGATCTTCATCGCCGCGTTCCTGCTCATCTACCGGATCGTCCACTCGCCGTTCGGGCAGGTGCTGAAGGCGATCCGCGAGAACGAGCCGCGCGCGGTGTCGCTCGGTTACGATGCCGACCGCTACAAGCTCCTCGCATTCGTGATGTCGGCGGCGCTTGCCGGTCTCGCCGGGGCGGTCAAGGCGATCGTGTTCCAGCTCGCGTCGCTCACCGACGTCCACTGGACGATGTCGGGCGAGGTCGTGCTGATGACGCTGCTCGGCGGCATGGGGACGCTGTTCGGCCCGGTGGTCGGCGCCTTCGTGCTCGTCGCGCTCGAGAACTACCTCGCCTTCCTCGGCGAGTGGGTGACCGTGATCACCGGCGCCATCTTCGTCGTCTGCGTGCTCGCATTCCGCCGCGGGATCGTCGGAGAGATCACCGCGTGGTGGGTCGCGCGCCGTGCCCGGCGGCAGGACGCTGCGCGCGGCCGCTCGGCCGCGGTTTGACCCACCCTGCGCTGACGCGATAAAATCGAATGCTTTGACGGACGGCATCGCGCCGTAACCGCGGCACCGGGCCGGCGTCGGGATTCGCGGACGTGAACGAAGAGGCCGGCAGGACAGTCGTTTCGCATGCGCGTCGGGCTCGTCGTCGGCAACTGGAAGATGAACGGCGCGCTGGCTGCCAATGCGACGCTTCTCGCGCGGCTTGCCGGCGAATGGTCGGACCGGGCGTCGCGCAGGCTCGCCGTATGCATCCCCGCGCCCTACCTCGCACAGGCGCAGGCCGCCCTCGAAGGGAGCGCGGTCGCCTGGGGTGTGCAGGACGTGAGCGAGCACGCGGCCGGCGCGTATACCGGAGAGGTTTCGGCGGCGATGGCGGCCGAATTCGGCTGCCGCTACGCAATCGTCGGCCATTCGGAGCGCCGGCGGCTGCACGGCGAGACCGATCGCATCGTCGCGGCGAAAGCCGGCGCGGCGCTCGACGCGGGGCTGGTCCCGATCACCTGCGTCGGCGAGACCCTCGCGGAACGGGAGCAGGGCGAGTCCGATCGTGTCGTAACGCGACAGATCGACGCGCTGATCGCGTCGCTCGGCGGACGGTTGCGCGACTGCGTCGTCGCCTATGAGCCGGTCTGGGCGATCGGCACCGGCCGGACGGCGACGCCGGGCGAGGCCGAGGAGGTTCACGCGCTGCTGCGGACGAGGATGGGCGCCGCGGGCGGGGGCGATGTGACGCTGCTCTACGGCGGCAGCGTGAAGGCGGCCAATGCGGCGGCATTGTTCGCGATGCCGGACGTGGACGGCGCACTGGTGGGTGGCGCGTCGCTCGACGCGGATGAATTTCTGGGCATCGCCCGGGCCTGAGCGGGCCGGCGATGCGGAGCAGGCGGCAATGAGTTTGTTGCAGACCCTGGTTCTGGTCGTTCACGTGCTGGCGGCGATCGCCATCTGCGCCTTCGTGCTCCTTCAGCACGGGAAGGGTGCCGACATGGGCGCCGCCTTCGGCGGCGGCTCGGCGGGCAGCCTGTTCGGCGCGTCGGGTTCCGCCAACTTCCTGTCGCGAACGACGGCGATCCTCGCGGCGCTGTTCTTCGCGACCAGCGTCGGGCTCACCTGGTTCGCGTCGCAGCACGGCGCCCCGGTGGGCGTGATGGAAAAGGCGGCCGCCGAGCAGAGCGCGGTGCCGGAGCCGGCAACGCCGGCGTCGCAGGTGCCCGCCAATGGGGCGGCCAAGTCCGTCCCGGCGGGCGAGGTTCCTGCCGGCAGGAGCGGTCAGGCGACCGGTGCTGCGCCCGCGGCCGCGGGACAGGTGCCCGCGAGCGCACCGACTCCGCCAACCGGCAAGACACCGGCAGGAGAAGTGCCGAAATGACAATCACGCCGACGTGGTGAAATTGGTAGACACGCTGTCTTGAGGGGGCAGTGGCGAAAGCCGTGGGAGTTCGAGTCTCCCCGTCGGCACCAGCGAATGGTGGCAACGCAGTTGAATGCATCCGTGCAGTTGAGCGCATCAGCGCAGTGGACGGCAGCTCCGTGGCCCGCCCGGCAGGCCGCCGATGAACGCCCCGGCGGGCGCGCGTGCGCCCCCTCGCTCCTCGCCCGTCGTCCCTGACCTCTCAATCCTCGCTCACCGATCCCCGATCCTCAATCCTCGCCCTTGCTCACCGAATACTTTCCGATCCTCGTCTTCATCCTGTTCGGCATCGTGCTCGGCGCGCTGATGCTGGGGGCGGGCCGGTTCGTCTCACCGAACCATCCGGACCCCGAGAAGCTCTCACCGTATGAGTGCGGCTTCGAGGCATTCGAGGACGCGCGGATGAAGTTCGACGTCCGCTATTACCTGATCGCGATCCTGTTCATCCTGTTCGATCTCGAGATCGCGTTTCTGTTTCCGTGGGCGGTCGTGCTTCGCGATATCGGCATGTTCGGCTTCGTCGCCATGCTGATCTTCCTTCTGATCCTCGTCATCGGGTTCATCTACGAGTGGAAGAAGGGTGCTCTGGAGTGGGATTGAGCGATGGCCATTGAAGGCATTCTCGAGAAGGGCTTCGTCACGACGACCCTCGACAGCCTGATCAACTGGGCGCGCAACGGCTCGATGTGGCCGATGACGTTCGGCCTCGCCTGTTGCGCGGTCGAGATGATGCATGCCGGGGCCGCGCGCTACGACCTCGACCGCTTCGGCGTCGTGTTTCGCCCGAGTCCGCGCCAGTCGGACGTGATGATCGTCGCCGGAACGCTCTGCAACAAGATGGCGCCGGCGCTGCGCAAGGTCTACGACCAGATGGCCGAGCCGCGCTGGGTGATCTCGATGGGTTCCTGCGCGAACGGCGGCGGGTATTACCACTATTCGTACTCGGTCGTGCGCGGCTGCGACCGCATCGTGCCGGTCGACGTCTACGTCCCCGGGTGTCCGCCGACGGCGGAGGCGCTGCTCTACGGCATCCTCCAGCTGCAGAACAAGATCTGGCGCACCAACACGATCGCGCGTTGATGGCCACCCTTCCGGACGACCTCGCCAGCGTGCTGCCTTCGGGGCCCGAAGGTACCGGCGGGCGCGTCGCGGTCGACCGCGGCGAGGTCACGCTGGAGGTGCCCGCCGAGCACTATCTCTCGACGATGCAGACGCTGCGCGATGATCGGCAGCTCAAGTTCGAGATGCTGGTCGATCTCTGCGGCGTCGACTACGCGGGTTTCGCCGGCGGCGCACGCGAGGGTCCGCGCTTTGCCGTCGTCGCGCATCTCCTGTCGCTGTCGCGCAACCGACGGTTGCGCGTTCGCAGCTTCGCCCCCGACGACGACTTCCCGGTGCTGCCGAGCGTGATCGGCGTGTGGCCCTCGGTCAACTGGTTCGAGCGCGAGGCGTTCGACCTCTACGGGATCGTGTTCACCGGTCATCCCGACCTGCGGCGCATCCTCACCGACTACGGGTTCGTCGGGCATCCGTTCCGCAAGGACTTCCCGATCTCCGGCTATGTCGAGATGCGCTACGACCCCGAGCAGGCGCGCGTCATCTACCAGCCGGTGTCGATCGAGCCGCGCGTGGTCACGCCGCGCGTGATCCGCGAGGAGAACTACATTCGCGGCGAGCTCGAGATCGACGCGCTGCGCAGTCGCAACGGGGACTCGGCTTCCCATGGCTGAGATCCGCAACTACACGATGAACTTCGGGCCGCAGCACCCGGCGGCCCACGGCGTGCTGCGCCTCGTCCTCGAGCTCGACGGCGAGGTGATTGCCCGAGCGGACCCGCACATCGGGCTGCTGCATCGCGCGACCGAGAAGCTCGCCGAGACGCGCACGTGGATCCAGTCGCTGCCGTACATGGACCGGCTCGACTACGTCTCGATGATGTGCAACGAGCACGCGTACTGCCTCGCGATCGAGCGGCTCCTCGGCATCGAGATCCCCGAGCGCGCGCTCTACATCCGCACGATGTTCGACGAGATCACGCGCATCCTGAACCACCTGATGTGGCTCGGCTCGCATGCGCTCGACGTCGGCGCGATGACCGTGTTCCTCTATGCGTTCCGCGAGCGCGAGGATCTGTTCGACATGTACGAGGCGGCGTCGGGGGCGAGGATGCACGCCGCCTACTACCGTCCAGGCGGGGTCTATCGCGATCTCCCTGACCGGATGCCGCAGTACCAGGCGATGACGACGCGCAGCGCGCGCGCACTGAAGGACCTCAACGCGAATCGCCAGGGGCCGCTGCTCGACTTCATCGAGGACTTCACGCGCCGCTTCCCGGCCTGCGTCGACGACTACGAGACGCTCCTGACCGACAACCGCATCTGGAAGCAGCGCACCGTCGGCATCGGCGTGGTGAGCGCCGAGCGGGCGATCGCGCTGGGCTTCACCGGGCCGATGCTGCGCGGCTCCGGCGTGCCGTGGGACCTGAGGCGCAAGCAGCCGTACGCCGCGTACGACAGGATGGAGTTCGAGATTCCGGTCGGCGTCAACGGCGACTGCTACGACCGCTATCTGGTGCGCATCGCCGAGATGCGGCAGTCGAATCGCATCGTCGCGCAATGCGTCGACTGGCTGCGCAGCAACCCCGGGCCCGTGATCGTCGACAACTACAAGGTCGCGCCGCCTCCGCGCGAACGGATGAAGACCGGCATGGAGGATCTCATCCACCACTTCAAGCTCTTCTCGGAAGGCATGCACGTCCCGGCCGGCGAGGTGTACGCGGCGATCGAGCATCCGAAAGGCGAATTCGGCGTGTACGCGATCTCGGACGGAGCGAACAAGCCGTGGCGGATCAAGCTGCGCCC
>DASVWR010000240.1:0-3384 GCA_036393115.1 Casimicrobiaceae bacterium
GTTCTACCTGAACATCATCGGCATTCTCGGGCTCATCGGTGCCAATATGGGGCACGTTGGGCGCGTGATGTGACGGGCGCACTTGCGTTTCGTGTCGCTCGGCCGATACGCATTGACAGGTACGCGCGCCCGCCAGCTTGATCGTAACGTCGCGGTAACGCAGTAGAAGCTACGTTAACAATATCGTCTAACTGACTGATTCTATTGGCGTCCCCAACCGGATTCGAACCGGTGTTACCGCCGTGAAAGGGCGATGTCCTGGGCCTCTAGACGATGGGGACTTCTACGGCGCCGCAGCTCGCGCAACGCTGCGACAATTCGGTGGTGGAGGTAAGCGGGATCGAACCGCTGACCTCTTGCATGCCATGCAAGCGCTCTCCCAGCTGAGCTATACCCCCACGGCGAATTGCGGATTATAGCGACGCGCCGAATACGCCGCAAACCGTTGACGATAACCGCTGATCGAAAGGCGCGGACGACAACGCGCCGCTGGCGCGCTACCGCGCCTTCTCTACAATCCGCGCATGGAATCGATCCCGACCACGCTGGCCGCAGCCGATGCGCTGCGCCAGGACGATCAGCGCGAGCGTGTCGTGATGATCACCGGCGCGAGTGGCGGCCTGGGCCGCGTGCTCGCGCTCGGCTGCGCCCGTGCCGGCGCGACGGTCGTCGTGCACGGGCGCGTGGTGCGCAAGCTGGAAGCTCTCTACGACGAGATTCTCGCAGCGGGTGGGCCCGAGCCGGTGATTTTGCCGCTCGATTTCGCGCGCGCCGAGGCGGCGGATTTCGCCAACGTCGCGAGCGCGCTGCACGCGCAGTTCGCGCGCCTCGACGCGATCGTGCATACGGCGGCGATGCTGGGCTCGCTGGGGCCGCTCGAGCACCAGTCGTTCGAAAGCTGGGTGGCGCTCCTGCGCGTCAACGTCGCCGCGCCGATGGGGCTGACGCGCGTACTGCTGCCGCTCCTCGACCGTGCGCCCGATGCGAGCGTCGTGTTCACCCTCGACAGTCGCGGCATCGAGCCGCGCGCCTACTGGGGCGGCTACGCGGTCACCAAGGCGGGGATCGCTGCGCTTGCGCGCGAGCTTGCGGACGAATGGGAGCATCGCGCGAACCTGCGCGTCAACGCGATCGTCCCCGGTCCGATCCGCACGCCGCTGCGCCTGCAGACGCATCCGGGCGAGGACCCCGCGCAGTGGCCGCTGCCGGATCGACTGGTCCCCCTCTACCTCCACCTTATCGCCGGTCAGACGAAGGCGGAGAGTGACGCGCTGATCGACGCTCAGGCGTGGCTCGCCGGTGCGCCCTGCGTGGCGTCGCTGCGTCCGTAGCGAAGCGTCACGCGCAGCCGCCGGAAGTCCTCGGACGGCAGCATGTCGGGCAGGATCAGCACCGCGCGCGCGAAGCGGCAGCCATCGGGTCGCCAGACGATCGTCGTGATCCGCGGCGTGACGCAGGTCGACTGGTCGAGTCGTCCGATGCGAACCGTGCCGTCGCCGTAGCTTGCGCGCAGGCGCAACCCGGCGGTGATCTCGACGCCGCGCACCGCGCGCGATCCGCGGCGCAGCGCGACGACACGTACGCGGTCGACCGCCCACGCGACGATCGCAAGCACGGCCGCGACGGTTGCCGCAAGTGGCCAGGGAAGCGTCAGTACGGCGCCGGAGGTCGCGGTGGCAGCGACGACAATGCCGAAAAGCGCCATCCGCGAGGGTACGAGGTCGACGTGAACGGACGGCGCGCCATGCATCGCGCGATCACACCAGCATTCCGCACGAAGCGCGTTCGGCCGGATGGCCGAGTGTCGGCCTGTTAAGCGCGACGATCGACGTCCGGCCGGCTCAGACCGCAGCCGCCGCGACGGGCTCGTCGGCCTGCGCCGCCGCAACACCACCGGCGAGCAGCATCCACGTCGACACGACCGTATCCGGATTGAGCGACATGCTCTCGATTCCCTGCCCGACGAGCCATTGCGCGAGGTCGGGGTGGTCCGACGGCCCCTGGCCGCAGATGCCGCAATACTTGCCGCGCTCGCGGCAGGCGGTGATCGCCATCGCGAGCATCGCCTTCACCGCCTCGTCGCGCTCGTCGAACGTCGCCGCGATCGCACCGCCGGCATCGCGGTCGATGCCGAGCGTGAGCTGCGTCATGTCGTTGGAGCCGATCGAGAAGCCGTCGAAGAAATCGAGAAAGCGGTGCGCGAGCACCGCGTTCGACGGGATCTCGCACATCATGATGACGCGCAGCCCGTTCTTCCCGCGCTCGAGGCCGTTCTTCGCGAGGAGCGCGGTGACTTTCGCCGCCTCGTCGAGCGTGCGCACGAACGGGACCATCACCTCGACGTTGGTGAACCCCATCGTGTCGCGCACGCGGCGCATCGCTTCGCATTCGAGAGCGAAGCAGTCGTAGAACTCGGGAGCGACGTAGCGCGACGTGCCGCGGAAGCCGAGCATCGGGTTCTCTTCGTGCGGCTCGTAGCGCGAGCCGCCGAGCAGGTTCGAATACTCGTTCGACTTGAAGTCGGACAGGCGCACGATCACGGGCTTCGGATGGAACGCCGCCGCGATCGTCGCGACGCCTTCGGTGATCTTCGCGACGTAGAACTCGGTCGGCGAGGCGTAGCCGGCAATCCGGCGCTCGATGTCGCGCTTCAGCTCGGGCGACTGGCGATCGAGCTCGATCAACGCCTTCGGATGGATGCCGACGGTGCGATTGATGATGAACTCGAGCCGCGCGAGGCCGACGCCGGCATTGGGCAGGCGGCAGAACGCGAACGCGAGCTCGGGGTTGCCGACGTTCATCATGATCTTGGTCGGCGGCGTCGGCATGCGGTCGAGCGCCACGTCGACCACGTCGATCTCGTGCAGTCCGGCGTACACGTGGCCGGTGTCGCCATCGGCGCAGCTCACGGTCACCGGTCGGTTGTCCTGCAGGATCTGCGTCGCATTGCCGCAGCCGACGACTGCGGGAATGCCGAGCTCGCGCGCGATGATCGCCGCATGGCAGGTGCGCCCGCCGCGATTGGTGACGATCGCGCTCGCGCGCTTCATCACGGGCTCCCAGTCAGGATCGGTCATGTCGGCTACGAGCACGTCCCCCGGCATCACCCGATTCATCTCCGCCGCGGACTTGACTACGCGTACCGGTCCGCGGCCGATCTTCTGGCCGATCGCCCGGCCGGTGGCGAGCGTCTCGCCGCGCGAGCGCAGCCGGTAGCGCCGCAGCGCGGAAGCATCGTCGCGCGATTTCACCGTCTCGGGCCGCGCCTGCAGGATATAGATGTTCCCGTCGACGCCGTCCTTCGCCCACTCGATGTCCATCGGCCGGCCGTAGTGCGCCTCGATCGCGAGCGCGCAGCGCGCGAGCTCCTCGGCGTCGGCATCG
>DASVWR010000241.1:0-12835 GCA_036393115.1 Casimicrobiaceae bacterium
GTTGAGCGACGCGTTGAGGGCGCCGGTCTGCCAATTGGCGCACAGCTTGGGCTCGACGCCGGAGGCCTTGACCATGGCCTCGAAGTAATCGGCGGCCGCGCGGCTGGCGGTAAGGAGCACCGCGTCGTAGGCCGGCAGGCCGTAGTCCTTCTGGAAGCGTCCGGCCATCACGCGCGGCAGCTCGGGCATCTCGCCGCGCACGCGCGCGATCCACTCGGGTGCGATCACCAGCGGCGGCAGGTCGGGGTCGGGGAAATAGCGGTAGTCCTGCGCGTCTTCCTTGCTGCGCATGGATCGGGTTTCGTTGCGGTCCGGGTCGTAGAGGCGCGTCTCCTGGCGCACGGCACCGCCATCGTCGATCAGCTCGATCTGCCGACGCGCCTCGTATTCGATTGCGAGCTGGAGGAAGCGGAAGCTGTTGAGGTTCTTGATCTCGCAGCGCGTGCCGAGCGGCGCGCCTTCGCGGCGCACCGAGACATTCGCGTCGCAGCGGAAGCTTCCCTCCTGCAGATTGCCGTCGCAGATGCCGATCCAGGTGACGAGCGCGTGCAGCCTGCGCGCATACGCCGCGGCCTCGGCTGCGCTCCGCAAATCGGGCTCCGACACGATCTCGAGCAGCGGCGTGCCGGCGCGGTTGAGGTCGATGCCGGACATCTCCGACGCGCCGGAAATGATGGGCATGCCGGGCATGCCGGACGTGCCGGCAATGCCGGCATCCGGCGCCCGCACACCCTCGTGCAGCGACTTGCCGGCGTCCTCTTCGAGGTGCGCACGCGTGAGGCGGATCGTGCGCTCGCCGGCGTCGGTCGCGATCACGAGCACGCCTCCGGTGACGATCGGCCGCTCGTACTGCGAGATCTGGTAGCCCTTGGGGAGATCGGGGTAGAAGTAGTTCTTGCGCGCGAAGACGCTCTCGCGGTGAATCGCGCCGCCGATCGCGAGGCCGAACGCGAGCGCGCGCTCGATCGCGCCGCGATTGGGCACCGGCAGGACTCCGGGAAGTGCCAGGTCGACCGCGCAGGCGTGGACGTTCGGCGCTGCGCCGAACGCGGTCGACGCGCCCGAGAACATCTTCGACGCGGTCGAGAGCTGCACGTGCGTCTCGATCCCGATCACCACTTCCCAGCCGGCATGCGGCCGCGGCGCCGCGCTCATTCGCGGTAGCCCGGTGGAACGCGCAGGTGCCAGTCGCACGCCTGCTGGTAGCGGTGTGCAGCATCGAGGAGCGTCGCCTCGTCGAAGTGACGGCCCTGGAGCTGCAGCCCGATCGGCAGCCCGTCGGCGCTGAACCCGCACGGCATCGAGATCGCCGGAAGGCCGGTGAGATTGGCGGCGACGGTGAAGATGTCGCCGAGGTACATCGCGACCGGATCGTCGACGCGCGCGCCGAGCGGAAACGCCGCCGCCGGCGTCGTCGGCCCGGCGATCACATCGCAGCGCGAGAAGGCGCGCGCGAAATCGTCGGCGATGAGGCGGCGCACCTGCTGCGCCTTGAGGTAGTAGGCGTCGTAGTACCCCTGCGAGAGCACGTAGGTGCCGATCAGGATGCGCCGCTTCACTTCGGCTCCGAAGCCCTCGGCGCGCGTGCGGCAGTAGAGGTCGTCGAGGTCGGCGTAGGTCGCGGCGCGGTGCCCGTAGCGGATGCCGTCGAAGCGCGACAGGTTCGACGACGCCTCGGCCGGCGCGAGCACGTAGTAGACCGGAATCGCGTGGCCGACGGCGGGGAGCTCGATCGCGACGGTTTGCGCACCGAGCGCGCGCAGCTCGGCGAGCGCCGCCTCGATCGCCGCCGCGACGTCGGCCGCCACGCCATCGCCGAAGTACTCGCGCGGCAGGCCGATGCGAAGGCCGGCGAGCGGCCGCGCACCCGCTGGCCGGCGCAGGAGCCGCGTGCAATCGACGGGCGCCCGGTCGGCCGACGTCGCATCGCGCGGATCGTGGCCCGCCATCGCGTCGAGCATGAGCGCGCAATCCTGCGCGTCCTGCGCGAGCACGCCGGGAGTGTCGAAGCTCGACGCGAAGGCGACGAGGCCGTAGCGCGAGCAGAGGCCGTAGGTCGGCTTGATGCCGGTCACGCCGCACATTGCCGCCGGCTGCCGCACCGAGCCGCCGGTATCGGTGCCCGTGGCGGCCGGCACGAGCCGCGCCGCGACCGCGGCGGCCGACCCGCCCGAGCTGCCGCCGGGGATGCGGGTCGCGTCCCACGGGTTCCTGACCGGCCCGAAATGCGAGCTCTCGTTGGACGAGCCCATCGCGAACTCGTCCATGTTGGTCTTGCCGACCAGCGTCGTTCCCGCGTCGCGCAGCCGCGCGACGACGTGCGCGTCGTACGGCGCCACGTAATCGGCGAGCATCCGCGATGCGCAGGTCGTCGGCAGGCCGGCCGTCATCAGCACGTCCTTGTGCGCGAGCGGCACCCCGGCGAGCGGCGGCGCGTCGCCGCGGGCGAGCGCCGCGTCGGCGGCGCGTGCGGACGCCAGCGCACCTTCGTGGTCGATCGTGACGAACGCGTTGAGGGCGGCCTGCGCCGACTCGATCCGCGCGAGCGACTCCTGCGTCGCCTCGACGCTCGAGATCCGCCGCGCGCGAAGCGCGGCAGAGAGGCCCGCGACGGTGAAAGGTCCGGTCACCGCCGTACCCCGTGGCGGGACGGCGTCATTCGATCACCTTCGGCACCAGGTAGAGCCCGTCCGCCACCGCAGGGGCAGCCTGCTGGAAGAGCTCACGCTGATCTGACTCGGTCACCACGTCGTCGCGCAGCGCGAGGACCGCGTCATGCGCGTGCGCCATCGGCGCGACGCCCGTGGTGTCGATGGCGAGCAGGCGGTCGATCAACGCGAGAATCGACGCGAGCTCGGCGTCGAGGGTGCTCACGGCGGCGTCGTCGAGCGCGATCCGCGCGAGCTTCGCGAGGTGCCGGACTTCGTCGGTGCCGAGGCTCATTCGGGGTGCGTGTAACGGTTACGATCGGCGAGGGTGGGCGCGCCCCCGAAAACCACGCCAAATCAGCGCGGAAGAGCCGTGGCTTAGGTTATCATAACGGCCATTTTTCGCGGGCCAACCACCTCCTCCGATCTCGGAGCGGATCGGCCACCGCACGGGCGACCGATTCTTCATGTTCGAGTTCTTCAAGGGCTACTTTTCGAGCGATCTCGCGATCGATCTCGGCACGGCCAACACGCTGATCTACGTGCGCGGGCAGGGCATCGTTCTCGACGAGCCGTCGGTGGTCGCGATCCGCCAGGAAGGCGGCCCCAACGGCAAGAAGGTGATCCAGGAAGTGGGCCTCGCGGCGAAGCAGATGCTCGGCCGCACGCCGGGAAACATCACCGCGATCCGGCCGATGAAGGACGGCGTCATCGCCGACTTCACCGTCACCGAGCAGATGCTGAAGCAGTTCATCAAGAAGGTGCTCGAGTCGCGGCTGTTCTCGCCTTCGCCGCGCATCATCATCTGCGTGCCATGCGGCTCGACGCAGGTCGAGCGACGCGCGATCCGCGAGTCTGCGCTCGGCGCCGGTGCGTCGAAGGTGTACCTGATCGAGGAGCCGATGGCGGCGGCGATCGGCGCGGACCTTCCGGTCGGTGACGCCACCGGATCGATGGTCGTCGACATCGGCGGCGGCACCACCGAGGTGGGCGTGATCTCCCTCGGCGGCATGGTGTATGCGGGGTCGGTGCGCGTCGGCGGCGACAAGTTCGACGAAGCGGTCGTCAACTACATCCGCCGCAACTACGGCATGCTGATCGGCGAGACGACCGCCGAGCTCATCAAGAAGACGATCGGCTCGGCGTTCCCCGGCTCGGAGGTGAAGGAGATGGAGGTCAAGGGGCGCAATCTCGCCGAGGGCATCCCGCGCAGCTTCACGGTGTCGTCGAACGAGATCCTCGAAGCGCTCACCGATCCGTTGAACAGCATCGTGTCGTCGGTGAAAAGCGCGCTCGAGCGCACGCCGCCCGAGCTCGGCGCCGACATCGCCGAGCGTGGCATGGTCCTGACCGGCGGTGGCGCGCTGTTGCGCGACCTGGACCGGCTGCTGATGGAGGAAACCGGGTTGCCGGTCATCGTCGCCGACGATCCGCTGACCTGCGTCGTTCGTGGCTGCGGCAAGGCACTCGAGAACATGGAGAAGCTGCACACCATCTTCACGACCGACTGACTGATCGTCCGCACGTGGCGATGCGGCCCATTCCGGTCGATCCTCCCGCCTTCTTCAATCGCGGGCCGAGCCCGTTTGCGCGTCTGGTCTTCTTCGGCCTGCTGTCGCTCGCGCTGCTGTTCACCGACACTCGCTACCGTTATCTCGAGCACATCCGCGAGGCGGTCGCGGTCGCGCTGTATCCGCTGCAGCGCGCGCTCATGGCGCCCGGGCTCGCCGTCGGCTACTTCGCCCGCTACCTCGCCTCGAAGGGCGATCTCGCCGCCGCCAACGCCGTGCTCGAGCGCGAGCTCGCGACCAATGCGCCGGCCGTGCAGGGCTACGGGGCCGAGCGCAGGGAGAACGCGCAGCTTCGCGAGCTCCTCGCGCTCTCCAGGCAATACGACGGCGCGGCGATCGCGGCGCAGGTCCTCTACACCGGGCGCGATCCGTTCTCGCAGAAGCTCTACATCGACCGCGGCACGAAGGACGGCGTCGAAGCCGGCGACGGCGTCATCGACGATACCGGCGTGGTCGGCCAGGTGACGCGTGTGCTGCCGCGGCTTGCCGAGGTGACGCTCATCACCGACCGCGAGCAGGCGGTTCCGGTCAAGGTCGAGCGCAGCGGCGCAAGGAGCGTGATGTTCGGCAACGGCACCGGGCGCGCACCCGAGCTGCGCTTCACGGCGCCATCGGCCGACCTGCGCGCGGGTGATCGCCTCGTCACCTCCGGCATCGACGGCACCTATCCCGCCGGGCTCGCGGTGGCGGTCGTCACCGAAGTCGCGAAGAATACGGGCGAGATGTTCGCGCACATCACCTGCCGCCCGCTCGCCGGAGTCGATCGCAGCCAATACCTGCTCGTGCTCGCGCGCCCGCGCGTGGCGCCGCCGCCGCAGGACGAGCCGGCCGCGGCGCCGATGCGCAAAGGCGCGCGGGCGAAGGCGCCGCGCGGATGAGAGTGCTGCCGGCCGTGGCATCGTTCGGCCCCGCCGCTCCAGAGGAGATCCTGCGCCCGGCGCGGCCGTGGTTCATCGTGCTGTCGCTCGTCGTCGCGCTCTCCGCCAACATCGTTCCGCTCGGCGGCATCGCGGCGGCGCTGCGTCCCGATCTTCTCGCGCTGGTGCTGCTCTACTGGTGCATCCAGGAGCCGCACCAGGTCGGGGTCGGCACCGCGTGGCTCGCCGGCCTCGTGATGGATGTCGCCGACGCGACGGTGTTCGGCCAGCATGCGCTCGCGTACGCGGTGCTCGCGTTCGCCGCGGTCTACTTCAGGCGGCGCGTGCTGCGCTTCCCGCTGTGGCAGCAGGCGGTGCAGGTCGCGGCGCTGCTGCTCTTGTGCGCGGGGCTCGTGCTCGTCGTCCGCTTCGTCGGCGGTGCGGCGCTGCCGCCGTGGACCTACGTCGCGCCGCCGCTCGTCGGCGCGCTCTTGTGGCCGCTCCTGTCGGTGCTGCTGCAGGCACCGCAGCGGCCGCGCCGCGGCGGCTCGCGGAGCTAGGGCGCGTGTTCGGCGGGGCGCGAGATCGCGGCGGGCACCGAGGCGAGTTCGATGCCCCCGAGCTTCGCAACCCCGAGCGCGAGCAGGCGCGCTTCCGGCGACGGCTCTGGCTCGCCGCCATCGTGATCCTCGCCGGCTTCGCCGGGCTCTTCGCGCGCTTCTACTACCTGCAGGTAATCGAGCACGCGCACTTCGAGACGCTTGCCGAGACCAATCGCATCGCGATCGTGCCGATTGCGCCCAATCGTGGCGTCATCACCGACCGCAACGGCGTCGTGCTCGCACAGAGCTACTCGGGCTACACGCTCGAGATCACGCCGTCGAAGGTGCCCGACCTCGACGCGACGATCGATGCGCTCGCCACGATCGTCGACATCGAGCCGCGCGACCGCAAGCGGTTCAGGAAGCTCCTCGAAGAATCGAAGGACTTCGAGAGCCTGCCGATCCGCACCCGGCTCACCGACGAGGAGGTCGCGCGCTTTGCCGTCAATCGCTACCGCTTCCCCGGTGTCGAGATCAAGGCGCGGCTCTTCCGCCAGTATCCGTTCGGGGCGATCGCGTCGCATGCGATCGGCTACATCGGGCGCATCAACGACCGCGACCTGCAGCGCATCGCCGCATGGGACGAGACCGCCGATTACAAGGGCACCGACACGATCGGCAAGGCCGGCGTCGAGCTCTCCTACGAGCGCGAGCTCCACGGCACGACCGGAGTCGAGGAAGTCGAGGTCGATGCCAACGGCCGTCCGGTGCGTACGCTGAAGCGCACGCCGCCGATCGCCGGCGACGACCTGCGGCTGTCGCTCGACATCGGCCTGCAGCTGGTGGCCGAGGAGGCGTTCGGCGATCGTCGCGGAGCGCTGGTGGCGATCGATCCGCGTAACGGCGACGTGCTCGCGTTCGTGTCGCACCCGGGCTACGACCCTAACCTGTTCGTCGACGGCATCGATCCGGCGAACTGGCAGGAGCTGAACGACTCCCCCGACAAGCCGCTTCTCGACCGGCCGCTGCGCGGTGCCTATCCGCCGGGGTCGACGATCAAGCCCTATCTCGCGCTCGCCGCGCTGAAGTCGGGCAAGCGCACGCCGCAGCAGACGATCTTCGATCCGGGCTATTTCCAGATTCCCGGCCAGTCGCACAAGTTCCGCGACGACAAGCCGGGCGGCCACGGCGTCGTCGACATGTACAAGGCGATCGTCGAGTCCTGCGACACCTACTTCTACATGCTCGGCGCCGAGACCGACATCGACGACACCGCGCGCTTCCTGTCCACGTTCGGCTTCGGCAGGAAGACCGGCATCGACATCGAGGGCGAGCTCACCGGCGTGCTGCCGTCGCGCGAGTGGAAGCGCCAGCGTTTCGCCGGCAAGGGCTATCCGTCCGATGCGCGGAAGTGGTATCTAGGCGATTCGGTGTCGGCCGGCATCGGCCAGGGCTACAACGCGTTCACGCCGATCCAGCTCGTGCACGCCTTCGCGATGATCGCGAACAACGGCATCGGCTACACGCCGCACATCGTGAAGTCGGTGCGCGATACGCGCACCGGCGAGGTGACGCTGATCGCGAGCCAGCCGTCCGGACGCATCGACGTTTCGCCGCAGCAGCTCGCGTTCGTGCAGGGCGCGCTCGTCGGCGTGACGAAGCAGGGAACGAGCGCGGCGGTATTCAAGGACGCGAAGTACGACAGCGCCGGCAAGACCGGGACCGCGCAGGTGTTCTCGCTGAAAGGCGAGAAGTACTCCGAGCACCATGTCGACGAGCGGCTGCGCGACCACGCGTGGTACGAGGCCTATGCGCCCGCCGACCACCCGGTGATCGCGGTCGCGGTGCTGGTCGAGAACGGCGGCTTCGGCGCCGCCGCCGCGGCGCCGATCGCACGCAAGGTATTCGACCACTACCTGCTCGGCGAGTCGGCGCCCGGTCCGGCGCCGGTGGCGGCGCCGAATTCCGACGATCGCAGCGACTGATGGGCACGCCGTTCACCGTCACGCTCGAGCGTGCGTGGGACCTCCTGACGCGCCGCATCGACTCGATGCTGTTCGGCGCCGCGCTCGCGATCGTCGGCGTCGGGCTGGTGACGCTGTTCTCGGCCTCCGACCAGAGCGTTCCGCGCGAGACCAGCCAGATCATGAGCCTCGGCTTCGCGATCGTGCTGATGTGGCTGTTCGCGAACATCGCCCCGCAGACGCTGGCGCGGATCGCCGTCCCGCTCTACGTCGTCGCCATCGTGCTCCTCGTCTGCGTCGCCGCCTTCGGCGTCGTGGTCAACGGATCGCGGCGCTGGCTCAATCTGGGGATCGCACGCTTTCAGCCGTCCGAGATGATGAAGATCGCGCTGCCGCTGATGCTCGCTTGGTACTTCCAGAAGTTCGAGGGACGCATCGGCCTGCGCGACTTCGCGTTCGCCGCGATGCTGATCGTCGTACCGGTGTACCTGATCAAGCGCCAGCCCGACCTCGGCACTTCGCTCCTGATCGCCGCTTCGGGGTTCTACGTGCTCTACCTCGCCGGCCTGTCGTGGCGGATCATCATCGGGCTCGTCGCCGCGGCGGCGGCCGTCGGCCCGGTCGTGTGGACCCACCTGCACGATTACCAGCGCGAGCGCATTCTCACCTTCCTCGATCCGACGCGCGATCCGCTCGGCGCCGGCTATCACTCGATGCAGGCGTCGATCGCGCTGGGCTCGGGCGGTATCGCCGGCAAGGGCTGGCTGCACGGCACCCAGACCCACCTCGATTTCCTGCCCGAGAAGCACACCGATTTCATCTTCGCCGTGTTCGGCGAGGAATTCGGACTGATCGGCAACGTCGTGCTGCTCGTGCTCTACATGCTGCTGATCGGGCGCGCAGTGGTGATCACCACCGGCGCATCGACGCTGTTCGCGCGGCTCCTCGCCGGCGCGGTCACGCTGATGTTCTTCACTTACGCGTTCGTCAACATGGCGATGGTGAGCGGGCTCCTCCCGGTGGTCGGGGTGCCGCTGCCGCTCGTGTCCTACGGCGGCACCGCGCTCATCTCGCTCTTCGTCGGGCTCGGCATCCTGATGAGCGTGCAGTCGCACCGCAAGCTCGTCGCGAGCTGACGCACTACGACTCGACGCGGATGTCGGTCGTCACCGAATTGGCGATGTAGCAGGCGTGGTGGGCGGCCTCGTGGATCGCGGCGATCTCCGCGGCCGAAGGCGGCGCGGTGCCGTTGAACTCGATCTTCGGGTGCAGGATCACCCGCGTCATCGCCATCGCGCCCCCGGCATTCTTCTCGAGGAATCCTTCCGCGTCGTCGACGTAGCGGTCGACGACGTGCCCCCGCTTCGCCGCGATCGACAGGAACCACAGCATGTGGCAGCTGGAGATCGACGCGACGAACGCCTCCTCCGGATCGACGCATTCGGCGCTCGAGTACGGCAGCCGCACCGAGTGCGGCGACGACGAGGCCGGGACTTCGGCGCCGCCGTCGAAGCGCCAAACGTGCCGGCGGCTGTAGCGTCCGTCGGCAAAGCGCGCGTCACCGCGCGCCCAGGCGATCGCCGCAGTGTGGCGCGATGGGCTCATGCGCGGCAAGAGGCAAGACCTGACCCCATCACTGCGGATTGCGCGCGGTGTAGGTCCACGACGACGACATCATCCGGATGCCGTCGTCGCGGGCATACGGCGCGAGCGCCGCGCGCAGTGCTGCGTCGATCTCCTCGCGACGCTTCTCGGCGATCGGACCCGCCTCGCGGACGATCTCCCCGGCGGGCCCCAGCGCGAGCTGGAACGCGACCGCCTGCGCAAGATCGGCGCCGACCATCACTTCGCCGTCGACACGCTCGTGCCCGAGCATTTCGAACCCGGCGGCGCGAAGCTGCGCCGCGACTGTGTCGGGATTGGCCATCGAGAACGGTCCCGGCCCGCAGGTCTGAGCATTCTCCCCGGGGGGCGGGAGGTAGCGCGCCACGACCTCCTTCGGCATGCCGAGGAACGGATTTTCGTCGATCGTCCGCCAGGCGATGAACATGAACGTTCCGCCGGGCTTCAACGCGCGCCGGACGTTGCGCATCGCGGCGACCGGATTGGCGAAGAACATCGTGCCGAAGCGCGAGAAGGCGAAGTCGAATCCGGGTGCGAACGGATACGTTTCGACGTCGGCGACGACGAAGCGGACGTTGTCGAGCCCGGCCGCCTTCGCGTCGGCGCGGCCCTTCGCGAGGAACGCATCGCAGCAGTCGAGGGCGAGCACCTCGCCGTCGGGCCCGACCTTGCGCGCGAGGTCGAGCGCGGTATCGCCCCAACCGCAACCGACGTCGACCGCGCGTGCGCCCGGGGCGAGCGCCAGGCGTCCGAGCGGCACGGCACTATGCAGCGACATGCCGGTCATCATGATGTTGCGAAAGCGCTCGAACTTGGGGACCAGGACGTCGTTCCAGAACGTCGTGTACGCATCGTTCGGTGCAGGCTGCGGCGTCGCCATGGCAGTCTCGGTCAAGGTTGACGGGTCCTAGAGAATGCGGTTGAACCATGCGACCGACAGGCCGGCCGCGACGATAAGCAGGAGCGCCGCGGCCGCCGCGAAGAGTGCGGTGAGCTCGGTCTCCTTCTTCTGCAGCACCACCTTCGCGTTCATGCCCTTGTAGACGCGCGACAGGTCCTCGGCGCTGCCGGCGAAATAGTAATCGGCGCGCGTCAACTGCGCGATCGCTTTCAGCGTGTCCTCGTCGAGGCGCACCCTCATCGACCAGCCCTCCCAGCCGATCACTGCGCCGCCGACGGTGCCGATACCGACCGTGTAGACCCGTACCCCGCGGTCGGCGGCGAGCCGCGCGGCCTCGATCGGGTCCGGCCCGGTCGTCGTCTGGCCGTCGGTGAGCAGGATGATCGCGGCCGACGCGTTGGACCCGGGCGGCACCGGCTTTGGTGGAGGCTTCGCCGCGGCCCTCCGCTCGTCGAGGGAAAGCTCGTGGTTCGCGTCGCCGACGTCGAGGCGCGGATTGGTGAAGCGCAGATCGAACTCGACCGACGGGTCGATCAGCTTCAGCGCGACGAGGATGCCGCTGCCGACGGCGGTCGCGCGCTGCAGCTGCAGGCGATCGATCGCCGCGAGCAGGTCGTCGCGGTTCTGCGTCGGCGCCTGCACGACGGCGGCGGCGCCGGCGAACGACACGATGCCGATGTCGACGTTCGACGGCTGATCGTTGATGAATGCGCGCGCCGCCGCCTGCGCGGCCGCGAGGCGCGTCGGCTTGATGTCCTCGGCGCGCATGCTCCCCGAGACGTCGATGGCGAGGATGATCGTCTCGTGATCGGTCGGCAGCGTGACGACCGCAGCAGGACGGGCGATCGCAATCAGCAACAGCGCCAGCGCGAGAAGGAACAGGAGCGGCGGGATATGCCGGCGCAGCGCCCGTCCCGGGCTCATCGCTTCGCGGACGAAGGCGAGGCTCGCGTAGCGCAGGGCCGTGCGCTTCCGCCGCCGCTGCAGCCAGACGTAGGCCGCCACCGCGATGGGCAGCAGCGCGAGCAGCCAGAGGAATTCAGGCCACAGGAAGCGCATCGGGTCGCCTTTCGCTGCGCGGGAGCACCGCGCCGGCCGCGAGCCGGCTGCGGCGGCGCCTGAGCTCGGCGAAGCGCAGGATCGCATCGCCGACGTCGCCGTCGGTGGAGAGCTCGAGCGCGTCGACGCCGGCATCGCGGAAGGTCCGGCGCAGCGCCTCCTCGCGGCGTGCCGACGCTTCGACGAAGCGGCGCCGGAACACCGGGTCGTGCGTGTCGACGAAGAGCTGCTCGCGGGTCTCGGCGTCCTCGACCGTCACGAGCCCGAAGTCCGGGAGCTCGCCTTCGAGCGGATCGTGCACGCGCACCGCGATCACCTCGTGGCGCTCGGCGAGCCTGCCGAGGGCATCGCCGAAGCCGCGGCCGCTGATGAAGTCCGAGATCACGAACACCAGCGAGCGGCGCGCGAGGAGCGGTCGCGCCGCACGCAGGAACGCGCCAACGTCGGTGACGCGACCGTCACCGGGACGCGTCTCGGCGATCATCCGCTGCAGGATCGAGAGGACGTGGCGCCTGCCGGCGCCGGGCGGGATGACCGCGTGCAGCGCGCTCCCCCACAGTGCCGCGGCGACGCGGTTGCCGTGCCGCGAGAGTACGCGGGCGAGGACGGCGACGAAATCCTGCGCGACGCCGGACTTGCGGATCGCGCGCGAGCCGAAATCGATCGACGGCGAGAGGTCGACGAGGAACCACGCGGTGAGGTCGCGATCCTCGTGGTATTCGCGGACGTAAGGCGCATCGAGGCGTGCGGTCACGTTCCAGTCGATGTGGCGCACGTCGTCGTGGTACTGGTATTCGCGCAGATCCGCGAGGTCGAGTCCGGCGCCGCGGAAGAGCGTCCGGTAATCGCCATGAAGGAGGCCGTCGAGGCGACGGATCACCGTCCACTCGAGGCGCTTCAGGATGCGTTCCGGATTGCGGAGCGGAATCGCCATGGGTCGTGCCGCGTCAGGCCTGCGCGGCGCGGGCGTGCGCCTCGAGCGGCTTCTCGGGCGCCACCACCGCCTGCATCACCTTGTGCACGAGATCATCCGGCGTGACGCCGTCGGCGAGCGCCTCGTAGGAGAGCACCAGCCGATGGCGCAGCACGTCGGGCGCGACATCGCGCACGTCCTCGGGCAGCACGTAGTCGCGTCCGCGCAGGAAGCCGAGCGCGCGCGCCGCCTCGATCAGGTGGATCGATGCGCGCGGGCTGGCGCCGAACGTCAGGTACTTCGACGCGTCGCGAACACCGAAGCGGTCGGGCTCGCGCGTTGCACCCGCGAGGCGGACGGCATACTGGACGATCGCCGGGTCGACGTAGCCGCCGCGGCACTGGCGCTGCAGTGCGCCGAGCTCGGCGGTGGTGACGATCGCCGCGACGTCTGCCGGCGCTCCGGTGACGCGCTCGACGATCACGAACTCCTCCTCCTCGCTCGGGTAGCCGATCAGCACCTTCATCATGAAGCGGTCGACCTGCGCCTCGGGAAGCGGATAGGTACCCTCGGTCTCGATCGGATTCTGCGTCGCCATCACGAGGAAGGGCTCGGGCACGCGATAGGTCTCGCCGGCGATCGTCACCTGGCATTCCTGCATCACCTCGAGGAGCGCGCTCTGCACTTTCGCCGGTGCGCGGTTGATCTCGTCGGCGAGCAGCAGGTTGGTGAACACCGGGCCGAGCGAGGTCGCGAA
>DASVWR010000242.1:0-5089 GCA_036393115.1 Casimicrobiaceae bacterium
GCATCGAACCAGTCCTGCAGGTAGATGATCTGCGCTCGCCCTGCGGCATCGGTCTTCGCGTTCATCCCGTGATCCGCGGTGAGCGCGATCGTCGCGCCGAGGGCGTCCAGCTTCGCGAGATACCCGCTCATCATCGCATAGAACGCGTTGGCCTGCGGGGTACCGGGAGCGTGCTTGTGCTGGACGTAGTCGGTGGTCGACAGATAGACGAGATCGAAGCGCTCGCGCTCGAGCAGCGCGACGCCGGCGGCGAAGACGAACTCGGAAAGGTCGGCGCTGTAGACCGACGGAAGCGGGCGCTCGACGAGCGTGAGGACGTCACCGATGCCGTTCGCCTCGGGGGTCGCCTGATCGGCTTTCTCCGCCGAGAAGCACACGCCGCGCAGCCGGTGCCCGAGGAGGGCGCGCAGCTTGTCCTTCGCGGTCACCACGGCGACACGCGCCCCGGCGTCGGCGAAGCGCGCGAGGATCGTCTCCGCGCGCAGGTAACGCGCGTCGTTCATCATAACTTCCTCGCCGCGCTCCGGATCGTAGAAGAAGTTGCCGCAGATGCCGTGGATCGACGGCGGTGCTCCGGTCACGATCGACAGGTTGTTCGGATTGGTGAAGCTCGGAATCACGCAATCGCCCAGCAGCGATGCGCCTTCGTCGCACATGCGGCGCAGGTACGGGGCGACCCCGGCCTCGAGCGCCTGCGTGATGTAATCGGGCTCGCAGCCATCGACGCAGACGATCACCCGCGGGTGACCGTCGTGGCGATAGCTGCGTCCGTTGGCAGTGACGAGGGGAAGGCTCGTTTGGCTCATCGTCGGCAGGCGCTCATCGTTGGTTGATCCGGTGCAGGCGCTTCTGGCTGTCGATCGCGTGGGCGTAGAGGAGCCGTCCGGCCTGCTCGGCGTCGCCGCGCGCCAGCGCGTCGACGATCTGGCGGTGCTCGCGCACCGAGATCCGGAAGCTGTCCTTGCCGAGCGCCAGCGTCTCGCGCCGAAACAGGTGCAGCTCCTTGACCAGCCGCCGGTACGTGGCGACGAGCGTGCGATTGCCGGTGATCGACGCGAGCGCATCGTGAAACTGGAAGTTGAGCGGCGTGTAGGCATCGACATCCTGGCTTGCCGCAGCGCGCTCCATGCTCTTGATCAGGCCGCGCAGCGCAAGGATCTGTTCGCGGCTGATCCGTGACGCCGCGAGGCGGCCGATCAGCTCGTCGAGCCCGGCGCGCAGCTCGTAGATCTCGTCCGCCTCGGCGACCGAGATCTTGCGTACCGACACGCCGCGGTTCTTCTCGATGCGCACGAGCCCGATCTGGTCGAGCGCGCGGAACGCTTCGCGCACCGGCCCGCGGCTGACCGAGAGCCGCAGCGCCACGTCCTCCTCGCCGAGCTTCGCCCCGGGCGCGAGCTCGCCGGACAGGATCAGCCGCTCGAGCTCGTTCTGCACGAGGGTCGCGAGCGAATGGTTGCGGACGAGCCGGATCGCGTCCGACGCCGAAGGTCCTGAGGATTCGGTGCCCGCGTTGGCGGGAAGGAGGGTCGCGGGAGGCAGGGTCGATGGCGTACGCAAGTTGACATGATAGCGAGTCGATCGTAGATTGTCTACAATCAGCAATCGCTGCCCGGCGACCGCGCACTCCAGTCGATGCGCAAACCGATCGGGTAGCATTGCGCGTTGTCGTCCACCCAGGGAGGAGAAGCGAATGAAGCGTCCACTGTTGTTGCTGTCAGCGCTCGTGCTCGCAGCGGCCGCGTTCGGCCCGGCGGTCGCAGGCGCCGCCGGTGTCGTCACCATCTATTCGGCCGACGGCCTTCGCGACGGCAAGCCCAACTGGTACGACACCCAGTTCGAGGCGTTCACGAAGGAGACCGGTATCAAGGTGCAGTACATCGAAGGCGGCTCCGGCGAGGTCGTGAATCGGCTCGAGCGCGAGCGGACGAACACGCAGGCCGACGTCCTGGTGACGCTACCGCCGTTCATCCAGAAGGCCTCGGCCGATGGCCTGCTCGAGGCCTACAAGCCGGCCGGCGTCGACGCGATCCCCGCGGGAACGCGGGACCCGAAGGGCGTCTGGTATCCGATGGTCAACAACTACTTCTGCTTCATCTACAACGGCAGCGCGCTGTCGGCGCCGCCGAAGACCTGGGACGATCTGCTCGACCCGAAGTACAAGGGCAAGATCCAGTACTCGACCCCGGGACAGGCCGGCGACGGCACCGCGCTGATGGTGCTCGCGTTCCACGCGATGGGCAGCAAGGACGCAGGCTTCGCGTACCTGAAGAAGCTGCAGGCGAACAACGTCGGCCCGTCGTCGTCGACCGGCAAGCTCGCGGCCAAGGTCAACAAGGGCGAGTTGTGGGTCGCGAACGGCGACGTGCAGATGAACTACAGCCAGATGGCCGACAACCCGAACCTGCGCATCTTCTGGCCCGCCGACGCGCAGGGTCGGCGCACCACGTTCTCGCTCCCCTACGACATCGCGCTCGTGAAGGGCGGGCCGAACACGGCGAACGGCAAGAAGCTGATCGATTTCCTGCTGTCGAAGCAGGCGCAGGAGACGGTGAGCTCGATCGGCCGCGGCTATCCGGCGCGCTCCGACGTGAAGCCCACCGACAACAACTTCAAGCAGCTGAACGCGTACATGGAAGGCGTCACCGTGTGGACGCCGGACTGGGACGCCGTGCTGCGCGATCTCAAGACCGACGTCGCCAAGTGGCACGAGGTGACCGGCAGCTGATGGCTGATGCGGCAGTGATGCCGGGCCTGCCGCGCGCCGCCGCAGGTACGAGGGCGGCGACGCAGGTCCGGTCGGGAATCCGCTTCGAGCGCGTCACCGTGGCCTACCGGTCCACGGTGGCGCTCGCGGATTTCAGCCTCGAGGTTCAGCCCGGCGAGGTGATGGCGCTGCTCGGTCCGTCGGGGTCGGGCAAGACGACCGCCCTTCGCGCCGCCGCGGGCTTCGTCGCACCGACGTCAGGGCGCATCCTGATCGGCGACACAGACGTCACCAGCATGCCGCCGTACCTGCGCGGTATCGGCATGGTGGTCCAGCAGTACGCGCTGTTCCCGCATATGCGCGTCGAGCAGAACGTCGCGTTCGGCCTGCGCGCAGCGGGCGCCTCGCGCGCGGCGATCGCACCGCGGGTGACCGAGTGCCTGACGATGGTCGGCATGGCGGCCTACGCGCGCCGCTATCCGCACGAGCTTTCCGGCGGCCAACAGCAGCGTGTGGCAATCGCCCGGGCGCTCGCCATCCGGCCGCGCGTGCTGCTCCTGGACGAGCCGCTGTCGGCCCTCGATGCGCAGCTGCGGAGCGGCATGCTGAACGAGATCGCGCGCCTGCATCGCGAGCTTCCCGACGTGACGATCCTCTACGTCACGCACGACCAGGTCGAGGCGTTGACGCTCGCCGACCGCATCGCGGTGATGAACGACAGCCGCCTCGTCGACGTCGGCACCGCGCAGTCGCTCTATCAGCAGCCGCCTTCGGGCTTCACCGCGACGTTCGTCGGCAACGCAAACCTGGTTCCGGTCATGGTCGAGGCCTTCGACGCAACACGGCAGGAGGCGCGCGTGCGCTTCGCCGAGTGCAGCGTGCTCGTTCGCGTCGCCGGTGGCGCGAGCCCAGGCGAGCGCCGCACGCTGTGCGTGCGACCGCATGCGCTGGCGCTGGAGCCGCCGTCCGCGGACGCCAATGCGATCGTCGCGAAGGTCGTCGAGGTCCAGTGGCGCGGCTCCGCACACCGCCTCTATCTCGAAATCGACGGCATCGAGCTGCGCGCCGACAGCAAGCCGTTGCGCGAGCCGCCGCGGCGCGGCGAGTGTCTCACTGTCCATTTCGCCGCCCACGACGCGACGCTCCTGGCGGAACGATGACGACGGCAAGCGCGCTGCCTGCCTCCGGCGCGCCCGCGATGCGGCGGACGTCGGTCCCGGGCTGGATCTGGGTCGTCGCTCCGCTCGCCGTGCTGGTGGTGATCTTCTACTACCCGCTGTTCTTCATCCTGCGCCAGTCGTTCACCGGCGAAGGCGGCCACCCGAGCTTGGCGCCCTACGCCGAGATGCTGTCGTCGTCGCTCTTCCGCGGCGCCCTCCTGCGCACGATCCAGATCGCGTCGCTGTCGACGCTCGGCTGCCTCGCGCTCGGCTTCGTTTTGGCGCTCATCGTGTCGTTCGTCCCGTTCCCCGGTGCGCGCCTGGTGAGCGGATTCATCGGCGCCTACCTCGCGTTTCCGTCGTTCCTGATCGCGCTCGCGTTCACGTTCCTGTACGGCTCGGCCGGCGTTTTCAACTTCGTCGCAATGGACATGTCCGGCGCGACGCTGCCGCCGATCGACTTCGTCTACACGAAGTGGGGTGTGATCCTCGCCGAGATCACGTTCTATACGCCGTTCGTGATGCGCCCGCTCCTCGCCGCATTCTCGCAGCTCGATACGGCGCTGATCGAGGTCGCATCGAGCCTCGGCGCCCGGCCGCTGCGGATCATCCGCGAGGTGATCGTTCCCGAGGCGATTCCGGCGCTGCTCGCCGGCGGGAGCCTGTGCCTGCTCCTCACGTTGAACGAATTCGGCATCGTGCTCTTCATCGGCGCCAAGGGCGTGATCACGCTGCCGATGGTGATCTACGGCAAGGCGATCCAGGAATTCGACTACACCGCCGGCTGCGTCGTCGCGGTCGTCAACATCGTGCTGTCGGTCGGGCTCTACGCGCTCTATCGCTTCCTGATCTCGCGAACCGGGGGTGGCCGTGCTGCTGCCGCATAGACCCGGCCGATACGCCGCCTGGGCGCTGTTCTTCCTGCTCTTCGCGCTGGTGTTCGGGCTGCCGCTCGTCGTCGTCGGTGCGGCGAGCATCGCCGGCCAGTGGAACGATGTGCTGCCGAGCCACCTGACGCTGCGCCACCTCCACGACGCCTTCGTCAGCAATGCCGGCGTCGAGCTCCTGACGAGCCTTACGACCGGAGTCATCGCGAGCGTCGTCGCGCTCGTAATCGGGACCTGGGCAGCGCTCGCCGTCCGCACGCTGCGTCGCCGCGGAGCGCGCGTGATCGGAACGCTCTTCGTGCTGCCGATCGCCGTGCCATCGGTGTCGGTGGGTC
>DASVWR010000243.1:0-11426 GCA_036393115.1 Casimicrobiaceae bacterium
CATCGCCTCGACCTGGTCGTGCGTCACGTACACCATCGTGATGCCGAGCTTTCGCTGCAGCGCGCGGATCTCGACCCGCATCTCGGCGCGAAGCTGCGCATCGAGGTTCGACAGCGGCTCGTCCATCAGGCACACCGGCGCTTCGGCGATGATCGCGCGCCCGAGCGCGACGCGCTGCTGCTGCCCGCCGGAAAGCTGCGACGGCTTGCGCTGCAGGAGCGTGGCGAGGCCGAGGAGATCGGCGACGCGCGTGAGGCGCGTCTCGAGCTCGGCACGGGGGACCTTGCGCACGCGCAGGCCGAACACGATGTTCTCGCCGACGGTGAGATGCGGAAAGAGCGCATAGCTCTGGAACACCATGGCGATCGAGCGCTTCGCCGGCGGCAGTACGGTCACGTCGCGGCCGGCGATCGTGATGCGGCCCGAGTCCGCCTGCTCGAGCCCGGCGACGAGCCGCAGCGTCGTCGACTTGCCGCAGCCAGACGGGCCGAGGAGCACGTTGAGCGTTCCGGCGTCGAACGAGAACGTGACGTCGTCGACCGCACGCACGACACCATCGGCGGTCGACCAGTGCTTGCTCACGTGCTCGGCACCGATCGCGGACATCGGCTCAGCCGAAGAGTGCAGTAAGGGCGGCGCCCGGATCGGGGGCGCGCATGAACGCCTCGCCCACGAGGAATGCATTGACGTCGTGACGGCGCATCTGCGCGACATCGCGCTGCGCGACGATGCCGCTCTCGGTGACGACGAGCCGCCCCGCCGGCACGTGCGGCAGCAGCTCGAGCGTCGTGTGCAGCGACACCGCGAAGGTCCGCAGGTTGCGGTTGTTGATGCCGATCAGCGCCGACTCGAGGGCGAGCGCGCGCTCGAGCTCGACGCGGTCGTGGACCTCGACCAGCACGTCCATGCCGAGCGAGCGAGCGCGCGCAGCGAGCGACGCGAGCGTTGCGTCGTCGAGCGCGGCGACGATCAGCAGGACCGCATCGGCGCCGAGCGCGCGCGACTCGGCGACCTGGTAGTCGTCGATGACGAATTCCTTGCGCAGCACGGGAAGCCGGCACGCCGCGCGCGCTTCGACGAAGTGCTCGGAGGCACCCTGGAAGAAGCCGCGATCGGTCAGCACCGAGAGGCACGCGGCGCCTGCGCGCTCGTACGATGCGGCGATCGCCGCCGGATCGAAGGCTTCGCGCAGGACGCCGCGGCTGGGGCTCGCGCGCTTGATCTCGGCGATCACGGCGGGCGCGCCGGCCGCGATCTTCGCGGCGAGCGCTGCTGCGAACCCCCGCGGCGGCGACGCCTCACCTGCCGCGCGCTCGACGTCCGCGGGCGGCCGCGCTGCGCGGGCTGCCGCGACCTCGTCGCGCTTCGCGGCAACGATCCGCGCGAGGATGTCGGCCGCGCTCATGCGGCGACCGACTGCGTGGTCGCGACGAACTCCTCGAGCTTGCGCCTCGCCGCGCCGCTCGCGATCACCGCGCGTGCACGATCGATGCCGGCGGCGATCGAATCGGCGAGGCCGGCGGCATAGAGCGCGGTTCCCGCGTTCAGCACGACGATCTCGCGCGGCGTCCCTTCGACTCCGGACAACGCCTCGAGCACCATCTCTTTCGACTCCGCGGCCCCGGACACCCTGAGCCCGCGATGCGATTTCATGTGCAGGCCGAAGTCCTCCGGATGGATCTCGTACTCGCGAATCTCGCCATCCCTGAGCTCACCCACCATCGTCGCCGCGCCGAGGGAGACCTCGTCCATGCCGTCCTTGCCCCAGACGACCATCGCGCGCCGGCTGCCGAGGCGCTGCAGCACGCGCACGTGAATGCCGACGAGGTCGGGGTGGAACACGCCGACGAGCTGATTCGCAGCGCCAGCGGGGTTGGTGAGCGGACCCAGGATGTTGAAGATCGTCCGCACGCCGAGCTCGCGGCGCACCGGACCCGCATGCTTCATCGCACCGTGGTGACTCGGCGCGAACATGAAGCCGACTCCGCACGCCTCGATGCAGGCGGCGACCTGTGCCGGATTCAGCATGATGTTGGCGCCGAGCGCCTCAAGCACGTCGGCGCTGCCCGAGCTCGACGACACCGAGCGGTTGCCGTGCTTGGCGACGCGCCCGCCGGCTCCGGCAACGACGAACATCGACGCCGTCGAGATGTTGAACGTATGCGAAGCGTCGCCACCGGTGCCGACGATGTCGATCAGGCGCTCCGGATCGGGTACGTCGACGCGTGTCGCGAACTCGCGCATCACCTGCGCAGCGGCGGCGATCTCGCCGACCGTCTCCTTCTTCACCCGCAATGCGATCGTGAGCGCGGCGATCATCACCGGCGATACCTCGCCGCTCATGATCCTGCGCATCAGCGACAGCATCTCGTCGTGGAAGATCTCCCGATGCTCGATGGCGCGCTGCAGCGCGTCCTGAAGCGTGATCGTCATGGCGTCGCGCAGTCTAAACCGTCACCGCGAGGAAGTTCGCGAGCACCCTCTTGCCGTGCTCGGTCAGGATCGCCTCCGGATGGAACTGGACCCCCTCGACGGGGAGCTCGCGGTGGCGTACCGCCATGATCTCGCCGTCTTCCGACGTCGCCGTGACGTCGAGCTCGGGCGGCAGGCTCGCGCGCTCGATCGCGAGCGAGTGGTAGCGCGTCGCAGCGAACGGCGACGGAACGTCGGCGAATACACCGCGTCCGTCGTGGATCACCGACGAGAGCTTGCCGTGCATCACGCGCTGTGCGCGCACGATCCGCGCCCCGAACGCCTGGCCGATCGCCTGGTGCCCGAGGCAGACCCCGAGCAGCGGCACCTTCCCGGCGAAGCGCCGCACCAGCGGCACCGCGATCCCCGCCTCGCTCGGCGTGCACGGGCCCGGCGAGATAACGATGCGTTCGGGTGCCAGTGCCTCGACGTCGTCGAGGCTCACCTGGTCGTTGCGCACGACCTTGACGCTCGCCCCGAGCTCGCCCAGATACTGGACGAGGTTCCAGGTGAAGCTGTCATAGTTGTCGAGCATCAGGATCATGATCGTCACGCTTTGCGCGCGGCCGGGTTGGGCATCGGCTCGCCGATCCTCGCCAGGGTGTTGCGATCGGTGTGTGCGAACGGCTCGCTCTCACCCGGAATGACCAGCGTCGTCTGCTGCTCGTAAGTCCAGGAGCCGTCGTCGTGGATCGTGATGGTGATGGCGTAGCGATCCGTGCGGAACGCGTATTCCAGGAACGGATTGGAACAGATGCCGTTGACCGTGGAACCGCGCACCGCTTCGAGCCGGAACGACTTCGCGTCGGCGGCAGCATGACCGACGGCCATGGCGGTTTGTCCGCGCGGTATCGCGAGGGTCTGGATCACCGTACCGGTGGCCGGCTCCCACAGCCAATAACCGACCTGATCGTGCAGGGTCTCGACCTCGCCCGGCTTCACGATGTGCGTGTGATAGCGCAGTCCGTAGTACAACTGCGGCCCGTTGGTCTGCGCATCGATCGGCTGCAATTCGATGCGTTCGACGTACGGCTGTCGTTCGGGACCGGCGGGTTTCGGATTGATGTCGAGGCCCTGCGCGCTGGTCCAGATGCCCGCCATCGGGGTCAGCGGACCCAGGTTGGCAAGCGTATTCGCGTCGGGTGCAGGCTCGGTGTAGATGTCCTTCGGAAATTGGGTCATGGCCGATCCTGACGTCCGCACCGTAGCTTAACAGGTCGGTCGAATCGTCCGATTCACCGTCCCGCCGATTTCCCTTCCGTCGCCGAGCTGCCGATCCACTCCTGCGAAGGAGGCGTCTCGAGCTCGAGCGCGTCCACGGCGGTTCCAACGAGCGCGATGTGACCGCGCCGCCGATTGTGCCCGGTATCGCTGTAGGCGAACCTGTAGACGCGGCGCAGGTGGAGCCTGCCGTCGGCATCGCGCGCCGCACCGAGCGAAGCGAGCGCCACGGTGTCGTCGAGGAAGAAGAGTCCGCGCGCTTCGCACGCGCGGCGCATCGCATCGTTGGCGGCCTCGCGCACGCGCAGGCTGTCCCAGACGAACGCCGCGACGCACGCGGCGATGACGAGAACGAGGAGCTCGGGCCAGCTCAGCATCGCCCCGACCCGCTCACGGCTCCGAATCGAGGCCGAGCTGAACCATCTCGGCCGCGCGCAGCACGGCGCGCGCCTTGTTCTGCGTCTCCTGCCATTCGGTCTCGGGGACCGAATCGTGGACGATGCCCGCGCCGGCCTGCACGTAGAGCATTCCGTCACGGACAATCGCAGTACGGATCGCGATCGCGAGGTCCATGTCGTCGTGGAAGCTGACGTAGCCGACCGCGCCGGCGTAGATGCCGCGCGCCGTCGGCTCGAGCTCGTCGATGATCTCCATCGCGCGCACCTTCGGCGCGCCGCTCACCGTACCGGCCGGAAAGGCAGCAGCGAGGACGTCGATCGCCGACACGCCGGGTGGAAGGTCGCCCTCGACGTTCGACACCATGTGCATCACGTGCGAATAGCGCTCGATCTCGAATTGGTCGGTCACGCGCACGCTGCCGACCGACGCGACATGGCCGACGTCGTTGCGTCCGAGGTCGAGCAGCATCACGTGCTCGGCGCGCTCCTTCGGGTCGGCGAGGAGCTCCTCGGCGAGGCGCTCGTCGGCCTCGCGGGTCGCGCCGCGCGGACGCGTACCTGCGATCGGGCGCAGCGTCACCGTGGAGCCTTCCTTGCGCACGAGAATCTCCGGCGATGCGCCGACGATGTGGAAGTCGCCGAGATCGTAGTAGAACATGTACGGCGACGGGTTGAGCGAGCGCAGCGCGCGGTAGAGCGACAGCGGCGAAGCGGCGAACGGCATCTTCATCCGCTGCGACAGCACGACCTGCATGATGTCGCCGGCCGCGATGTAGTCGCGTGCGCGGCGCACGGCGGCCTGGAACGTCTCGGCACCGATCTCGCTCTCGGCGCGGGTGACCGCGGTCGCAGTCTGATAGGGTATCGCGGCCGGCGCGCGGAGCTTGCGCCGCAGCTGCTGCAGCCGGTCCTGCGCGTTCCAGTAGGCGTTGGGCTCGCCGGGGTCGGCGTAGACGATGAGGTAGATCTTCCCCGAAAGGTTGTCGATCACTGCGAGCTCGTCGGTCAGGAGCAGCAGCATGTCGGGAAGATCGGCGAGCGCGTCACCCGACGCGTGCCGGCGAGCGCCGAGCCTCGGCTCGATCGAGCGCACGGTGTCGTAGCCGAAGTAGCCGGCAAGCCCCCCGCAGAAGCGCGGCAGCCCCGGCTGGGGTGCTGCGCGGAAGCGGTCGAGGAAGCCGCGCAGGAACACGAGCGGGTCGCCCTCGAAGCGCTCGACGACGGCGCCACGATCCTCGACCTCGACCTCGTTGCCGGACACGCGGATGCGCACCCGCGCAGGGAGACCGATGAACGAATACCGGCCGAAGCGCTCGCCGCCGACCACCGACTCGAGCAGGAACGTATAGCGCTGCTGCGCGAGCTTGAGGTAGAGCGACAGCGGCGTGTCGAGGTCGGCGAACGACTCGAGCGTCAGCGGAATGCGGTTGTAGTGCTGCGCCGCGAGGGCGCGGAATTCCGCTTCGGTCATCATCCGGAGGATCCTCGGGCGTGAGGCGCGCTTCCGGCGCTCACGAGGCGGGCTGCGCGGCTGCGATCTTCGCGCGCATCGCGGTGATCGTCGCAGCGTAGTCGGCGCTGCCGAAGATCGCGCTTCCGGCAACGAAGGTGTCAGCGCCGGCCGCGGCGATCGCGGCGATGTTGTCGACCTTCACTCCTCCGTCGACTTCGAGGAGGATCTCGCGGCCGGTGCGCTCGCTCGCCGCGTCGACGAGCCTGCGCGCCGCCTTGAGCTTGTCGAGCGCGTGCGGAATGAACGACTGCCCGCCGAATCCCGGATTGACCGACATGACGAGCACGAGATCGAGCGAATTGATGACGTGCATCAGCCAGTCGAGGGGCGTTGCCGGGTTGAAGACGAGCCCGGCCTTGCAGCCGCTGTCGTGAATGAGCCCGATCGTGCGATCGACGTGCTCCGAGGCCTCCGGATGGAAGCTGATGATCGACGCGCCCGCCGCCGCGAAATCGGGAACGATGCGATCGACGGGCTTCACCATCAGGTGCACGTCGATCGGCACCGTGCTGTGCGGCCGGATCGCTTCGCACACCAGCGGCCCGATCGTCAGGTTCGGCACGTAGTGGTTGTCCATCACGTCGAAGTGCAGGAGATCGGCGCCGGCGCCGATGACCGCGCGCACCTCGTCCCCGAGACGGGCGAAATCGGCCGACAGCAGCGAAGGGGCGATCCGGAAGTTGTGCTTCATCGCCGACTATAATCGCAGAAATCGGGGCGAATGGCGCACGGAAGAGAGGCATGTCGGACGACAAGCGGTACGCGATCTCGGTATCGCCGAAATCGACCTATCTCGAAAGCCAGTCCGATCCCGGAAAGGGACAGTTCGTGTTCGCCTATACGATCATCGTCACGAACACCGGCAACGTCGCCGCCCAGCTCGTGAGCCGGCACTGGATCATCACCGATGCCGAGCACCGCGTGCAGGAGGTACGCGGCGCGGGCGTGGTCGGCAAGCAGCCGGTGCTTAAGCCCGGCGAAAGCTTCGAGTACACGAGCGGGACGAGCCTCCCGACGGCGGTCGGGACGATGCACGGCAGCTATCAGATGGTCGCCGAGGACGGCACCGCGTTCGAAGCGCCGATCCCGATCTTCACGCTGTCGATCCCGCGCACGCTCCATTGACGCACGTCCCATCGAGCGCGCCCCGGCGAACCGTGGCTGCCGCGCGCGCGGTGCGCTGGCTGCGGTTCCTGGCAGTGACCGCCGCGGTCGCGCTCGCCGGCTGCGAGGTCGCTCCGGTCAAGCCGCCGGTCGCGCCGCCGGCCCCGCCGCACGCCGTCTACGCGCCGGCCGGTTTCGACGCGCTCCCGGGATGGCGCGACGACGACGTCGCCGCGGCCTGGCCGGCGTTCCTCGAATCCTGCAAGGCCTTCTCGACGCGCGCGCCGACGAACGATGCGTGGCGCGACGTCTGCGCGCGTGCCGCCGTCGTCGATGCGGGCGACAAGGCTGCGATCCGCGCGTTCCTCGAAGCGAGCCTCGTTCCCTGGCGGGTGACGTCGTCGGACGGCAGCGCCTCGGGACGCGTGACCGGATACTACGAGCCGCTGATCGCCGGGTCGCTGACGCCGACCGGGCCGTATACGACGCCGATCTACGCGCCGCCCGACGATCTGCTGACGATCGATCTCGTGAGCCTCTATCCCGAGCTCGCCGGCAAGCGAGTGCGCGGAAGGCTCGACGGCAGGCGCGTCATCCCTTACTGGACACGCGCCGACATCGATGCCGGCCGCGCCGACACCCATGGAACAGCCCTCGCGTGGGTCGCCGACCCGGTCGACGCGTTCTTCCTGCAGGTGCAGGGCTCGGGTCGAATCCGTCTCGACGACGGCACGATGCTGCGCGTCGGCTACGCCGACCAGAACGGCCAGCCGTACCGGTCGATCGCGCGCGTGCTGATCGATCGCGGCGAGATGACCGCCGACCAGGCGTCGATGCAGGCGATCCGCACGTGGGGTAAGGCGCACGCGAGCGAGCTCCCTGCGCTGCTCGAAGCCAATCCGAGCTACGTGTTCTTCCGCATCGTGCCACCGCCCGCGCCGGGCTCGCTCGACGCGGTGATCGACGGCCCGATCGGCAGCCTCGGTGTCCCGCTTCTCGCCGGCCGGACGATCGCCGTCGACCGGCGGTCGATTCCGCTCGGCGCGCCGGTGTGGCTCGTCACGACATACCCACTCTCCGACGAACCGCTGCAACGACTCGTCCTCGCCCAGGACACCGGCGGCGCGATCAGCGGGCCGCTGCGCGTCGACTTCTTCTGGGGCTTCGGCGACGAGGCCGGGTCGCGCGCCGGAGCGATGCGCGAGGATGGTCGCCTCTGGGTGCTCTGGCCGCGAGGCGCCGGACCACCAACCTGAGCGCCGAAAAGAGCGCCGAACTGAGCCGCCGCCTGTTGCAGCCGATCGGGCCGTAGCGACGCTGGGTCAGTCCGCTGCGGCGACGATCCCGTCGGCCTGATGGTCGGCGTGGTACGACGAGCGCACCAGCGCGCCGACGGCGGCGTGCCGGAAGCCCATCGCGTAGGCCTCGCGCTCGAGCGCGCGAAACGCGTCGGGATGCACGTAGCGGGCGACCGGCAGGTGCTCCTTCGACGGCTGCAGGTACTGGCCGATCGTCAGCATGTCGATGTCGTGCGCGCGCATGTCCCGCATCGTGGCGAGGATCTCGTCGTCGGTCTCGCCGAGGCCGACCATCAACCCCGACTTCGTCGGGATGGCGGGATGGCGGCGCTTGAATTCCTGCAGCAGCGCGAGCGAGTGCGCGTAGTCCGCCCCGGGGCGCGCCTGCCGATAGAGCCTCGGCACCGTTTCGAGGTTGTGGTTCATCACGTCGGGTGGCGCCGCGGCGAGCACTTCGAGCGCGCGGTCGAGGCGCCCGCGGAAATCGGGCACCAGCACCTCGATGCGCGTGCGCGGCGACTCACCGCGCACCGCGCGGATGCACGCGACGAAATGCCCCGCGCCGCCGTCGCGAAGATCGTCGCGGTCGACGCTCGTGATGACGACGTACGCGAGCTTCAGTGCGGCGATCGTCTTCGCGAGATTCGCGGGCTCGTCGGCATCGAGCGGCAGCGGACGCCCGTGACCGACGTCGCAGAACGGGCAGCGCCGCGTGCAGATGTCGCCCATGATCATGAACGTCGCGGTGCCCTTGCCGAAGCATTCGCCGATGTTCGGGCACGACGCTTCCTCGCAGACCGTGTGCAGATGGTGCTCGCGCAGGATCCGCTTGATCTCGTGGAAGCGCGGCGACGAGGGGGCGCGCACGCGGATCCAGTCGGGCTTCCTGAGCGGCTCGACCGGAATCACCTTGATCGGGATCCGCTCGGTCTTGGCGCCGCCCTTGTGCTTGATCCCCGCCGCGTTGGCGGGTGTGTCGGATGCGTTCATCGGGCAATTCCCGTCGGCGCCTCACCGTCCATCGCGCGAACGAGGATCGGACCGAGCTCGACGCCTGCCGCGTCGACGCTGCGCGCGATGCCGAATGCAGCGAGCTGCGTCACCCTGAGGCCGGGGTAGCCGCAGGGATCGATGTCGGAGAAAGGGGCGAGATCCATGTCGACGTTGATCGCGACCCCGTGGTAGCTGCAGCCGTTCCTGACGCGCAGTCCGAGCGACGCGATCTTCGCCTCGAATCCGTCGCGCTGGACGTAGATGCCGGGCGCGGCGACTTTGCCCCAAGCTTCGACGCCGAGGCCTGCGAGCCATGTTATCACCGCCCCTTCGATGCGCCTCACCATGCCGCGTACGCCGAGGCGCCGGCGCCTGAGATCGAGCATCAGGTACGCGACGAGCTGGCCCGGGCCGTGGTAGGTCACCTGCCCGCCGCGATCGCTGTGCACGACTGCGATCCCATTGTTTCGGAGCAAGTGCTCACTACGGCCGGCAAGCCCGAGCGTATAGACCGGCGGATGCTCGGTCAGCCAGATCTCGTCGGTGCTCCCGGGCGTTCGCGCGAGCGTGTACTGCTGCATCTCGCGCCAGGTCGCTTCGTAAGGAGTCGGCCCGAGGTGCCTGATTGCGATGCTCATCGACGGCCCGTCCGCGTGCCCGCACTGCCCGCGACAGGCTGTTCCCAGCCGGCGGTCGCGAACTCGAACTCCTGCGCGCGGATCACTCCGGTGCGCTGCCAGACGACGTGCTCGCGCGCAACCGAAAGGAGCCACGTCTGCTGGTCGAGCGGCGACGGCCGCGCGAACGCCTCGGGTGCGAGCACCGCGCCGCAGCCGCCTCGCTGCGGGTCACGCACCGATTCGTAGCGGATCGCGGCAACGCCGGCGCTGCGCGCCGTGTTGGCGAAGCGCCGGCAGGCCGCGTAATCGTCCGGTCGCGTCCACGCGGCGCGGTCGGCGTCGAACGGCTTCACCCGCAGATCGACGCATCGTGACGCGATCTTCGCGCGGAACACCGTCTGCGGCTTCGTCGGCATCGAGGCGAGCGCAGGCGTGTCGCGAAGATGCCGCCAGCGCCAGTAGCCGAGCTCGGCGCACGCGGTTCGCACTGCGTCCGCGCCGTAGAAGACGCCCGGACCGGCCGGACCACGAAAGCGCGATCCGCCGGGCGGCGGCGGATAGCGAAACGGCGTGAAGAGCAGCCAGCGCAATCTGCGCGCCGCGGCCGGGATCGGCGGCTTCGATTCTTCGAGCAGGCGCTCGAGAACGTGCTGCTCGTCGACGCTGTCGGTGAGCGCCATCGTCGCCGAAACGTGCTGCGCCTCGACCGCTCGCCACAGGTCGAAGCGCGCGAGCGCCGCTTCAGAGGCGACCGCGCGCAGTGTCCAGGTACGCGACGACACGAACGAGGCCCTGAATCGACCCGAGAAGGTCGATCGGCGCGGCGCCGAGTGCGAGGTTCTCGCTCGCGAGCCAGGTCCGCGCCGCGTCGCCGTGGCCCCACAGCGCATCGAGCGAGCGGAAGAGGCGCACGAAGATGAGTGCCAGCTCCCACTCCTTGGCGCGATCGCGCGAGAGCAGGTAGCGACCCGCGAACAGGCGCGACGCCGTCGCGTCCGAGATACCGAGGACGCGCCCCAGCGTGCGCTGCGACAACCCGAGGAGTTGCGCGGCGCGAACGGTGGATCGGCTGAGCACCGCCGACTCGTCGGCGGCCGCGACTGCGGCAGGAGCTTCCATCTCTGCATTCTACAGCAAAATAGTCGGCCTTTCTTTGCTGCAGAGCGCTTCGGGCCCGCATCGCCCGACGCGCGACTCAGAGCACCATCGCCACCATCGGATGGGCGACGAGCTCGACGTAGAGCGCGTCGAGCTGCTCGCGCGATGTGGCTTCGATCGTCGCGGTCAGCGAAAGATAGTTCCCGGCCGACGAGCTTCGCATCTCGAGCGTCGCGGCGTCGAAATCGGGCGCGTGGCGCTGGACGATTTCGAGGACCGCCTGCGCGAAGCCGTCGCGCGTGCGCCCCATGATCTTGATCGGGAAGCTGCACGGAAATTCGAGCAGGCTGACCTGCGCCGCCACCGGCTCGGGGGCGTTCGGGCTCACGTTCTCGCCCCGGTGGTCGACGCGCCTTCCGGGTTCGCAGCGGCGCCACCGGCGACGCGCGCTCCGGCCGGCGCCTCGCTCCCCGCGCCGGATACCGCACGGCGCGGTCCGTACATGTATTCGCGCGTCAGCGGGTGCGGCAGCCTGCCGTCGGCGTAGGGCTTGCCGGCCAGGACCTGCCACAGCGACAGCCAGCCGCGATCGAACGCATGCGCCGATCCCGCGAGATAGATGCGCCAGATCCGGTAGCGCTCCTCGCCGACCTCGGCGCACGCGGCCTCGGCGTTTGCTTCGAGGCGCTCGACCCAGTGCCAGAGCGTC
>DASVWR010000244.1:0-3734 GCA_036393115.1 Casimicrobiaceae bacterium
CGATCACGACGCCCTCGTAGGCCTGGATGCGCTTGCGCTCACCCTCGACCACGTTGACGTTGACGATCACGGTATCGCCCGGAGCGAAGTCGGGGATCGACTTTCCGAGCCGCGCGATTTCCTCGCGCTCGAGGGTTTCGATGACGTTCATCACACACGTTCCTTTCGTGGCCGCATCGGCGGCGTTTGGCGCGCAGAGCAGGGCGCCCCCTGATGCGCGATCCTTCTCGTTATCGTCCTTCGTTCCCGACCAGTTGCCGCTCCTCCGCCGTCAACGGCCGATGGTGCAGCAGATCGGGCCTGCGCCGTGCGGTTCGAACGACCGCCTCGGCCTGCCTCCACCGCCTGATGGCCGCATGATCTCCGGACAGCAGTACCCCGGGGACCGCAACCCCGCGCCAGACCTCGGGGCGCGTGTAGTGCGGACAGTCGAGGCGTCCGTCGACGAACGAATCCTGCAGCGCGGACTCGGCGTCGTTCAAAACGCCCGGCTGTTGCCTGACGACCGCTTCGATCAGGAGAAGCGCCGGCAACTCGCCTCCCGACACCACGAAGTCCCCGATCGACACTTCCTCGTCGACTTCGCGGTCGATCAGCCGCTGGTCGATGCCTTCGTAGCGCCCCGCGAGCAGAATGAAGCCGCGCTGCTCGCCGCGCGAGAGCTCGATCACCTTCGCGTGCGTGAGCGGTGCGCCCGCAGGCGAAAGATACAGCGTGCGGGGCGTCGCGATGCCTGCTTCGGCCTGCGCCGCTCGCGCTGCCGCGAGCGCCCGCTCCAGCGGCTCGGCGAGCATCACCATGCCCGGCCCCCCGCCGTACGGCCGATCGTCGACCGTCCGGTGCGCGTCGTCGGTGAAATCGCGCGGATTCCAAACGCCGAGCTGCCACAGGCCGCGCTCGCGCGCCCGTCCGGTCACGCCGAAGCCGGCGGCAATCGCCACCAGCTCCGGAAACAGCGTCACGACATCGATGCGCATCCTTTTCAGTAGTCGGACTGCCAGTCGACGTCGACCCGGCGCGCGTCGGCGTCCACTGCGACGATGTATTGCGGCACCCATGGAATCAGGCGATCGGCGCCGCCTTCGCCCGCCACTTCGAGCAGCGGATGCGCGCCGGTGTCGCTGAACCCCCGCACCGTCCCGAGCGTCACCCCCGCGCGAGTCACCACCACCATGCCGATCAGATCGTGCCGGTACCACTGTCCGCTGCCAGCCGGCGGAAGATCGCCACGATCGACGCCGATCTCGGCGCCGCGCAGCGTCGCGGCGGCGTCGCGCGTCGCGGAATCGTCGATCTGCGCGACGACCTGATCGCCGGCGAGCCGCGCACCGCGCAACCGGCACGGCTCCCAGGCACTGCCGGCCGGTTGACGCCGGATCCACCAGCGCTTCGCATCGAGCAGTGCCGAAGGATCCGAGGAGAGCGGCTTGACCCTGACCTCGCCGCGCACGCCATGCGGCGCGCCGATGCGCGCCATCACGACCATCGCACCCGGGTCCGCGTACGGCGTCATCGCCAGGGCGCGGACGGCGGTCTCAGTTGGCTGGCCCGGCCGGTCGGCTCAGGCGGCGGGCGCTTCGCTCACCGTGGCGCTCGCCGCCTCGCTCGCCGGCGCAGCCGCAGCCTCGCCGGTTGCGGCGGCAGGCCGTGACGGCCGCGTCTCGCCCTTCGCGGCGCGCTCGACCAGCATCGCCACGGTTTCCGAGAGCCTGGCACCGTGCTGCCGCCAGTAGCTCACGCGGTCCTGCGCGATCCGCAGACCTTCCTCGTGCTCGGCCGCCATCGGGCTGTAGAACCCGACGCGCTCGATGAAGCGCCCATCGCGCCGGTTGCGCGAATCGGTGACGACGACGTTGTAGAACGGCCGCTTCTTGGCGCCGCCGCGGGCCAGCCTGATGACAACCATGGGTGCGATCCTGGTACGGGCGCAAGCAGCCCGAAAAAGAGGTCGATATTACTATGAAAAGGAGGCCCCGGGCAAACCCGCCCGCGTCGGCGCGCGAGCGCTCCAGCCGCCCGTCAGGGGGCGTGCCCCGCGCGTGATCGTCAGCGCATCCCCGGCATCATGCTCTTCAGTCCGCGCAGCATCTTCTGCGGCCCCTTCGAGACCAGCTTCATCATCTTCTGCGCCTGCTCGTACTGATTGAGGAGCTGATTCACCTCCTGCACCGAGACCCCGGCGCCGGAAGCGATGCGCCGCTTGCGCGAAGCCTTCAGGAGCTCGGGCCGCGCGCGCTCCTGCGGCGTCATCGAGTCGATGATCCCTTCGAGGCGCGCGACGCGGCGCTCGTCGAGCGTCGCGCTCTGCGCCGCGCGCGCGAGCTCGGCGGGCAGCTTGTCGACGAGTGCCGCGAGCCCGCCCATCTTGCGCATCTGGCCGATCTGCGCCTTGAAATCGGCGAGGTCGAAGCCCTTGCCCGTCTTCACCTTCTTCGCGAGCTTCTTCGCTTCTTCGAGGTCGACCGTGCGGTGCGCGTCCTCGATCAGCGACAGCACGTCGCCCATGCCGAGGATGCGCGTCGCCATCCGCTCGGGATGGAACACCTCGAGCCCGTCGAGCTTCTCGGAGACGCCGCTGAACTTGATCGGGGCGCCGGTGACTTCGCGCACCGACAGCGCGGCGCCGCCGCGCGCGTCGCCGTCGAGCTTGGTCAGGATGATGCCGGTGAGCGGCAGCGCGTCGCGGAACGCGCGCGCGGTATTGACCGCGTCCTGGCCCTGCATCGAGTCGACGACGAAGAGCGTCTCGACCGGCGTCACCGCCGCGTGCAGCTCGGCGATCTCCTTCATCATCGCCTCGTCGACGGCGAGCCGGCCCGCGGTGTCGACGATCAGCACGTCGTGATAGTGGCGGCGCGCCCAGTCGACGGCGCCGCGGGCGATCGCGACCGGCGCCTCGCCCGCGCTCGACGGGAAGAAGTCGGCCCCGACCTGCCTCGCGAGCGTCTCGAGCTGCAGGATCGCAGCCGGGCGATAGACGTCGGCCGAGACGAGCAGCACCTTCTTCTTCTGCGCGATCAGGAGCCGCGCGAGCTTGGCCGCCGAGGTCGTCTTGCCCGCACCCTGCAGGCCGGCGAGCAGGATCACCGCCGGCGGCTGCACGGCGAGGTCGAGCGGCGCCGCGGCGCCGCCCATCAGCGCGGTGAGCTCGCGGGCGACGACGCCGATCAGTGCCTGGCCGGGGGTGAGCGACCCGACGACCTCGGTGCCGAGCGCCTTCTCGCGCAGGTCGGCGACGAAACGCCGGACGACGGGCAGCGCGACGTCGGCTTCGAGGAGCGCCAGGCGCACCTCGTGCAGCGCGTCGGCGATATTGGCCTCGGTCAGCCGCGCCTCACCGCGCAGCGTCTTCACGACCCGCGCGAGGCGTCCGGTCAGCGTATCGAACATGCGGGAAGCCCTGCGGGCACGCGGCGGAACGCGCCGGGCACGTAGGGTAAACTTGATTGCGGATGGTCATTCTACTGCACGTGGTCGTCGCGGCGCTCTACGCGGCCGCCGCGCTTGCGCTGTGGCCGGTCGGGGCGCCGCCGGCGCCGCGCCACCACGACGCCGGGCGCGTGCTGCTCGCCGTGGCGCTCGTCGTGCACGCGGTGGCGACGTGGAACGCGGTCGTGCGCCCCGACGGACTCGATCTCTCGTTCGTCAATGCGATGTCGCTCGTCGCCGGGCTCGCCGTGCTCGTCGCGTGGATCACCGGCATCCTGCGCACGCTTCCGGCGGTGATCCCGGTC
>DASVWR010000245.1:0-10904 GCA_036393115.1 Casimicrobiaceae bacterium
GCCGACGCCGTCGTCGGTGACGCTGGTGGAAAAGCTCCGCAGCGACGACTCGAGCGCGATGACCACCCGGCGCGCCTGCGCATGCCGCGCGACGTTGGTCAGCGCTTCCTGCACGCAGCGAAACAGCGTCTCCTCGAGCCCCGGCACGAGCCGCGGATGCGGATCGTTGCCGACGACCGACACCGCGATACCGGTGCGCCGGCCCCATTGCTCGGCGTACCAGCGCAGCGCAGCGGCAAGCCCGTAGTCGTCGAGCACCGCCGGGCGCAGCTCGGCCATCACGTCGCGGATCTTCTCGAACGTTGCCTCGACGAGGTCGAGCGAATCGTCGAGCCGCGCGTCGATGACCGCATCGGCCTCCGCCGCGGCACGCCCCTTGATGATGTTGAGGTTGATATTGAGCGCGGTCAGCGTCTGCCCGACGCGGTCGTGCAACTCGCGCGCGAGGCGCCTGCGCTCGGCCTCCTGCACCTCGACTGCGCGCCGCGACATCGCCTTCAGGCGCTCGGCATAGCGGTGGGCTTCCACTTCGGCACGCCGCCGCCGCGTGATGTCGAATACCGTCGCGCGGCTCTGTACGAAGCGTCCCGCGGCGTCGGTGACGGCAACGGCGCTCAGGAGCGCGGGAAACACCGAGCCGTCGCTGCGCCGCAGATCGAGCTCGAGGTCGTGCACGCTGCCGCGCTCGCGCAGCATCGCCCACGCACGCGCCAGCGCCCTGCGCTGCCGCGGCGCAACGAGGCTTGCGAGCGTCAGCCGATCGACTACCTGCTCGCGCGCGTAGCCGAGCCACGCGAGCTCGGTGTCGTTGATGCGCACGATCACGCCGGCGGCGTTGGCCGAATGGTAGCCGCAGGGGGCATTCTGATACAGATCGTGCATCTCGCCGGCGAGGCGATCCCGCTCGTCGATCCGGGTTGTGCGTCGGATGGCCACGATCGTCACTTGACCGCCCCTCCGGTGAATCCGGCGACGAAGCGGTCGACGAAAAGATCATAGAGAACCGCAATCGGCAAGCTCACGATCAGGCACGCGCCCATCAGCGCCCTCCAGAAGTAGACGTCGCCGCGTACGAGGAAGGTCGGAACGCCGACGCTGACCGTGTACTGCGACGACGACGTGATGAAGGTGAGCCCGTAGACGAATTCCTGCATCACCATCGTCAACGTGAAGATGGCGACCGTCGGCACGCCGGCCGACGCCGGCGGCGAGCCCCGCCCCGCCCACCGCGCGCACGAAGCTTCGCCGCCCCGGCCGGACGACCCTCAGCTGAGCCCTGCGACCCCGTCCCGCCTCCTCCTTCATGCCCTCCTCCATCTTCGATTCGGCCCCCGGGCCATGAGCACCGATGGTCGCCGCTTTTCCGGCGCGCCGGCGTCAGCAGAGCCCGACGGTGAGCCCGGAACGAGCGGCAAGCATCGGTCTACGATAGAATGCGGCTGCGGGCCAGGCAGGACGGCCCCTCCGTTTCGATCCCTCGACATCAACCAGGAGGATTTCATGCACCGAATCGCGTTCCGGTTCGCCCTGGCCCCGCTCGCCGTCGCAGCCTGTGCTGCGCTCGCCGTCGCGGGCCCGGCTGCGGCCGCAACCATCACGCTGGGCGCCTCGGTCCAGATGACGGGCGCGCTCGCCAACACCGGCCGGTACTACAAGGACGGTTACGAGTTCGCCGTCGACCGCATCAACAAGGCCGGAGGCGTCAAGATCGGCAACGCGCACGAGCAGCTCGCGTTGAAGATTCTCGACAACCAGTCCGACGACAACCTCGCCGTGCGCCAGTACACGCAGCTCGTATCGACCGACAAGATCCAGCTCCTGCTCGGACCCTTCGCAAGCGGCGCCGTGCTCGCGACGTCGTCGGTCGCCGAGAAATACGAAGTGCCGATGGTCCAGGGCGGCGGCGCGTCCGATCAGATCTTCAGCCGCGGCTACAAGTACATCTTCGGGACGCTGCCGGTCGCGAGCAAGTACTTCGAAAGCACGATCGCCGCGATGGGCAAGCTGAATCCGCCGGTGAAGTCGGCGGCGCTGCTCTATGCCGACGATGCATTCGACGTCTCGGTCGCCAAGGGAACGCGCAACTGGCTCGAGAAGGCGGGCATCAAGATCGCGCTCGACGAGCGCTACAGCACGAACGCCTCCGATTTCTCGTCGCTGCTGTCGCGGATCAAGTCGGCCGCTCCCGACGCCGTGCTGGTCGCCGGCCACGAGACCGAGGTCCTCAACTTCATCCGCCAGTCGAAGAGCCTCGGCGTCAGCCCCAAGATGTACAGCTTCACCGTCGGCGTGCCGAGCGCCGACTTCCGCAAGGCCCTCGGCAAGGATGGCGACTACGCGTTCGGCATGACATCGTGGCTGCCCTCACCGACGCTGAAGGACCGCTGGTTCGGCAACGCCGAGGATTTCGAGAAGGCCTGGAAAGCGCAGTTCGGCTTCGAGCCCGATTACCACGCGGCTTCGGCTGTCGCCGACGTCGAGGCGTTCGCGATGGCGATCGAGGCGGCCGGGACGGCCGATCCGAAGAAGGTCCGCGACGCGCTCGCCAAGATCGACTTCGAGTCGCTCTACGGTCGCATCCGCTTCGACAGCGTCGGCCAGATCAGCTTGCCGCAGACCGTCGTCCAGGTCCAGAATGGCCAGGTGGTTGCGATCTACGGGGACAAGGGTTTCATCGGCAAGCCCGAATACCCGATGCCCGACTGGTCGAAGCGCTGAAGACGACGGCGTGACGCGGCGCGTGCCGCGTCGCGTCCGATGACGTAACGACGCAGTCGGATGGACGGTCGCGCCGCGTGCGGCGCGACCGTCGCCTGCAGCAAGTCCACAACGGAGCGGGGGGCCCCGCGATGGACCTTCTCTGGCAAGGCGTGGTCAACGGCGTCCTCCTGGGCGGGCTCTACGCGCTGATGGCGCTCGGCCTCGCGCTGGTCTGGGGTGTCCTCAACATCGTCAACCTGACGCACGGCGCCCTGATCATGCTGGGCGGGTACGTCTGCTATTACCTGTTCACCGGCGCCCACCTCGACCCGTTCGCGGCGCTGCCGATCACGATGATCGTGCTGTTCGTCGTCGGCTATGCGATCCAGCGCGGACTGCTCAACCTGGTGATCCGCGCGCCGATGTTCAACACGCTGCTGATCACGTTCGGGATCGACGTCGTGCTGACCTACGCGGCGCAGATCGCCTTCAGCGCCGATTTCCGCACGATCAACCCGTCCTACGCGGGCTCCAACTTCCTGCTGTTCGGCGCGACCGTTCCGATCGTGCGCCTCGTTGCCTTCGCGATCGCGATCGGCCTCACCGTCGCGCTGTGGCTGTTCCTGAGCCGCGTGCCGCTCGGGCGGGCGATCCGCGCGACCGCGCAGAACCTCGTCGCCGCGCGCCTCTATGGCGTCGAGCCGCGGACGATCTATGCGCTCACCTTCGGCATCGGCGCGGCGCTCGCCGGCGCCGCGGGCTCGCTGTACGGTGTGGTCTCGCAGCTCAATCCGTACATCGGCACTGCGCTCACCGCGAAGTCGTTCGTCATCGCGATCATCGGCGGGCTCGAGAACCCGCTCGGCGTGATCGTCGGCGGCCTCGTCCTCGGCCTCGTCGAATCGATGACCTCGCTGTACATCGGTGCGACCTACACCGACGTCGCGAGCTTTGGCATCCTCGTGCTGGTGCTGATCGTGCGGCCGACCGGGCTGCTGGGGAGAACCGCGTGAGGCGCAACGTCGCCTGGATCGCATGCATCGTCGTCGTGGTGCTGCTCGCCGTCGTTCCGTGGATCGCGTCGCCGAGCCTGATCCAGTTCGGCATCACCGTGCTGCTGATGGCAGCGCTCGCCCAGAGCTGGAACATCATCGGCGGCTATACCGGCTACGCGTCGTTCGGCAACTCGGTGTTCTACGGGCTCGGCAGCTACGGCACCGCGGTCGCGATGCTGAGCTGGCAGCTTCCGTTCGGCGTCGGACTGGCGATCGGCACGGTGATCGCCGTGGTCTTCGCTCTGCTCCTCGGCCGCGCGATCCTCAGGCTGCGCGGGCACTACTTCGCGATCTGCACGCTGGGGCTCGCCGAGGTGATGACGGCGATCGTGTCGAACCTCGAGATCACCGGACGCAATCAGGGCCTCGTGCTGCCACTCCTCAAGGGCGACGCGCTGTTCTACGAGCTTTCGCTCGGCCTCGTCGTGGTCGCGTCGCTCGTCGTGCTGTGGATCGCACGGAGCCGCTTCGGCTTCGGCCTCGTGGCGATCCGCGAGAACGAGGAGGCTGCGGCGTCGATGGGCGTCGACACGACGCGCTACAAGATCCTCGCCTTCGCGATCTCGGGGGCGATCGCCGCGGTCGCCGGCGGCATTCACGCGTACTGGATCACGTTCATCGACCCGGTCAGCGCGTTCGACATCGGGCTCAACGTCAAGATGATCATCATGGCCGTGTTCGGCGGGCCCGGCTCGATCCTCGGCCCCGTGCTGGGCGCCTTCGTGCTGACGTCGATCTCCGAGGTGCTGTCGTCGGAGGTGTCCACCGTCGCAGGGCTCTTCTTCGGGCTCGTGATCGTAGTCGCCGTCGTGTTCATGCCGCGCGGCGTCGCGGACCTGATCCGGCGCTTCCACAAGTACCGCTGGCGCTACTTCGCGGCCAACGTGCGCGCGACGCGGGTCTGACCCCATGGACGCGATCCTGTCGGTCACCGGGCTGACCAAGCGCTTCGCGGGGCTCACTGCAGTCGCCAACGTCAACTTCGAGCTCGGGCGCGGGGAAATCCTCGGCCTCATCGGCCCCAATGGCGCCGGCAAGACCACGCTCGTCAATCTGATCAGCGGCGCGTTCGAGCCGAGCGAGGGCGAGCTCATCTTCGAGGGCAAGTCGATCGGGGGCCTCGCGCCGTTCAGGCGCGCGCACCTCGGCATCGGCCGCACGTTCCAGATCATGCGACCATTTCCCGGATTGAGCGTGCAGGACAACGTCGCGGTCGGCGCGCTGTTCGGCACCGGCGGCGGCGAGCGCGACCTCGCGAAGGCGCGCGCGATCGCGCAGGACAAGCTCGCTTTCGTCGGCCTCGCGCGGGTCGCCGACCGCCCTGCCGACGCCCTCGGCGGCCCCGATCGCAAACGCCTCGAGCTCGCCAAGGCGCTCGCGATGAACCCGCGCCTCCTGCTGCTCGACGAGGTGATGGCGGGCCTCAACCACGCCGAGATCGAGGCGGTGATCGCGATCATCCGCAAGGTGCGTGACGAGGGCGTCAGCGTGATCGTCATCGAGCACGTGATGAAGGCGATCCGCAGCCTTTCCGACCGCCTGGTCGTCCTGCACCACGGCGAGATGATCGCCGAAGGGGCGCCCGAGCACGTTCTCGACGATCCGGCCGTCGTCGAGGCCTATCTCGGCAAGAGGCGCGCATGAGCGAGAGCCTGCTTGCCGTGCGCGACCTCGAGGCCGGCTACGGCGAAATGCCGGTATTGAAAGGCGTCGCGCTCCACATCGGCGAGCGCGAGATCGTGGCGCTGGTCGGCAGCAACGCGGCCGGCAAGACGACGCTGTTGCGCGCGCTCTCGGGCGTGCTCTCGCACAGCGGCAGTGTCTGCTATGCCGGCGAGGAGATCGCGAATCTTCCCTCCGACGCGATCTTTGCGCGCGGCCTCGTCCAGCTTCCCGAGGGCCGGCAGCTGTTCGGCGGGATGACCGTGCAGGACAACCTGCTGATGGGCGCGTACCGGCGCCGCGACCGCGGCGACCTCGATGCCGACCTCGAGGAGGTGTACCGGCTGTTCCCGGTCCTGCGCGAGCGCAGGCGCCAGCTCGCCGGCAGCATGTCCGGCGGCGAACAGCAGATGTGCGCGATGGCGCGTGCGCTGATGGCGCGGCCGCGGCTCCTGATGATCGACGAGATGAGCCTCGGGCTCGCGCCGGCGATCGTCGACCAGCTCCTCGACGTGCTGGCGGCGATCCGCGACCGCGGCGTCACCGTGCTGCTGGTCGAGCAGGACGTCTACTCGGCGCTGCGCGTCGCCGACCGGGGCTACGTGCTCGAAGAGGGGCACATCGTGCGCGAGGGCCACGCGCGCGAGCTCGCCGACGACCCCGAAGTGAAGCGCGCCTACCTCGGCGTCTAAGGGCGCTCGAGCTGGTCGAGCTTCTTCTTCACCTTCGCCCATTCCTCCGCGTCGGGAGGCGGCGGGATGCGCTCGACGATCGGCTTCCAGCGCCGCGCGAGCTCGGCGTTGAGCGCGATGAACTCCTTCTGGTCCGGCGGCACGTCGTCGTCGGCGAAGATCGCCTCCACCGGGCACTCGGCCACGCAGAGCGTGCAGTCGATGCACTCGTCGGGCTCGATGACGAGGAAGTTCGGCCCTTCGCGGAACGCGTCGGTCGGGCACACGTCGACGCAGTCGGTGTACTTGCAGCGGATGCAGCTCTCGGTCACTACGTAGGTCATGCCTCGTTGCTCCTGGAATCCGGTTCGGCGTGCGTCCACGATACGGCGCGCGCCGCGGCCGCGCGATGACATCGGTCAGCGCGGCGGCGGAAAGCCGCCGGGTTGCTTCGGTCCTCATATCGGACTAAACTAGTACCGATTTCACCGGGACCGTCGCGCGATCCGGCGCGCATCCCGGAAAGGGCCAGTGGATCGGCGGAGAAGGCATGCTGCGCGTCAGCCGGATGGCGGATTACGGGACGGTCGTGATGACCGCGATCGCGCGCGACCCCGAACGCATCCACAGCGCGGCCGAGATCGCCGATACGACCGGGGTGTCCTCGCCCACCGTGAGCAAGGTGCTGAAAACGCTGGCGAAGGATGGCCTGCTCGCCTCGACGCGCGGCATCAAGGGCGGCTACCAGCTCGTCTGCCCGCCGTCGCAGATCTCGGTGGCGCAGATCATCGACGCGATGGACGGGCCGTTCGGCATGACCGAGTGCAGCACCCACCCCGGAGCCTGCGTGCAGGAATCGGGTTGCCAGGTGCGCTCCAACTGGCAACGGATCAACCGGATCATCCGCACGACGCTGGAGCAGGTGACGCTCGCCGAGATGCTGCGCCCGATCGCGCCGGTCGCGCACCCGCTGATCCGCATGCCCCGCTAGAGACCATGGATACCGACACCGCACGCATCGACGAACTGATCAGCCGTGAATACGCGCACGGCTTCGTCACCGACATCGAGGCCGACAGCGTCGCTCCCGGCCTCTCGGAGGACGTGATCCGCCTCATCTCGGCGAAGAAGAAGGAGCCCGAATTCATGCTCGAGTGGCGGCTCGACGCGTACCGCCAGTGGCTGACGATGCGCGAGCCCGACTGGTCGTCGATCGGCCACCCGCCGATCGACTATCAGGGGATCGTCTACTACTCGGCGCCGAAGACGAAGAAGGATGCCCCGAAGAGCCTCGACGAGGTCGACCCCGAGCTCCTGCGCGTCTACGAGAAGCTCGGCGTCCCGCTGAAGGAGCGCGAGGCGCTCGCGGGCGTCGCCGTCGACGCCGTCTTCGACAGCGTCTCGGTGGGGACCACGTTCAAGTCACGCCTCGCCGAGCTCGGCATCATCTTCTGCGCGTTCTCGGAGGCGGTGCAGGAGCACCCGGACCTCGTGCGGCAATACCTCGGCTCCGTGGTTCCGCGCGGCGACAACTTCTTCGCGGCGCTCAACTCGGCGGTGTTCACCGACGGGTCGTTCTGCTACATCCCGAAGGGCGTGCGCTGCCCGATGGAGCTCTCGACTTATTTCCGCATCAACGCCAAGGACAGCGGACAGTTCGAGCGCACGCTGATCATCGCCGACGAGGGCGCCTACGTGAGCTACCTCGAAGGCTGCACCGCTCCGATGCGCGACGAGAACCAGCTCCACGCGGCGGTCGTCGAGCTCGTCGCCCTCGAGCGCGCGCACATCAAGTACTCGACCGTGCAGAACTGGTACCCCGGCGACCGCGACGGCAAGGGCGGCATCTACAATTTCGTCACCAAGCGCGGCGACTGCCGCGGCGCCCATTCGCACATCGCGTGGACGCAGGTCGAGACCGGCTCGGCGATCACCTGGAAATACCCGAGCTGCATCCTCCGCGGAGACCACTCGGTGGGCAGCTTCCACTCGGTCGCGCTCACCAACCATCTGCAGCAGGCCGACACCGGCACCAAGATGATCCACATCGGGCGCGACACGCGGAGCACGATCGTGTCCAAAGGCATCTCGGCGGGACGCGGCAGCAATGCGTACCGCGGCCTCGTCAAGGTGCTGAAGACCGCGGACGGCGCACGCAACTACACGCAGTGCGATTCGCTGCTCGTCGGCGACCGCTGCGCTGCGCACACGTTCCCGTACATCGAGGTCAGGAACCCGACGGCGAAGGTCGAGCACGAGGCTTCGACCTCACGCATCGGCGAGGAGCAGCTCTTCTACTGCCGCCAGCGCGGCCTCTCCGCCGAGGACGCCGTGTCGATGATCGTCAGCGGATTCTGCAAGGAGGTATTCAAGGAGCTCCCGATGGAGTTCGCGGTCGAGGCGCAGAAGCTGCTCGGCGTGAGCCTCGAAGGCAGCGTCGGATAGAAAGGCGAACCGGATCATGCAACCCATCCTCGAAATCCGCGGCCTCGAAGCGCGCGTCGACGACAAGCCGATCCTGCGCGGGATCGACCTCACCGTGAACGCCGGCGAGGTGCACGCGATCATGGGCCCGAACGGCTCGGGCAAGAGCACGCTCGCGCAGGTGCTTGCCGGCCGCGAGACCTACGCGGTGACCGCCGGCGAAGTGCGCTATCTCGGCGCCGATCTGCTCGCCCTTGCCCCGGAGGAGCGTGCGCGCCGCGGCGTGTTTCTCGCGTTCCAGTACCCGGTCGAGATCGCGGGCGTCAGCAACGTCTACCTCCTGAAGGCTGCGCTCAATGCCGCACGGCGCCAGCGCGGCGAGCCCGAGCTCGACGCGATGGATTTCCTCGCACTGGTGCGCCGCAAGCTGCAGCTGATGGAGATGTCGGACACCCTGCTCTACCGCTCGGTCAACGAAGGCTTCTCGGGTGGCGAGAAGAAGCGCAACGAGATCCTGCAGATGGCGCTGCTCGAGCCGAAGCTCGCGATCCTCGACGAAGCCGATTCCGGCCTCGACATCGACGCGCTGCAGGTCGTAGCGCGCGGAGTCAACGCACTGCGCGACCCGGAGCGCGCGATGATCGTCGTCACCCATTATCAGCGGCTGCTCGATTACGTCGTGCCCGACTACGTCCACGTGCTGTCGCAGGGCCGCATCGTGCGCTCGGGGGGCAAGGAGCTGGCACTCGAGCTCGAGGCGCGCGGCTACGGCTGGATCGACGAGGCGGCGACCGCCGGGGCGGGCGCACGATGAACACCGCAGTGCGCGAACGCCCGGCGGACCGTGCCGCCCGCGAGGCGCTCGAGCGCGCGCTCGCAGCGTGGCCGGCGGCCGCCGCGCAGCTCCCCGGCAGGCACGCCGCCGCGATCGTGAAGCTGCGCGAGGAGGCGCTTGCGCGCTTCCGGGCGTCGGGATTCCCGTCCGCTCGGAACGAGGACTGGAAATACACCGATCTTGCGGCGCTCGCGGCGAAGTCGTTCATGCGCACGCCCGACGACGGCCAGGCCGCCACGATCGAGCCGCTCCCGCATCACGCGCTGTTCGAGGACCTCGGCGGCCATCGCCTCGCTTTCGTCGACGGCCGCTACACGCCCGAGCTCTCGTCGATCGGCCCGCTCCCGGATGGAGTGCGGATCGGGAGCCTCGCGGCGGCGCTCGCGCACGATCCGTCGGAGGTCGCGACGTGGCTCGCCGACGCACGCGGGCACTCGACGATGGCCGCGCTCAACACCGCGTTCGTCTCCGACGGCGCTCTGGTGGTCGTCCCCGACGGCGTCGAGATCGGCGAGCCGATCCATCTCGTGTTCCTCGCCGCGACCGCGTCGACCGCCCATCCGCGCAATCTGATCGTCGCCGGCGCGCGCTCGAAGGTCACGCTGATCGAGCACTACGCCGGTTCGGCGCCCGCGTTCACCAATGCGGTAACGCAGCTCTTCCTCGCGCGCGGGGCCGACGTCGAGCACTGCAAGCTGCAGGACGACGGCGAGCGGGCGCTGCACGTCGGCGGAATCCACGTCGCGCAGGCGCAGTCGAGCCGCTACAGCGCGCATTCCGTGTCGGTCGGTGCCGCCGTCGCGCGGCACGACATCACGGCGGTGTTCGACGGCGACGGCTGCACGGCGACGCTCGACGGCCTCTATCTCGCCGGTGGCCGGCAGCACGTCGACCACCACACGCTGATCGACCACGCGCAGCCGCGCGGGACGAGCCGCGAGCACTTCCGCGGCATTCTCGACGGCCGCTCGCGCGGCGTGTTCAACGGGCGGATCGTCGTGCATCCCGGGGCGCAGCAGTCGGACGCCTGGCTCACCAGCCGCAACCTCCTTCTCTCGGAGGATGCCGAAGCCGACACCAAGCCGCAGCTCGAGATCTACGCCGACGACGTCAAGTGCGCGCACGGCGCGACGGTAGGACAACTCGACGAGAACGAGCTCTTCTACCTGCGCTCGCGCGGATTCGATGCCGCGGCGGCGCGGAGCCTCCTCACCTGGGCATTCGCGCGCTCGGCGCTCGAGACCATTCGCCTCGCGCCGCTGCGCCGGCATCTCGAGCGCGCGTGTCTCGAGCGGCTGCCGCAGGCGCTGCCGCTCGCGGAGCTCGCATGAAGCTCGAACGTGACGTGTTCGCTCCCGAAGCCGGCGGTTTCGACGTCGAGCGGCTGCGTGCCGACTTTCCGGTGCTCGCCGAGCGCGTGAACGAGCGGCCGCTCGTCTACCTCGACAACGGCGCCACGACGCAGAAGCCGCGCGCGGTGATCGATGCGCTCGCCCGCTACTACGAGCACGACAACGCGAACGTCCATCGCGGCGTGCATACGCTGTCGCGACGGGC
>DASVWR010000246.1:0-4174 GCA_036393115.1 Casimicrobiaceae bacterium
GCTGCGCAAGGCGAGCGCGACGACGACTCTCGCCTTCGACGGCGAAGTGCTCGTCACCGTGCACGGACCGCGCTATCGGATGCTGGTGATCGGCGCTTCGCACCTCTCGCAGTATCTCGCGCAGATCGCGATCGGCCTCGATTACCAGGTCACCGTCTGCGATCCGCGCGAGGAGTACACCGATACGTGGGACGTACCCGGCGTCACGCTCGTGCGCACGATGCCGGACGACACGGTGCAGGCGATGCACCTCGACGAGCGTTGCGCGGTCGTTGCGCTCACGCACGATCCGAAGCTCGATGATCTCGCGCTGATGGAGGCGCTGAAGTCGCCGGCGTTCTACGTCGGCGCGCTCGGCTCGCGCGCGAACAATGCGAAGCGGCGCGAGCGCCTGCGCGAGTTCGATCTCACCGCGGAAGAGATCGCGCGCCTGCACGGCCCGATCGGGCTCTACATCGGCAGCCGCACGCCGCCGGAGATCGCGATCTCGATTCTCGCCGAGATCACCGCGGTCAAGAACGGCGTCGACCTCGACGCGATCGGAACGGTAGCCGAGGCGAAGGACCTTCTCGGCACGCCGACGGCGGCCTGCGCGACGCGCTGAGTCCGGGGGGACGCTAATCGAGCCGCAGCTTCATCATCGCGGCAAGGAGCTCGGGCTCGTCCCACGGCACGTCGACCGGCTGCCGGCGCAACCATGGGCTCTGCGGGTCGCGTAGCCACTCACCGGGAAAGAACACGACATATCCGTTCTCGCCGTCGTCGAGGTCGACACGCGACGGCGACACGGTCCCGGAGAGCTCGGCGTGCAGCGCCGCGCAGAGGTCGACGTCCCGGTCCGCGCTGCGGTGGGTGACCGGGGACATGCGCCGCGTCAACTCGAGCAGCAGCGGCTCGCCGCTGGCTTCGTCGAGCCGGAACTCGGCGACGAAGAAGCCCGTGACCGAAAAGCCGTGCAACAGGCGGGCCGTGATCTCGCGCAATCGCGGCGAGCGGAAGTAGCGCGCCACCGTGGGCGGTCCGTTGGGTTCCGGATGCGCGACCACCTTCTCGCCCGCGTATCCGGCGAGGAGTCGCCCCTGGTACGCGACCCCCATGTAGTACTGCGTCGGTCCGCGTACCAGCGACTGGACGACGAGCGCGGGTTCGCCGGCGTTCGCGTCGATGCGATCGCGCCGCTCGTCCTCGGCGAGCCCCGCAAACGCGACGTCGAGAGACACGCGATCGGCGCAGATGGCCACACCCTGGCCCGCAAAGCCGTGCGCGCGCTTGACGACCATCGGCCAGCCATGCATGTCGGCGAAGGCGAGCGCGTCAGCGACGCGCCGACAGACCCGCGACGGCGGAACGCCGATCCCCAGCGCCTGCGCGGCATCGCCGAGGAGCGTCTTTTCGGACGTCGTCTCGAAATGCGCAGGGTCGCCGAGCGACATGCGCACCAGCGCCGCGAGGCGCAACGCGTGTGTGGATTTGAGCTGGGGCGGGGGCGCAACTGCGAGCCGCTGCATCAGGCGAAGCGCCATGTCGTCGCAGGGGATCGCAAGGCGCGGCGATGTCGCGGCCACCGTGGCAGCGAACGCGTGCACCCACTGCAGGGGGGTCGAAGCTTCGGGCAGGTAGGCGATGCGGTCGACGAAGCGGCTGTGCTCGGCGAGCGATCCGCGCGGCGCGAGCAGCGACACCTCGAATCCGGCGCGCGACAGCGCTCGCGGAATGCGTGCGGTTCCCGGCCATTTCGTCGCGGTGGCGACGAGGAGGACCGGCACGGCCGTCGCGGGTGGCACGGCGGATGGATTCATGCGCGCGCATTTTAGCGGCTTGCAGCGGTGACTGATGGGTTCACGGGCGGTCAGTGGAAATCGCGTGAGCGCGTCGGGAGTGCGCCGAGGAGCGGCGTGAGGTCGACGAGGCGGCCGGCGAGCACATGCACGACCGCACCCTCGCGCTCGACTTTGCCGTAGACCGCGAGCAGGCGCGAGTGGAGGAGCTCGCGGCGCTGGCGCTCGCCGAGACTGCGCCAGACGATCACATTGGTGGTTCCCGTCTCGTCCTCGAGCGTCACGAAGACGACGCCGCTCGTGGTGTCGGGACGCTGGCGGCCGATGACGAGACCTGCGGTGCGCACGAGGCGGCCATGCGGGGCAGCGACGATCTCGTCGGCGCAGGCGAGGCGGCGCCGGTGCAGTCGCTCGCGCAGCAGCGCGAGCGGATGCCGGCGCAGCGTCAATCCGAGCCGGCGGTAATCGGCGACGACGTCCTGGCCTTCGGTCGGCGCGGGGAGCGCCGGCGGCGTCTCGTCGATCACCGCACCGGCGAAGAGCGGCGGCAGCCGCTCGACGCCGGCGGCACTCCACGCAGCCGCGTGCCGATCGCCGGCGAGCGACGCGAGCGCATCGGCATCGGCGAGCGCGGTCAAGTCGCGCGCATCGAGCTTCGCACGGATGGCGAGATCGGCGACGCTCGCGAACGCCCGCTCGCTACGCGCAGCGACGATCCGCTGCGCGCCATGTTCGGTGAGCCCTCCGACCATGCGCAAGCCGAGACGCAGGGCAGGACCTAGTACGGTGCTGGATGCAGTGCGCGATGCGGTGACCGATGCGGTGCCGAGTGTGGTGCCGCAGCCGTGGTCCCGGTCGTGTTGTTCGAGCGTGCAGTCCCAGTCGCTCGCCGCGGCGTCTGGTGCGCGCACGTCGACACCGTGGCGGCGCGCGTCGGCAACGAGCTGGGCGGGCGCGTAGAAACCCATCGGCTGCGAGTTCAGGAGCGCCGCGCAGAACGCGGCTGGCGCGTGCAGCTTGAGCCATGCCGACACGTAGACGAGCAGCGCGAACGACGCGGCGTGCGATTCCGGAAAGCCGTATTCGCCGAAGCCGAGGATCTGCTGGTAGATCTGCTGCGCGAACCCGCGGTCGTAACCGCGCACCCCCATGCCCTCGACCAGCCGCTCCTCGAACGGCTGCAGGCCACCCTTGCGCTTCCACGCGGCCATCGAGCGGCGCAGCCGGTCGGCTTCGCCCGGCGTGAATCCGGCGGCGACGATCGCGAGCTGCATCACCTGCTCCTGGAAGATCGGCACACCGAGCGTGCGTTCGAGGACGGTCTTTACCGCTTCGCTCGGGTAGGTGACCGGCTCCTTGCCCTGGCGACGCTTGAGGTAGGGATGGACCATGCCACCCTGGATGGGGCCCGGCCGCACGATCGCGACCTCGATCACGAGATCGTAGAAGTTCGCGGGCTTCAATCGCGGCAGCATCGACTGCTGCGCGCGCGATTCGATCTGGAACACGCCGATCGTGTCGGCGCGCTGGATCATCTCGTATACCGCCGGGTCCTCGGGCGGGATGTCCTGCATCGAAAAACGTGGTACGTCCCGGTTGTCGGCGTCGATCAGGTCGAAGGCGCGGCGGATCGCCGAGAGCATGCCGAGCGCGAGGCAGTCGACCTTGAGCAGGCCCATCGCATCGAGGTCGTCCTTGTCCCACTGGATGACGGTGCGGTCCTCCATTGCGGCGTTCTCGATCGGCACCAGCCGCTCGAGCGAGTCGCGCGCAATGACGAAGCCGCCGACGTGCTGCGACAGGTGGCGCGGGAAGCCGAGGAGCTGGCCGGCGAGCGTCACGACGCGACGAAGAACCGGGTTGGCGGGATCGAAGCCCGCCTCGCGGATGCGCTCGGAATGGATCGCGCGGCCGTCCCACCACGCGAACGCGCCAGCCAGGCGATCGACCTCGTCGAGGCTGAGGCCGAGCGCGCGGCCGACGTCGCGCAGCGCGCTCTTCGGCCGGTAGGTGATGAGCGTCGCGGCGAGCGCCGCGCGGTGGCGGCCGTATTTCGCGTAGATGTGCTGGATCACCTCCTCGCGCCGCTGGTGCTCGAAGTCGACGTCGATGTCGGGGGGCTCGTTGCGCTCGCGGCTGATGAAACGCTCGAACAGCATCGAGCCTCGCGCGGGATCGACCTCGGTGATGCCGAGCGCGTAGCAAACGGCCGAATTGGCCGCCGAGCCGCGGCCCTGGCAGAGGATGCCGCGCGAGCGCGCGAAGGCGACGATCTCGTCGACGGTGAGGAAATAGGGCTCGTAGCGAAGCTCGGCGATCAGCGCGAGCTCGTGCTCGATCTGCGCGCGCACGCCGGGCGGCGTCCCCGGCGCCGCTCCTCCGTAGCGGCGCGAAAG
>DASVWR010000247.1:0-8429 GCA_036393115.1 Casimicrobiaceae bacterium
GCGCACGGCCTTCTCGTCCGACGACAGCAACTGCGCCAGTCGCGCATCCGAGAAGCCCATGCGCTTCAGCTCGCGCAACTCGGTCGCCGACAGCGAGTCGAGGCTGCGCTTCTCGAGCTCGAGCTCGGCATCGACGATCTCCTTGATCTGGGCGAGGAACCACGGGTCGATCTTCGTGTGCGCGTGGAGCTCGTCGACGCTCATGCCGATGCCGAACGCGTCGGCGACGTACCACAGCCGCTCGCCCCGCGGATAGGCGAGTTCGTCGGCGATCGCGTCGGGATCGACCGTCTTCAGGTTGAAACCGTCGACCCCGACTTCGAGGCCGCGCAGCGCCTTCTGCAGCGATTCCTTGAACGTGCGCCCGATCGCCATCACCTCGCCGACCGACTTCATCTGCGTGGTGAGTCGGTCGTCGGCCTGTTTGAACTTCTCGAACGCGAAGCGCGGCACCTTGGTAACGACGTAGTCGATCGTCGGCTCGAACGATGCCGGCATGAAATGGTCGCCGTGCGTGCCGGTGATGTCGTTCGCGAGCTCGTCCAGCGTATAGCCGACGGCGAGCTTGGCGGCGATCTTCGCGATCGGAAAGCCGGTTGCCTTCGACGCGAGCGCCGAGCTGCGCGACACGCGAGGATTCATCTCGATCACGATCATCCGCCCGTCGGCAGGGTTGATCGCGAACTGCACGTTCGAGCCACCGGTGTCGACGCCGACCTCGCGCAGCACCGCGATCGACGCGTCGCGCATGATCTGGTATTCCTTGTCGGTCAGCGTCTGCGCCGGCGCGACGGTGATCGAATCGCCGGTGTGCACGCCCATCGGATCGACGTTCTCGATCGAGCAGACGATGATGCAGTTGTCCTTGCGGTCGCGCACCACCTCCATCTCGAACTCCTTCCAGCCGAGGAGCGATTCCTCGATCAGGAGCTCGTGGGTCGGCGACAGCGCAAGGCCGCGCTTGCACATGTCGACGAACTCGTCCTTGTTGTAGGCGATGCCGCCGCCGGTGCCACCGAGCGTGAACGACGGACGGATCACCGCGGGAAAGCCGATGGTTCCCTGAACCTCGAGCGCCTGCTCGAGGTCGTGGGCGATCCCCGAGCGCGCCGACCCGAGGCCGATGCGCGTCATCGCCGCCTTGAACTTCTCGCGATCCTCGGCCTTGTCGATCGCCTTCTTCGACGCGCCGATCAGCTCGACGTCGAATTGGGTCAGCACGCCCTCGCGCGCGAGGTCGAGCGCGCAGTTCAGCGCGGTCTGGCCGCCCATCGTCGGCAGCAGCGCGTCGGGCCGCTCGCGCTCGATGATCGACGCGACCATCGGCCAGGTGATCGGCTCGATGTAGGTGACATCGGCCATCTCCGGGTCGGTCATGATCGTCGCCGGGTTGGAGTTCACCAGGATCACCCGGTAGCCCTCTTCCTTCAGCGCCTTGCACGCCTGCGCCCCGGAGTAGTCGAACTCGCAGGCCTGGCCGATGATGATCGGGCCGGCGCCGATGATGAGGATGCTTTCGAGGTCGGTGCGTTTGGGCACGCTACCTCCTCTCCATACTCTTCACAAATCTATCGAACAGATAGCCGACATCGTGCGGGCCCGGGCTCGCCTCGGGATGCCCCTGAAAGCTGAACGCCGGATGGTCGGTTCGCGCCATCCCCTGCAGGCTGCCATCGAAGAGCGACACGTGCGTGACGCGCAGAGACGGCGGTAGCGTCGCCGCATCCACGGCGAAGCCGTGGTTCTGACTGGTGATGACGACCCGCCCGGTCTCCTTGTCGAGCACCGGATGATTGGCGCCGTGGTGGCCGAACTTCATCTTCAGCGTGCGGGCACCCGACGCGAGCGCGAGCAGCTGATGGCCGAGACAGATCCCGAAGAGGGGAATGCCGCGCTCGACGAATTCGGCGATCGCGCGGATCGCGTAGTCGCAGGCGCCGGGGTCGCCGGGGCCGTTGGAGAGGAAGATTCCGTCCGGCGCGAGTGCCAGCGCTTCTCTTGCCGTCGTCTCGGCCGGAACCACGGTCAGCCGGCAGCCGCGCGCCGCGAGCAGGCGCAGGATGTTGTGCTTGACGCCGTAGTCGTAGGCGACGACGTGGAACTTCGATTCAGGCGCCTCGCGGTAGCCGGCTCCGAGCTGCCACGGGCCCGACGTCCACGCATAGGCCTCGGTGCACGAGACGACCTTCGCGAGGTCGAGGCCCACCATCGAAGGGGCGGCACGCGCGCGGCCGAGCGCCTCGGCGAGATCGGCTTCCGTCAGCGTCTCGCCGGCGACGATGCACGCATTCTGCGCGCCATGCTCGCGGAGGATCCGTGTAAGCCGGCGCGTATCGAGATCGCAGACGCCCACGATGCCGGCGTCGCGCAAATAATCACCGAGGTCGCGCTCGCGGCGCCAGCTCGAGGCGAGGTCCGGCACGTCGCGCACGACGAGACCGGTCGCGAAGACCTTTCGCGATTCGGCGTCCTCGACGTTGACGCCGACGTTGCCGATGTGCGGATAGGTGAGCGTAACGATCTGGCCCGCATACGACGGATCGGTAAGGATCTCCTGATAGCCGGTCATCGCGGTGTTGAACACGACCTCGCCGACCGCGCAACCCATCGCGCCGAACCCGCGGCCGCGCAACATCGTGCCGTCGGCCAGGACGAGCGCGCCTTCCGGGCGCCGCGCGAAGAGCGGCTTCGCTGCACCGGATGCGCTCGCCGGCTGCGGTGACACGGAAGCCGACACTCCACCCTTCTGGGTGGGCGTCGTCGCGGCGGCATTCTCCGGGGCGTTCATGGCGCGGTGGCGGAAGCGCTTCGCGGCCCCGAGGCGCGCGTTGCGCGCTCCGGACGTGCACGCTGGACGTGCAAACGGGGAAGGTGACCCTTCCCCGCTCTGAAGCGTCAGGATTCTACACGGAAGCGCGGGCGCGCTCAAATCGGCTGTACGCGCCAGGCGCAAACGGCGAGCACACTCAAATCCCGCCGCGTCAATACGACGCCGCGAAGCCGCCGTCGACGTGAAGCAGATGCCCCGTCACGTAGTCGGACGCCGGCGACGCGAGGAATACCGCCGCGCCCGCGACGTCGGCGGGGTCCCCCCAGCGTCCCACCGGCGTGCGGCGCTCGACCCAATTCGAGAAGGTGGGATCGGCGGCGAGCGCCGCATTCATCTCGGTCCGGAAGAAGCCGGGAGCGATGCCGTTGACCTGCACGTTGAACGGCGCGACTTCGACCGCGAGCGCACGCGTCAGCATCTTCAGAGCGCCCTTGCTCGTGGCGTACGCAGCGACACCGGGCCGACCGAGGTCGGAAGCGAGCGAACACAAATTGACGATCTTGCCGCGCCGGCGCTCCTTCATCGACGGCAGCACCACCTGGATCGTGAGAAACGCGCCATCGACGTTGGTCGCCATCACGCGCCGCCACTCGTCGAGCGTATACGCGTCGAACGGCCGTCGCAGATTGATCGCGGCGTTGTTGACGAGCACGTCGATCGCACCGTGCTCGCCGACCGCCGCAGCGATCCCGTCGCGCACCGCATCGGCGTCGGAGACGTCGAATGCGCGGGCCGCGACGGCGAGCCCTTCGCGCGCCAGCGCGTCGACTGCTGCAGCGAGGCGCGCCGTATCGCGGCCGTTGATCACCACCGTTGCGCCCGCCGCGGCGAACCCGCGTGCGATCGCGAGCCCCAGCCCGGTCGAGGCTCCGGTGACGAGGGCGATGCGCCCCGTAAGATCGAACGGCCCGTTCATGAAAGCCGCGCTCAGCCGATACCGAGCACGTCCTTCATGTCGTAGAGCCCCGTCTCTCCGCGTGCGCGCCGTCCGGCTGCGAACATCGCCGCGCGCAGTGCGCCGGCTGCGAAGTTCGCGCGCGACGTCGCGCGGTGAGTGAGCTCGAGGCGCTCACCCTGCCCGGCAAAGAGCACCGTGTGCTCGCCGACCACGTCGCCACCGCGCAACGTCGCAAACCCGATCGTCCCCGGCTTTCGCTCGCCGGTCACGCCCTCGCGCGCGTAGACCGCGTGATCGAGGAGTGCGACGCCGGCGCCCGCTGCCGCGGCTTCGCCGAGGCGTAGCGCAGTGCCCGACGGCGCATCGACCTTGTGCCGGTGATGCATCTCGAGCACCTCGATGTCGAAGTCGGGACCGAGCTGCGCGGCGGCTCGCTCGACGAGTCCGATCAGCACGTTCACTCCGACACTCATGTTCGGCGCGAACACAATCGGAATCGCCGCCGCGTGCGCGGTGATCGCGGCGATTCCTGCTGGGTCGAAGCCGGTGGTGCCGACCACCGCGGCGACCCGCCTGCGCGCACAGGCGTCGAGGTGGGCGAGCGTTCCCGCCGGACGCGTGAAATCGATCAGCACGTCGGCAACGGCGAGCGCACCGTCGACATCGGTGCTGACCATCACGCCGCTCACGCGCCCGAGCGCCGCGCCGGCGTCGCGGCCGATCGCAGCGCTGTCGGCCTGGTCGGTCGCCGCGGCGAGACTCAAACCCGGTGCGGCGAGCACCGCGGCGACGAGCGCCTGGCCCATGCGCCCGCCCGCGCCGGCGACCGCGACGCGAACGACCGCTTTCGGCGCCGATGCGTCAGCCATGCGGCGCGTGCGCTACCGATCCACGCTCGAAAGCGCGCTCAATGGCCGGCGCCCGAATCGGATTTCTTGTCGAGGAGCTTCTGCCACCAGCTCTTCCCCTCGTCCATCGGAAGCGCCTTGGCGCTTGCCGAGCGGTTGAGGTCGACGACCGTCTGCGGCATCTTGTCGCCTTCCCAGCGCGCGAGCTTGCCATCGTCGAACCAGACGGTGAGTTTGCGATGCTCGCGCACGACACCCTGACGCGTGTACTCGTAGACGTAATCCCAGCGATCGCGCGTGAACGGAAACTCGATCAGCGGCGTGCCGAGCGTCAGGCGAACCTGCTGCGGAGTCATGCCGACCTGGAGCCGGTCGATCTGGTCCTGGGCGAGGTAGTTCCCCTGGTTGATGTCGATCTTGTAGACGCCGAGCGAGCGCCACGACGGCGTGTACTTGTCGATCGTCGCGCACCCGGCGAGTGTTGCGACCGCGGCCGCGAGCACGACCGCGCGTTGCAGCCGGCGTCGTGCGCGCACGGCTTGCTTCGATGCAGGAATCGCGGAGAACAGCGGCATGGGCAGCGCCGGGCTAAATGTTTATTATAGCTGCCGCACGCCACTGCACGGCACCTGCCCGGGCCCTGCCCGGCCCCCGCCCGCGGGCGCGAAACCGACGCGATGAGCACATCCCAGGATCTCAAGAGCGCGGGGCTCAAGGCAACCCTTCCCCGCCTGCGGATCATCAATCTGTTCGAGGGATCCAAGGTCCGCCACCTGTCGGCCGAGGACGTCTACAAGCTGCTTCTCGCCGACGGTATCGACATCGGCCTCGCCACCGTCTACCGCGTGCTGACGCAGTTCGAGCAGGCCGGACTGCTCATGCGCCACCACTTCGAATCGGGCAAGGCGGTCTACGAGCTCAACGAGGGTAAGCATCACGACCACCTCGTGTGCCTGCAGTGCGGCCGCGTCGAGGAGTTCTACGACGCCGAGATCGAGAAGCGGCAGATCCGCATCGCGCGCGAGCGCGGTTTCGAGATCCGCGAACACGCGCTCTACCTGTACGTGGAATGCACAAAGCCGCGCTGTCCGTACCGGAAGCCGGGCGGGAGCTGACGCTCACGTACCCCCGTCGACGTCGACGGCGGGCTCCTCCGGAAGCGGCGCCTCGCTGCGGCTGAAATCGGCGACGCGGAATCCCAGCAGCCACAGCGTGCCGAAGTAGACGATCGCGCCCGCGCCGACGACGATCGCGAGACGCGTCGTCTTGTGCACGAATCCGGCGTGCAGCCAGAGGTCGTCACGGCCGGCGAGCCACGCGAGCACGGCGGCAAGCGCGACGACGGCGAACCCCGCCCTGGCGAGGAACGCCGGCCAGCCGGGCTGCGGGCGGTAGTAGCCGCGCTTCAATAGCGTCCGCAACAGCAGCACCGCGTTGCAGCAGGCGCCGAGGCTCGTCGCGAGCGTCAGCCCCGCCTGGTCCATCCCGAGCGGCCAGGCGAGCACGACGGCGAGCGTCTGCGTCACCAGCACGGTGAAGAACGCGATCTTCACCGGCGTCGTCATCTCCTGCCTCGCGTAGAAGCCGGGAGCGAGGATCTTGACGAGGATGAGGCCGGGCAGGCCGACGCAGTAGCCGAGCAGCGCCATGCGCGTCTGCAGCGCGTCGGCGATGCTGAAGCGCCCGTACTGGTAGAGCGTCGACACCAGCGGCAACGCGAGCAGCGCGAGCGCGACCGCAGCGGGCAGCGCCAGGAGCACCGCGAGGCGCAGGCCCCAGTCGAGCAGCGACGAATACTGCGCATGATCGGCGTCGCTGTAGTGGCGCGCGAGCGACGGCAGGAGCACGGTGCCGAGAGCGACGCCGAGCAGCGCGCTCGGAAACTCCATCAGACGGTCGGCATAGGTGATCCACGAGATCCTGCCGTCGCCGAGCAGCGCCGCGAGCTGGGTATTGATCAGCGCGGAGATCTGGGCTGCCGAGACCCCGATCATCGCCGGACCCATCGCCTTCAGCACGCGCCGCACGCCGGGATCCCGCCAGTCGAGGCTGACGCGCGGCAGCATGTCGAGCTTCATCAGCGGACGGATCTGCAGTGCGAGCTGCGCGACGCCGCCGATCGCAACACCCCACGCGAGCGCTTTGATCGGCGGATCGACGAAGCGCGCGAGCAGGATCGCCGCGCCGATGATCGAGACGTTGAGAAGCACCGGCGTGAACGCCGGAATCGCGAAGCGCCGGTGCACGTTGAGCACGCCCGCGGCGAGCGACACCAGCGAGACGAAGCCGATGTACGGGAACACGATGCGGATCATTTCCGCGGTGAGCGCGACCTTCCCGGGAGTGCGCGCGAAGCCGCCGGCGAGCAGGTAGACGAGCCAGGGTGCTGCGAGCGCGCCGGCGATCGAGACGGCGATCAGGATGACCGCGAGCAGCGTGCCGACGTCGCCGACGAGCTTTCGCGTCGCCTCCTTGCCCCGGCGCTGCCGGTATTCGGCGAGGATCGGCACGAAGGCCTGCGAGAACGCGCCTTCGGCGAACAGTCGTCGCAACAGGTTAGGCAGCCGGAACGCCGCCTCGAACGCGTCCATCTGGACGCCGGCGCCGAACAGCGTCGCCTTCAGCGTCTCGCGCAGGAGGCCGGTGATGCGCGACAGCAGCGTCATGCCGCTGATCGTGGTCACGGTTCGCAGGAGGTTCACTGGAGGTCAGTGCGCGCCACGCCTAGCGTGCGTTGTCGAGGAAGCAAAAGTCGTGTATTATGTGCGGTCTTTTTCGCAGCTCCGAGCACTCTGCATCCCGCGGGTGCGCGAGGGTCCGGCGCTGCAACAATCGAGCAAGGATCGAAGGTCATGGCCAACACGGCACAGACCCGCAAGCGAGCCCGCCAGGCCGAAGCGACGCGCAAGCGTAACGCGAGCCTGAAATCGGAGCTGCGCACCGCGGTCAAGAAGGTCAGGAAGTCGGTCGCGGCCGGCGACAAGACCGCTGCGGCGGCACAGCTTCGCGAGTCGCAGGCGGTGATCGACCGCATCGCCGACAAGAAGATCGTGCACAAGAATCTTGCGTCCAGGACCAAGTCGCGCCTCGCGCAGGCGGTCAGGACGATGCCCTGAAGCGGTGACCGCCCCGCCGCCGCGTCACTTCCTCCAGTTCAGCGACTTCTCCCGCGAGGAGTTCGACTACCTGTTCGAGCGGACGCGCTGGATCAAGCAGCGCTTCAAGCGTTACGAGTTGTACCAGCCGCTTCGCGACCGCACGCTCGCGATGGTGTTCGAGAAGGCGTCGACGCGCACGCGTGTGTCGTTCGAGGCCGGGATGAACCAGCTCGGCGGCATCGCGATCAATCTGACCCGCGGCGACACGCAGCTCGGGCGCGGCGAGCCGATCGAGGACGTCGCGCGCGTGGTGTCGCGGATGGTCGATGTGATCATGATCCGCACGTTCGGCCAGACGCTGATCGAGCGCTTTGCCGCCCATTCGCGCGTGCCGGTCATCAACGGGCTCACCAACGAATATCACCCGTGCCAGATCCTCGCCGATGTCTACACGTGGCTCGAGCACCGCGGGTCGATCGCCGGGCGCACCATTGCGTGGATCGGCGACGCCAACAACATGTTCTACACGTGGGTGCAGGCGGCGCGGATCTTCGGCTTCCATGTGAACGTCGCATCGCCGCCGGGTTACGCGATCGACCCGGCGATCGCCGGATCCGCCGCCGAGGGCCACTACACGCGGTGCGAGCGGCCGATCGACGCCTGCCGTGACGCCGATCTCGTCACCACCGACGTGTGGACCAGCATGGGATTCGAAGCCGAGAACGAGGCGCGCATGCGCGCGTTCGCGCCGTTCC
>DASVWR010000248.1:0-4191 GCA_036393115.1 Casimicrobiaceae bacterium
CGCCGCGGAACCGGCCGATCAGGGAAGCAGATCGTAGGTGCGCAGGCCGTTGCGGGCGATGCTCGCGCGCCGCCAGTGCGGATGCGCGAGCGTGTGGCGGAGATCCTCGCGGCCGGCCTCCCACAGTGCCTCGACGGTGGCGCGCGAGAAGTCGAAATCCTTGGCGACGGTCGAGAACGCGGAGCGCCGGTTGATGAGGTGCACGATCGAGACCTTGCGTCGCTCGGTGCGCTCGGTGAGGAGCTTTGCGTCGCCGTCGGCGGCGAGCCGTTGCGGAAGCTTCGGGAGCAGCCGACGCAGCGCCTCGCGCTGGACGTCGTCGTCCTTGCCGCGACTCGTTCCGAAGCGCGTGCGGCTCGAATACTGGATGTCCTTCGAGCGCTCGAGGACCTCGTCGAGCGTCTGCGGCATCGAACCTCGCGCACTGAAGAGGTCGATCTGGAACACCAGCGCATCGAGGTCGCTGCGGTCGTCGAGCACGTACCACAGCGGGATGTTCGACGTGAGGCCGCCATCCCAGTACCAGGCATCGCCGATCCTGATCGGCGGGAAACCGGGCGGCAGCGCGCCACTCGCCATGATGTGTTCGGGCGTGAACTCGACGTCGCCCTTGCGGTTGTCGAAATAGACCGAATTGCCGGTCTCGACGTCGGCTGCGCCAACGCTCAACCGCGTCGCACCGGAATTGATGAGATCGAAGTCGACGAGCTCGGCGAGCGTCCGCGCGAGCGGCGATGTGTCGTAAACCGATAGTGCCGCGGGCTCCCCGCGCGGCATCAAGACCGGCGGCGGAATGCGCGGGACGAAGAAGCCGGGAACACCGAAGGCCGCGATCGCCGTCGTGCTCATGCGGCTGAACGCAAGGCGCAGCGGATCGAATTCGTGCGGCGGCTGGTACGTGATTCCTGAGGAAACCAGGTTCCAGAACCGGCGCAAGCGGTCGACACGATCCTCGGGCCGGTTGCCGGCAATCAGCGCGGCGTTGATCGCGCCGATCGAGACTCCGGTCACCCAGTCCGGCGCGAGTCCGCGCGCGTGCATCTCTTCGTAGACACCGGCCTGGTACGCGCCGAGCGCCCCGCCGCCCTGCAGCACCAGTACGGTGTGACGTCGCTTCGGAACGTGCAGATGCGCGCGGCGAGCCATAATCTCCCGTCGACATTCTACCGCCCCGCCTGCGGCGCAGGCCCCCTGCACATGCGACTGCCTCAGCGCTGCGCTGCGGCGCGACTGCGGATCTCGTCCAACGTGGCGTCCATCGTGAGCGCTTGCGGGTCGAGCCGCACGTGGATAAGCGCAGGGCCGCGCGCGGCGCTCGCGCGCGCGAAGGCGGGTGCGAAATCGTCGGTGCGCAGCACGGTCTCGCCGTGCGCTCCGTACGCGTTCGCGAGCGCGGCGAAATCGGGATTGGTGAGCGTCGTCCCCGAGACGCGGCCCGGATAGGTGCGCTCCTGGTGCATGCGGATCGTCCCGTACATGCCGTTGTCGATGACGACGAAGACGATCGCGAGTCCGTACTGCGCGGCGGTCGCGAGCTCCTGGCCGTTCATCAGGAAGCAGCCGTCGCCGCTCCACGAGACGACCTGCCGCCCGGGGTGGACGAGCTTCGCCGCCACCGCTGCCGGCACGCCGTAGCCCATCGACCCCGAGTAGGGCGCGAGCTGACCGCGATAGCCGCGATAACGGAAGATGCGATGCATCCAGGTCGCGAAGTTGCCGGCGCCGTTGGCGACGATCACGTCGTCGTCGAGGTGCTCGTCGAGCCAGCGCACGATCCGCCACAGATCGACCGTCCCCGCGACGGGGCGCGGCGCGCGCCACACCTCGTAATCGGCGTGCGCCCGCACCGGCGACATCGACGGGTCGGGATCGGCCGGCCGCGCGGCGCGCGCATCGATCGCCGACAGGAACGCACCGGGTGTCGAAAGAATCGCGACGCGCGGCTGATAAACGCGCCCGAGCTCGTCGCTGCCGGGGTGGACGTGAATCAGCGCCTGCTTCGGCGCCGGCACGTCGAGCAGCGAATAGCCGCCGGTCACCGTCTCGCTGAGCTTCTCGCCGAGTGCCAGCAGCACGTCGGCGTCGCGCACGCGCGCGGCGAGCTGCGGATTGATGCCGATGCCGACGTCGCCGGCGTAGTTCGGGTGCCGGTTGTCGAAGAGGTCCTGGTGCCTGAACGCGCAGGCGACCGGGAGCTGGGCGTCCTCGGCGAAGGTGACGAGCGCAGCGCACGCAGCGGAGTTCCACGCGCTTCCGCCGGCGAGCACGAGCGGGCGCTTCGCCGCGCGCAGGAGGCCCTCGGCTTCGGCGACGGCCTCGCGTGGCGGCGCGGTGGCGAGCGCGTCGACATACGGCGGATCGGCGCAGTCGGCCTGCGCGGCGAGCACGTCCTCGGGGAGGGCGAGCACGACCGGTCCCGGCCGGCCGGACATCGCGACGCGAAAGGCATGTGCGACGTACTCGGGAATGCGCTCGGCGCGGCCGATCTCGGCGGCCCATTTCGCGCCGGCGCCGTACATGCGCCGGTAATCGATCTCCTGGAACGCCTCGCGATCGGTCTCGCCGGTGCCGACCTGGCCGACAAAGACGATCATCGGCGACGCGTCCTGCTTCGCCGTATGGATGCCGATCGCCGCGTTCGACGCCCCAGGTCCCCGGGTGACGAAGGCGAGGCCCGGGCGGCCGGTGAGCTTGCCGAACGCCTCGGCCATGTACGATGCGCCGCCCTCATGGCGGCAGACGACGAAGGTGAGGCGGGGGGCCGCATCGACCAGCGCGTCGAGCGCGGCCAGGTAGCTCTCCCCCGGCACGCCGAAGATGTGCGTCGCGCGCTGCGCGACGAGGCTCGCGACGAGAATCTCGCCGCCGGTACGTTTCGCCATCACGGTTCCATTGAGGTGCCTGCGGCGATTCTACGTGAGCACGTTGCCGGGGCCCTATAATCGCGGCGACCCGTGACCCCCGGACGCTGACCGATGCCCCTCGACGGGCTTCTCGACGACGCTCTGCTGTTCGCCGCCGGCGCGCTGGTGCTGGTGCTGCTGTCGATGTTCTTCACGCCGCACCGCCGGCGCGGGCTCGTTCCGCTGCTCGTCGTGGTCGCGGTCGGCATTGCCGGGCTCTGGATGGTCGCCCGGTACGGGCAGCTCATGCACACGGCGACGCTGCCGGTCATTCTGCGCGAAGCGACACTCGCGCTGGTGGCGATCGGCGTCATCCAGATCGTCGTGCGCTTCGTGTTCCAGACCGTGCTCGCGCGGCGCGGCATTCCGCGGATTCTCGACGAGTTCGTGATCGCGCTCGCCCTCATCGGCTACGCGATCTACCGGATGAACGCGATCGGCGTCAATCTCGCCGGGCTCATCACGACGTCGGCGGTGCTGACCGGCGCGCTCGCGTTCTCGGCGCAGTCGACGCTCGGCAACCTGTGGGGTGGCATCGCGCTGCAGCTCGAGAAGACCTGCCGCGTCGGCGACTGGGTGCGGATCGAGAACCTGACCGGCCAGGTGGTCAGCATCCGCTGGAGGTCGATGGCGATCGCGACGCCGATGCACGAGACGATCGTGATCCCGAATTCGACGCTGATGAACAACAAGGTCACCGTCGTCGCGCGCCACGGCGAGGAGCGCACCGGGTGGCTGCGCTTCGTCGAATTCCAGGTGGTGTTCGCGCACTCGCCGGAGAGCGTCGTCGCGGTGGTCGAGAAGGCGCTCGCCAAGGCCGACATTCCGTTCGTCGGCCGCGATCGCCCGCCTGAGGTCGTCTGCCAGGCCTATCGCGACAACGGCATCGAATACGCGGTCGTCTACGAGCTGACCGACGTCTCACGCTACTGGACCGCCGATTCGCACATTCGCGTCCACGTCTATGCGGCACTCGCCCGCGTCGGATTCGCGCTGCCGTTCCCGCACCGCGTCGTCGAGATGCGCACCGACGAGAGGATCGAGAGTGCCGAGCGCGAGATCGAGCATCGGCGCGCCGCGCTGGGGACGATGAATCTGTTCGCCTCGCTGACCGACGACGAGCGCGCGACGCTCGCACGCGCGCTCACCACCGAGCTCTACGCCGGCGGCGATACGGTGTTCATGACCGGCGAGCCCGGCGACTCGCTCTACCTCCTCGCCGCCGGCCGCGTCGAGATCGTCGGTACCAATGCGCAGGGAGCACCGCATCGCTTCGCGACGCTCGACG
>DASVWR010000249.1:0-3964 GCA_036393115.1 Casimicrobiaceae bacterium
TATGGTATTCTACAACCCATGCAGACTACCATCGACCGCGCCGGGCGTATCGTCGTTCCGAAATCGTTACGGGAAGCGCTCGGTCTCGAGGCGGGCCAGCTGCTTGAAATCCGCGCTGGCGACGGCCGGCTCGAAATCGAGGTTGCGCCGACGCCCATGCATTTGAAAAAGCGCGGGAAGGGCGTGGTCGCAGTTCCCGACCGGAAGCTTCCGACCCTTACCGCCGATCTCGTTCGCGAGACGCTCGAGCGCGTCCGCCGTTGAGGCCCGCTGCGCCGAAAGCTGCGGACACGAGCGTTGTCGTCGCTGCATTCGCATCGTGGCACGACAAGCATGACGAGGCGCGACGCGCACTTGACGGAGGCCTGTCCCTGATCGGCCACTGCGCGCTGGAAGCCTATTCCGTGCTCACGCGTCTGCCCGCGCCACACCGCGCACCTGGGACGGTCGTTCGTGATTTTCTGCGGTCGCGCTTCGCGCCGCCCTACCTGCAGTTGACGGTGGCCCGATATCGAGCATTCGTCGAAGACCTGCCTGACCGCGGCATCCTCGGTGGTGCCGCGTACGATGCACTGGTTGCGGCCACGGCGGCCGCGAGCGGCGCCGAGCTGGTGACCTGCGACCGGCGCGCGCTCCCAGTCTACGAACGCTACGGCGTCCGCACGCTCGTCGTCACGTGACTGCGGCGACCGCGACGGGGCCTGACCCCGGTTTCGGCGGCAGGGTCTGCCCCTCCTAGCACCGCCTTCAGGTAGTGCCCGGTGTAGCTCGCCGCGACGCGGGCGATCGCCTCGGGCGTGCCCTGCGCGACGATCATCCCGCCGCCCGCCCCGCCCTCGGGACCGAGATCGACGATCCAGTCTGCTGTCTTGATGACGTCGAGGTTGTGCTCGATCACGACCACCGTGTTGCCGTGATCGCGCAGGCGGTGCAGGACCGAGAGCAGGAGCTCGATGTCGTGGAAGTGCAGCCCGGTCGTCGGCTCGTCGAGGATGTAGAGCGTGCGGCCGGTATCGCGCTTCGAGAGCTCGAGCGCGAGCTTGACGCGCTGCGCTTCGCCGCCCGACAGCGTCGTCGCCGACTGCCCGAGCGTGATGTAGCCGAGGCCGACGTCGAGCAGCGTATGCAGCTTGCGCGCGACCGACGGCACCGGCTCGAAGAATGCGTACGCCTGCTCGACCGTCATCGCGAGCACGTCGTGGATGTTCCGGTCCTTATAGCGAATCTCGAGGGTCTCGCGGTTGTAGCGCTGCCCGTGACACACGTCGCAGGGAACGTAGATATCGGGCAGGAAGTGCATCTCGACCTTGATGAGGCCATCGCCCTCGCAAGCTTCGCAGCGCCCGCCCTTCACATTGAACGAGAAGCGGCCCGGCCCGTAGCCACGCTCGCGCGCTTCCTTGACCTGAGCGAAGAGCTCGCGAATCGGCGTGAAGAGGCCGGTATAGGTCGCCGGGTTGCTGCGCGGCGTGCGCCCGATCGGGCTCTGGTCGACGCTGATCACCTTGTCGAAATGGTCGAGACCGTCCATCTCGCGATAAGGCGCCGGCTGGTCGGCGCTGTCGTAGAGGTGGCGCGCCACGGCGTGGTAGAGCGTGTCGTTGACGAGCGTCGACTTCCCCGAGCCCGACACGCCGGTCACGCAGACGAACAGGCCGACCGGGAGCTCCAGCGTGACATCGCGCAGGTTGTTGCCGCTCGCGCCGCGCACGACGAGCATCTTCTCGCGGTCGATCGGCGTGCGATGCGAGGGGACGGCGATGCGGCGCCGCCCCGACAGGTACTGGCCGGTCAGCGAATGCGGTGCGCGACGGATCTCCTCGGGCGCGCCCTCCGCGACGACCTGGCCGCCGTGCTCGCCGGCACCGGGGCCCATGTCGACGACGTGGTCGGCGGTCATGATCGCGTCGCGGTCGTGCTCGACGACGATCACGCTGTTGCCGAGATCGCGCAGGCGCTTCAGCGTTTCGAGCAGGCGGTCGTTGTCACGCTGATGGAGCCCGATCGACGGCTCGTCGAGCACATACATGACGCCGGTGAGGCCCGAGCCGATCTGCGACGCGAGCCGGATGCGCTGCGCCTCGCCGCCCGAGAGCGTCTCGGCCGAGCGATCGAGCGACAGGTAGTCGAGCCCGACGTTGTTGAGGAACGACAGCCGCGAGACGATCTCCTTCACGATCTTGTCGGCGATCGCCGCCCGATGACCGGGAAGCGAGAACTTCGCGAACCAGTCCATCGTGCGCTTCAGCGGCCACGCCGAGATCTCGTAGATCGCGCGCGGGTCGGCGTCGTCACCGACGCGGACGTTGCGCGCCTCGCGCTTCAGGCGCGTGCCGTCGCATTCCGGGCACGGCTTGTCGTTCAAGTACTTGGCGAGCTCCTCGCGCACCATCACGCTGTCGGTCTCGCGATAGCGCCGCTCGAGGTTGGGAATGATGCCCTCGAACGTATGCTCCTTCACCGACGCCCTGCCGCGCTCGGAGAGGTACGTGAACGGGATCTTCTCGTCGCCGGAGCCGTACAGGATCAACTGCTGCACGCGCTCGGGGAGCTTCGCGAACGGCCGCTCGATGTCGAAGCCGGCGTGCTTCGCGAGGCCCTGCAGCATCTGGAAGTAGAACTGGTTGCGGCGATCCCAGCCGCGGATCGCGCCCGACGCGAGCGAGAGATCCGGAAATGCAACGACGCGCTTCGGATCGAAGAAGCTGATCGAGCCCAGCCCGTCGCAGCGCGGGCACGCGCCGATCGGATTGTTGAACGAGAAGAGCCGCGGCTCGAGCTCCGAGAGCGCGTAGTTGCAGATCGGGCAGGCGAACTTCGCCGAATAGAGATGCTCTCGCGGGCGCTCCTCTTCCGCATCCATCTCGACCGCGATCGCGCGCCCGTCACCATGGCGCAGCGCGGTCTCGTACGACTCGGCGAGGCGCTGCTTCATCTCGGGGCGCACGCGCAGCCGGTCGACGACGACCTCGACCGTATGCTTCGAATTGCGCGCGAGCGCCGGCACGGCGTCGATCTCGTACACGGTGCCGTCGACGCGCACGCGCACGAATCCCTTGGCGCGCAGCTCGGCGAAGAGCTCGAGCTGCTCGCCCTTGCGGTTCACCACCGCGGGCGACAGGATCATGAGCCGCGTGTCCGCGGGGAGCGCCAGCGTCGCGTCGACCATCTGCGAGATCGTCATCGACGTGAGCTTTTGCTCCGGATGATTGATGCAGTACGGGTCGCCGACGCGCGCGAACAGGAGGCGCAGATAGTCGTGCACCTCGGTCACCGTGCCCACCGTCGAGCGCGGATTGTGCGACGTCGCCTTCTGCTCGATCGAGATCGCCGGCGACAGCCCCTCGATCAGGTCGACGTCGGGCTTCTCCATCAACTGCAGGAACTGGCGCGCGTAGGCCGACAGCGACTCGACGTAGCGGCGCTGACCTTCGGCGTACAGCGTGTCGAAGGCAAGCGAGCTCTTGCCCGACCCCGACAGCCCGGTGATGACGATCAGCCGGTGTCGCGGCAGGTCGAGGTTGAGGTTCTTGAGATTGTGGGTGCGGGCGCCGCGGATGCGGATCAGGTCCATGCGCAATCGTCCGTACGGACTAGTCCGCAGGGCTGAAGGAAACTCGGGCAACCTGTTAGTATAGTGCGATTCACTATCTCGTTACACACCGCGTCATTACTTCGACTCGCTATATCGTCTCATTACATCGTTTCGTACATCGATCGGAATCACACCATGGCCTCGGTCAACAAAGTGATCCTCCTCGGCAATCTCGGGCGCGACCCCGAAACGCGCTACACCACCGACGGCAGCGCGGTCGCCAACCTCAACATCGCGACGTCCGAAACGTGGAAGGACAAGAACGGCGAGAAGCAGGAGCGCACCGAGTGGCATCGCGTCGTGCTCTTCGGCCGTACCGCCGAGATCGCCGGCGAATACCTGAAGAAGGGGCGCTCGGTCTATATCGAG
>DASVWR010000250.1:0-10013 GCA_036393115.1 Casimicrobiaceae bacterium
GATCGACCTCGACGTGGTGCGTGACGCGCTCGGGCGGCAGAAGTTCTTCCAGGAGTCGGCTTCGCGCACCGCCGTACCAGGCGTGGCGACCGGTCTGGCCGTAACCGGCACAGGCGGCGACGTGCTGTTCGTAGAGGCGACGGCGATGCCCGGGAAGGGCGATCTCACGCTCACGGGGCAGCTGGGCGACGTGATGAAGGAGTCCGCGCGGATCGCGCTCTCCTACGTGCGCAGCCACGCCGAGGAGCTCGGCATCGACGAGCACGACTTCGACGGCCGGTCGTTCCACGTGCACGTGCCCGCGGGTGCGATCCCCAAGGACGGGCCGAGCGCAGGCATCACGATGACGACGGCGCTCGCCTCGCTGCTGACCGGCCGGCCGGTGCGCAGCGACGTGGCGATGACGGGCGAGATCAGCCTGCGCGGGCTCGTGCTGCCGATCGGCGGCGTGAAGGAGAAGGTGCTGGCGGCGCTGCGTGCCGGCATCGCGACGGTGATGCTGCCCGCACGCAACCGGCGTGACCTCGACGACGTTCCGCCCGATGCGCGCGCGAAGCTCGAGTTCGTCTGGATCGAGAACGTCGACGAGGCGCTCGCGACGGCGCTCAAGTCCGGTTAGAGAAGCTCTGCAATACTGGAGCCGACCCTTCCCGGGATCCGGCACGCCGGTTAGCGGTGGGGACGGTACGACGCGCGAGTTCGACCGCGGAGGCCGAGGGAGTGGGGGACCGTGACGGGCTCGAACACCGGCCGCGTTCCGCGACCGAACTCGCGCGTCACGGTCCCCCGCTCCCTGCCTCCGCGGTCGGTGTAGAGCGCCGCCGCGAGGGCTTCGTCACGGGGAGAGCAGGAGGAGGAAGCCGCGCGGGTCCTTCGTGAACGCCACCGAGACGATCCACGCGAACACCACCACCGCGGCGACGAACGCGGTCGCGCGGATGGCCCGCGTCCGCCCGAGGCGTAACGCGAACATGCCGATCACGATATAGACGACGAGACCGACGATCTTCGCGGCGAGCCACGGCGTGGCGAGCGGCGACAGGCGAAGCTCCCACGCGAGCGTGATCGCCGACGCGAGCAGCACCGTGTCGACGACGTGGGGGAGCGTCTTCACGCTGCGCCAGGCGAGCCAGCGCGCGCCGCGGAGCATGCCCGTGCCTCGCGCGATGAATCCGATGATCGAGACCGCGGCGGCGGTCTCGTGGATGAGCTTGATCTCTGCGAACGTCATGCGGCTGCGGTCGCTTGCGCACTCCGCAGGCTCGCAGTCGCGCCGACCTGCGCGCGATGGTACACGACTGATTACACAACTGCTGCCGGCTTCAGCGCAGCGCCGGCGATGGGGGAGTGCCCGCCCGCTGCGCCGATGCCGCCGCGACGAGCGCTCCGAGAAGAAGTGTTGCGATGACGGTCCGCGCGAGTCCGGACACGATCGGTGACGCACCGGCGGCGAGGAGCTCGACGGCGACGGCCGCGGCAACGAGAATGGCGATCGACGCGCCGAGACGCCGCGTCGCGCCCGTCGCGCGCGCGAGGCCGGCCGCGGCGACGGTACCGGCGATCGCCAGCGCGCCGAGCGCCGGAGCGCCCCAGTCGTGCAGATGAAGCCGCGCCGCGATCGGAGCTCCAGCCCATCCGCTGGCGACCGCCGCATCGCCGGCGATCCACGCTGCCGCCGCGACGAGCGCGACGCGCGCGGCGAGGATGCACCGCGCCGGCGCGGCCGCCGCCAAACCACACGCGGCGAGGCTCAATCGCCAGAGGACAGCGAGCAATGCGAGCCCGCCGGTGATGTTCGCGAAGGCTGCGGCGGGCGTGGGCACGCCGCCCCCCGATTCGGCACTTCTCGCGCCGACGAGCGCCAGCATCGCGACGAGCACGAGCGCCGCAATCGCGTATCCCAGCATCGCGCGGTCACGCGGGCGGCGCGCGGCAAGCGCTGCGGTGAGGGCGAGCAGCGCGAAGCCGACGCCGCTCGCGGCGAAGCGGTGAACGATGCGCGCGGTGGTGATCGCCGTTGCGCTCGCAGCGCTGGCGGTCGCGTCGGCGCACGCGGCTGCGCCGGGGCAGCCGGGGCCGGGCTCGACGAGGCGCAGCCACGCACTCGCGACGACGACGACGAGCATCAGCGCAACGGCGGCGGCGGCGAGCGCTCGCGTGCCGGCACCCGCGGCCGTTGCGTCGATCGCGGCCGTCGCGCTCATTGCGAACCGGCGCTCGTCGCGCTCAAAACGGCCTCGCGGCGGCTGCCGCATCCGTAGGATGCCGGCGCGACGCGATCGCTCCGATCACGACGACGACGAAGAGGAGCCCGCCGACGACGGCGATCAGCCCGCCGACGCCCATCAATGCCATCCCCGCGATCTCCTGCGTGCCACGAAGAACCTGCTCGCCTCCGGCGACCTTGCGCTGGACGCCGTAACCGCCCGACCAGAGGAGGCCGATGACGTGCAGGAGCTGCCCGGCGCCGTAGACGTACGGCTGGATCGTGGCGAGGCGTGGCGACGGTTCGCCGAGACCGAGCTCGGGCAACAGGTGGTAAGCGAGGCCCATCAGCGCGATCGTCACGCCGACGATCTCGCCGTGATAATGCGCGGGAATGCGCACGTCGCTGCCGTGGATCAGGAAGCCGATGGCGCCACCGGCTGCGAACAATGCGAGCGAAGAAGTGAGCGCTGCGCGAAGCGGCCGCGCGCGCGGCTCGGGCCTGCCGGAACGCACGAGCGCCCAGGTGGTCGCGACACCGACCGCCGGGATCGCGAGCGTACCGCCGAAGCGCATCAGCCAGGTGAGGAGCCGGTGGTGCTCGACCGAGCCGACGTCGTAGGCGAGATAGATGACTGGAATCGCGAAGACCGATGCCAGGCCGACGCCGAAGAGGAGCGTCATGACGCGCGGCGAGAGCGGAAGGCGTGCACCGCTCGCATCGGCGAGCCACAGCCACGCGACCAGCATCAGAAGGCTCCACGTGAACTGGAGCACGTGCCCGCCTCCCCAGAAGAGAAGCTCGTAGTATCCGATCGGCGGCAGCCCGGCGGGCATCGCGAGCCACGACCACGCGAACGCGATCAGCGCCACTGCTGCCGAGACGAGCGATGCGTTGAGCCCGAAGCGCAGCGCCCCCGGGCGATCGAGCAGCGTGCCGACGGCCGGCGCCTGCCACATCGCGCGCAGCACCAGGACGGCGACTCCTGTCGCGACGATCACGAGGCCTGCGACGAAGAGGCGATCGTCGATGACCGGAACGTAGTTCGACATCACCGGTGCGCCGTCGGTCACGAACGGCGCTGCCATGATCGCGAGCGCACCCGCCGCGACAAGTCCGAGTGCGATCCATCCGGCGACGAGCGCGCGCGGGCCGCTGTTCAACGTCCACAGCACACCGGCGAACGCGAGAAACCACACCAGCACCGAGAGGTCGACGTGTGCGACCAGCGCGAGGCGGAAGAAATCGGCGTTCGGGAACAGTGCGCCGAGGCCCGGCGTGCGCGCGACGACAAGAAGGATCGCGAGCACGCCGGCAGCGACGAGCGCGGCGACGCCGAGCACGAGCCACGCGGCGGCAAGCCGGCGATGCGTCTCGGACGCCACGGCGAGCGCGTAACCCGGTCGCGTCGGCGCGGGGACGAGCAGCGCAGCGCGCTGCTCGCGCGCCGGCGGCAGCACCGCTCCGGCAAGTCGCGCGTCACGCAGCGGTCGTCTCCCGCCGCTTCGGCGGCAGCGATCCCGACGCGCCGCGCGGGAGTGCCACGAGCTCGCGGCGGAACGCGGCCAGCGCGGCGGCGAGTGCTCCCGCATCGGAGCGCGCCCCCCAGAACGTCCTCACGCGAGTCCGGTGAACGCGCGCGCGCAGTCGCGGCTCGCGTTCGCCCCGGAAACGCGCATCGACGAGCGCGTGGCCGACTCGGAATTCGCAGTCACCGTCGCGGCACCCGGTGATGAGCACGCCGTCGGCGCCGGAGCGCAGCGCGTATTCGACGAACGACGGCGGCAGCATCGCCGCGCAGACGAGCTCGATCGCCGCCGTTCCCGGCGCGCGAACCGGAGTCACGGAGACGCCCGACGCGCAGCCGAAGACGACGATCGCCGGCTTTGCGGCGAGCGTGGCGAGCGCGCGATCGAGCGCCTCCCGCAACGACCGGATCGGCAGTTGGGGCAGGTCGATCCCCGTCGCGAGCTCGGACGCGCTTCGGAATGGCGTCGACGACGGGCAGGCGCCGGCACAGATGCCGCAGGCGGCGCAGCGCCCCGGATCGACGGCGGCCTGCCGCGGCAGGCGCTTGCCGTCCGTGCGCGGAACGAGCGTCACCGCAGCGTACGGGCAATCGGCGAAGCAGCGGCCGCAACCATTGCAGTTGACGAGATCGACCTCGGCAGCGGCGGGTCGCGGCGTGCGCGTCATCCACGGCAGGAGCGCGAGCACGAGCGTCGACGCGCCGACCGCGATCCACAGCGCCTGCGGCGAATACCGGTACTGGAGCGCGTGGACGAACAGGTACGGCCAGTCGAGCGCGAGGCTCATCGGCACCTGCGCGAAATCGGCAGGCGGCTGCGATCGCGCCGGATGGACGAGCCCGAGGACGACGAGCGCGACGCAGGTCGCGACAGCGATCGCGAGCGGCGGCATGCTCTTCGGTCGCGTCAGCCGCAAGAGGTGCACGCCCATGCCGGCGAAGAGCACGAGCGGGATGCCGATGTGCAGGAACACGAGGAGCGACAGCAGCCGGTCGGGCACGTATTGCGCACCGGCAAAGTTGCGCGCAAGCGGCTCGCCGAAGAGCGGGAGCGCGTCGAGCCACTCGGTGGTTGCGGTGAGGCTCAGCTGCGCGAGTCGATCGAACGGCAGCCAGTAGCCGCCGATGCCCGACGCATAGACGAGCCACACGAGCGGAACGCCGGAGAGCCACGAGAACCAGCGAAAGCCCGTCGCGTGACCGCGCAGCCATTCACGGCCGAGGTGGGCGACGACGACCACGACCATCGCGTCCGACGCATAGCGGTGGAGGCTCCGCACGAGCGCGAGTCCCACCGGTGCTCCGGCGCTCATCGCTTCCACCGAGCGCCATGCACCATCGACGCTGGTGTCGTACGCGGCGTAGACGATGATCCCGGTCGCTGCAACGACGACGAACAGCAGGAAGGCGAGGCTGCCGAGGTGACGCCACGGGTTCCCGGCCTGCCCGAACGCGCGATCGAATCCGCCTTCGACGCCGGCGAGTACCGCGGCAAGCGCGCTCCGCATCGGTCAGCTCCGGAACAGGAAGCCGCCATCCGCCGGACTGAAGTCGATGACGAGCAGGCGCCCGGGGGCGAGATCGACGTCGGCGTTCGCCGTAAAGGTCACGCGTCCACCCGGCGCATCGGCGAGCTCGGCATGCACGTGATGCCGCCCGGCAGCGATCGCGATGCTGCGGTAGACGTTCGACGCGCCGTCCTTCGCGAGCCCGGTCGGCGGCGCGACCACATCGAACAGCGTCGCGCCGTCGATCGCCACGACGACGCGGACCGGGACGCGCTCACGCGGGCACACGGTCGGCGAGCGCATGTTCGGGGCGAGCTTCGCGAGCTCTTCGTCGGTTCGCGTCCGGCACGCCTCCTTGCGCTCGCCGGCGTGGCTGAGCGAGAGCTTGACGACCGACTCCCCAGGCGCCAGGTGGACGTAGGCGGGCGACGTCGAGAAGTAGCCGATCACCGCGACGAACGCGGCGTAGAGCATCGCCTGCGCGACGATGCGAAGCGCGCGCTTCACGGGGCCCGGCCTCCGAGGCTCACGACATCGGCTGCGCGGAGCGCACGCGGTCGATGCGCGGTGAGTCGGAACGCGTCCGCGAAGCAGTCGTCCTCCTTGAGTCCGCGCGCGACGAAGGCCGGGTGTGCGGCCTCGACCATCGCCGTCGAGCCGCAGGCATAGATCTGGTGCGCCGAGAGGTCGGGGTAGTCGGCGAGGATCGCTTCGTGGACGAGCCCGGTGCGCCCGGTCCAGTGATCCTCGGGCCGCGGCTCGGAGAGCACCGGTACAAAGCGGAAGTTCGGATGCTCGGCTTCCCAGCGACGCGGCAGGTCGGCGAGGTAGAGATCCTTCCGCGAGCGCACGCCCCAGTACAGCAGCATCGGCCGCTTCACGCCGGCGTGGAACGCGTGCTCGAGCATGCTCTTCACCGGAGCGAAGCCGGTCGCGCCGGCGACGAAGATCATCGGCTTGCCGCTGTCCTCGCGCAGATGGAACGACCCGAGCGGGCCCTCGAGATCGACCTCGTCGCCAGGCTTCATGCGCGTGAACACGTGGCCCGTATAGCGTCCACCATCGATGCGCCGGATCTGCAGTTCGATCGGTCCGCCGACGTGCGGCGCCGTCGCGAACGAGAAGCTCCTGCGCTCCCCGTCGGGAAGCACGATGTTGACGTACTGGCCGGCGCGGAAGGCGAGCTTCGCGCCGTCGGCGAGGGCCAGGCGAACGCACATCACGTCGTCCGTGAGGAGTTCCATCGACTCGACGTGCGCACGGAAGCGCCTGACCGGGATGCCGCCCGGTGCCGCGCGCGGCACGTACTCGAGCACGACGTTGCTGAGCGGCGTCGCGCAGCAGGCGAGCGCCTTGCCGTGTGCGCGCTCGTCCGCCGAAAGCGCGTCCTCCTGATAGCTGCCGTAGTCGACGCGACCGGAGATGATCGTGCACTTGCACTCACCGCAGCCTCCGCTGCGGCACTCGAACGGAAAGTCGATCTCGTCGCGAAGCGCCGATTCGAGCAGCGTCTCGCCGGGGCGTGATGCGACGATCCGGTTGTCCGGCTGGATCATCAGCCGGCGCACCTCCTCGCGCGAGGTGCGCCGCGGCGGGAGCCACGGGAGCAGGGCGACGACGAGCGTTCCGCCGGCGACGAGGAGCCACACCGCACCGAGCGCCCAGCGGTCGAACAGCGGAAACACCGGGAGGTAGAACCAGTCGAGGCCGATCGCTTGCGGCACCGTCGCGAGATCGGCGGGGCCCTGGCTCACGACCGGCTTCACGAGCGAGAGCACGACCATCGATCCCACGAGCCAGGCCATCAACGGCCGCGGCGGCTGTGTTCTGGCGCCGGGCACGCGCTGCGTGTGGATCCACAGGACGGCGAGGACACCGAGCGGAAAGCCGATGTGCAGGAACGACAAGAGCGAGAACAGCCGGTCGCCGACCGCACCCGGGTACAGGAAGTTGCGCGACAGCGTGCCGTTGAAGATCGGCAGGCGGTCGAGCCACTCGGCGCTGCCGACCGTCACGTACTGCGCGAGCCGGTCCCACGGCAGCATGAAGCCGTTGATCCCCGACACGTAGACGAGCCACAGCACGACGATCCCAGAGATCCACGAGAACCACCGGAAGCCGCGGTAGTGGTCGAACGTGAAGTGGCGCACCACGTGGAGCAGCATCGAGAGCACCATTCCGTCCGACGCGTAGCGATGGAGGCTGCGCAGGATGCCGCCTGCGTACCACTGCCCGTGCGTGAGCTGCTCGACCGACGTGTAGGCCTCCTCGACGCCGGTGCGGAAGAAGATGTAGAGGTAGAGCCCGCTCGCGACGACGATCCACAGCTGGAAATAGGCGAGCGCGCCGAGGTGATACAACGGGTTGTTCTCCTCGCCGAACGCGTGATTGAACATGCGCTCGATGGCGAGGAACACCCGCTGGCCGGCACGCTGGACGAGTCTCAGCACCATCGCGACGCGTCGGTCGTCGGTCAATCGCGGCGGCGGCGGTAGCCGCTCGCGAGGTAGAGGAGCGTGCCGCCGAGGATCGTCGCGCCGGCGACGAGCTCGATGACGAGGCTGTAGTCGAGGCGATAGCGTCCGGTGGCGGGGTCGTAGACGGTGCACCACAGGCGCACGCGCTCGACCACCGCTTTGATTCCGCCGGCCGGGGGCAGCGGCGCGCCGGACGCGAGCGCCTTCAACGGCCCGATCAGCATCGGCAACGCGAACGAGTCGCCGTAGACCTGATCGACGATGCGCCCGCTCGCGTCGACGATCGTCACCTGCGCGATATGGTCGAAGCCCGCCGGCGTCGCGACGTAACTGAAGCCGAAGTCGCGCGCGAGCGCCGCGACGTCGTCGCGTTCGGGGCTCGCGGCGATCCAACCGGGCTCATCGATGCCGTGCTCGCGCGCGAAGGCGCGCATCGCCGGCGGGTTGTCGAAGGGCAGGTTGAAGCCGATCGTCAGCACGTTGAAGGCGTCGCGGCCGACGGCGCGCCGCGCTTCGCCGACGGCGCCGGCGAGGAACGCGGTCGCCGGCGGGCACACCTGCGTGCATCCGGTATAGACGAAGTGAACGACGAGCGGCTTGCCGCGCAGCTCCGCGAGGCGCAGCCGTTGCCCGGCGCTGGTGGTGAGGACGTAATCCGCAGGCGTCCTGCCGATTGCGCCGGCGCTCGCGCGCAGCGCCGCGTTGCGATCGAGCGCCAGCGCCGGCGCGTCGCCGCGGGCATCAGAGGATCCCGGGGTCGTGGCGGCGCCCGCGCCTGCGAAGGCGGCGGCAAGCGCCAGCGTCGACAGGAGGGTGATCGCGCGGAGCCGCTCGCCGCTGCGCCCGCGCGATCCGGGGTCGGCGGTCCGATGAGCGCGGCGGCGGCGGGGTGCGTCGGAGGGCGGGGCTAGGACAACGGCCAGAGCGTCGACAGGTATTTCCAATTCACGAAGTAGTAGAGGACGAATGCGGTGAGGAACACCAGCGCCAGCGTGAAGGTTCCGGGGGCCACGAAGCCGCCGATGCCGATGTTGCCGTGACCGGTGATCGCCGCCGCGACCGGCTGCGGCGCGGGTGGTGCGGCGCGGCCCTCGCGAACCGTCAGCGTCCTCCATTCCGATCCGCCGATGCGCTTGCCGAAGAACACGCTCCCCACCGTGATCAGCAGGTAGGCGATGCCGCCGACGACCGCCACGAGACCGGACAGCGCCATGATGCCCATCATCAGGTACGCGGTGCCCGGGAACTCGTAGCCGAGCGCGTTGCCGGCGAATGTGATGTCCCAGTGCCGGCGCGGCACGCCGAGCGTGCCTGCGCCCATCATGAACAGCGCGAACGAGCTCATTCCGAGGCCGAACAGGTACGGCTGCCAGCGCGCGAGCCGCGGGAACATCAGCTCGCGGCGGAACAGTACCGGGATCAGGAAGTAGGTCATCGACATGAACGCGAGGGTCGTGCCGACGACGACGGTTGCGTGGAAGTGACCGGGGACGTAGATCGTGTTGTGGATGATCAGGTTGAGCTGCTCGGTGCCCATCATTACGCCCGAGATGCCGCCGAGGAAGCCGAAGCCGATCAGCGAGATGAACATCCCCGAGAACACGGGGTTGCCCCACGGCGCCTTGCGCAGCCATTCGAACAGGCCGCGGTTGTAGCCCTTCTCGCGCTGCGCGACTTCGATCGCGCCCGGCACGGTGAGCCCGTGAACCATCGACGCGAGCACGGCGAGATACATCGCGTAGCTGGTGTTGAAGATCTTCCAGTTCGACGTGAGGCCCGGGTCCGCGAGCAGGTGGTGCGCGGAGGCGAGCTGCAGGAAGAAGATGTAGAGCAGGAAGGCGCCCCTCGAGACGCGCTCGGAGAGCGGCTTCGCGCCGAACACGATCGCGGCGATCGCGTACCACACCGCCACGTGCGCCGAGACGTTGATCTGCTGCGAGGAGTGCCCGAACGCCCAGAACACCGTCTTGTACATGAGCGAGTCGATGTGGTCGATGAGCCCTACCGACCACAGGAACGTCGGGATGAGGATGATCGCGCCCGAGGCGATGGTGAAGATCGCGATGATGCACGCGGTGAGCGCGCCGAAGGTGACGAGCGGGATCGAGCCGTTGTAGGTCTTCTCGGCCTTTCCGACGGCGAGCGTGCCGAGGAAGACGAAGCAGCCGATGAGCGCTCCCACCGCGAAGATGATGAGCCCCAGGTAGAACGACCAGTGCGCGCCCATCGGCACGTACGAGGTGAACATGACGCTGGAGCTGCCGCGGAAGACGGCCACGTTGTTCATGATCGCC
>DASVWR010000251.1:0-25675 GCA_036393115.1 Casimicrobiaceae bacterium
ACGCTGGTCATTCCGAACGCCGGCGCCGACGACATCACCGGCTCGCTGTGCGCGCCGAACATCTTCCGCACGTCGTTCACCAACTGGCAGCCCGGCTATGGCACCGGCAGGATGATGGCCGACCGCAGGATCAGGACCGCGGTCACGCTGACCTGGAAGTACGCTGCGGGCGACGAGTCGGTCAACGGTTTCAAGGAAGCATTCACCGCCGGGGGCGGCAAAGTTCTGAAGGAGATGACGCTGCCGTTCCCGAACGTCGAGTTTCAGCCGTTCCTGACCGAGATCGCGGCGCTGAAACCCGACGCGGTCTACGTGTTCTTCGCCGGTGCCGGCGCCGCGAAGTTCGTCAAGGACTACTACGCAGCGGGATTGAAGGGTATCGCGCTCTACGGGTCGGGCTTTCTCACCGACGGCGTCACCGACTCGATCCAGGACGTCGCGCAGGGATTGACCACGGTGCTGCACTACGGCGACGGCATCGACAATCCGAAGAACAAGGCATTTCGCAGTTCCTACGAGGCGAAGTTCAAGCTGGCACCCGACGTGTACGCGGTGCAGGGCTACGACGCGGCGCAACTGCTCGCCGCCGGGCTCTCCGCGGTCAACGGTGACCTCGCGAAGAAGGACGCGATGTACAAGGCGATGGAGGCGGCGAAGATCGACAGTCCGCGCGGGCCGTTCACGCTGTCGAAAGCGCACAATCCGGTGCAGGATATGTACATCCGTGAGCTCAAGGGCCGCGACAACGTCGTGACCGGCATAGCGGTGAAGGCGCTCGCCGATCCGGCGCGCGGCTGCAAGGCGGCGTAGCCGCGCATTGTTTTTGCGCATAGACTCCCGGCGGGCCGCAAGGCGCCGGGAGTTTTTTTATCGATGGATCTCGCCTCTCTGCTGATCCAGGTTCTGAACGCGGTCCAGTACGGGCTGCTGCTGTTCGTCGTCGCGAGCGGGCTGACGCTGATCTTCGGCATCATGGGGATCATCAATCTCGCGCACGGCAGCTTCTACATGATCGGCGCGTACATGGCCTTCGTGCTGGCGAGTGCTACCGGCAGCCTCGCGCTCGCAATCCTGATCGGTGTACCGCTGGCACTCGCGCTGGGCTGGCTGCTCGAATTGCTGGTGTTCGCCCGCCTCTACCGGCGCGACCACCTCGAGCAGGTGCTCCTGACCTACGGGCTGATCCTGTTCTTCGAGGAGATGCGCAGCATCGTCGTCGGCGACGAGGTGCACAGCGTGGCCATCCCACAGCTTCTGCGCGCGTCGATCGCGCTCACCAGCACGCTGAGCTATCCCGTCTACCGCGTGATGATCTCGGTCGTGTGCCTGGTGCTCGCTGTCGGCCTCTACCTGCTGCTCCGCCGCACGAAGCTCGGCATGATGATCCGCGCCGGCTCGCACGACCGCGACATGGTCGCGGCCCTCGGGATCAACGTGAGCCGCGTGTACCGGATCGTGTTCGCGCTCGGCGTCGGGCTGGCGGCGTTCGCGGGCATGATCGCCGCGCCCGTGTCGACCGTCTATCCCGGCATGGGCAGCGACGTGCTGATCGTGTCGTTCGTAATCGTGGTGATCGGCGGCATCGGCTCGGTATGGGGGGCGCTCGTCGCCGCGCTGATCATTGGCTTCGCCGACACGTTCGGCAAGGTCGTGTTTCCCGAAGCGGCCGGCATCGTCGTCTACCTCGTGATGGCAGCCGTGCTGCTGTGGCGGCCGGAGGGCATCCTGCGCCGGGGCGGTGGATGAAGCGCGTCACCATTGCGCCGCGGCCGCGCATGCGACGCGCCGTCGTCGCGCTCGCCTGGCTGGTACTCCTTGGCGTCGTCCTCGCGGCGCCGCAGTTCGCCTCCGCGTACTACACCGAGCTGATCGCGAAGATCCTCGCGTTCGCGATCTTCGCGATGAGTCTCGATCTCCTGATCGGCTTCACCGGCCTCGTCAGCTTCGGCCACGCGGCGTTCTTCGGTATCGCCGCGTATGCGCTCGTGCTGCTGATGCCGCGGGCCGGGTCGATCAGCCTGTGGGTCGCGTTGCCCGCGTCGGTGCTCGCGGCGGCGGCGGCCGCATTCGTGATCGGCATCTTCGTGCTGCGCACCCGCGGCGTGTACTTCATCATGGTCACGCTGGCGTTCGCGCAGATGGTCTATTCGCTCTTTCACGACACGCGGATCGGCGGAGGATCCGACGGCGTATTCCTCAAGTCGCGTCCCGACGCGTCGCTGTTCGGCATCACACCGTTCGACCTTGGCAACGGCGTGCACGCGTACTACTTCGTCGTCGCGATGCTCGTTGCCACGCTGGTGCTGCTAAAGCGCGTGCTGCGCTCGCCGTTCGGGCGCGCGCTCGCCGGCATTTGCAGCAACGAGCATCGGATGCGCTCGCTCGGCTACCCGACCTATCTCTACAAGCTCGGTGCGTTCACGCTCGCCGGCGCGCTCGCCGGCCTCGCCGGATTCTGCTACGCGGTGCTGTTCGCGTTCGTCAATCCCGAGCTTCTGTCGTGGCATCGCTCGGGCGACGCGATCCTGATGGTGATCCTCGGCGGCATGGGCAGCCTCGCCGGTGCGATCGCCGGTGCGGCGACGTTCGTCGCGATGCAGGAATTTTTCTCCCAGCTCACCAAGCACTGGCTGTTCCTGATGGGGGCGGTGATCGCGCTCACGGTCGTGTGCCTGCCCGGCGGGCTCGCCGCGGTGCCCGACCGCATCCGCCGTGCACGGCAGGCGAGGCGCGCCGATGGCTGAGCAGCCGATCACTGCGCCGCCGATGGCTGAGTCGCTGACTGCGGACCGGCTGACGCGCTACTTCGGCGGCCTCGCTGCCACCCAGGACGTGAGCCTCGCGCTGCGCATGGGCGAGCTGCACGCGCTGCTCGGCCCGAACGGAGCCGGCAAGTCGACCTGCATCAACCTGCTGTCGGGAGACCTTGCGCCGACGTCGGGACGGGTGCTCCTCGGTGACCGCGACATCACGCGGCTCGCCTCGCATCAGCGCTCGCGGATCGGCATCGGTCGAAGCTTCCAGCGCACCAACGTCTTCCCCGGATTCACCGCGTTCGAGAATTGCCGGCTCGCGGCGCAGTCGCGCCGACCGCGCCCGTGGCACGTGCTCGCCGATGCGCTGCGCTACCGCGACGCGCGCGACGCGGCTGACGCAGCACTGGCGCGCACGGGCCTTGCGGACCGCGGGCACATCACCGCGGGAACGCTGTCCCACGGCGAGCAGCGCCAGCTCGAAATCGCGATGGTGCTCGCTACCGGGGCGACGGTCCTGCTCCTCGACGAGCCGCTCGCCGGCATGAGCGCCGACGAATCGGCGCGGATGGTCGACCTCCTGAAGACGCTGCGCGCCGAGCATGCGATCCTGCTGGTCGAACACGACATGGACGCGGTGTTCGCGGTGGCCGACCTCATCACGGTGCTGGTGAACGGCCAGGTGCTCGCCAGCGGAACGCCCGAGACGATTCGCGCCAGCGCAGACGTGCAGCGCGCCTATCTTGGCCACGACGAGGTGGTCGATGCCTGAAGCGCCGATGCAGAGCGTCGGCCTGCACGCTGCACCGCTGCTGCAGGCTGTTGGCCTGCACACGTTCTACGGCGCGAGCCACGTGCTGCACGGCGTGGACTTCGCGATCGGTCCCGGCGAAGCGGTCGGACTGATGGGTCGAAACGGCATGGGCAAGACGACGCTCCTGAAGACGCTGCTCGGCCTCGCCCGCCCGCGCGCCGGGGCGGTTCTCGTCGGGGGCGCCGACATGACGCGCGCATCGACGTACCGGATCGCACAGCAGGGAATCGCCTACGTTCCGGAGGGACGTGGCATCTTTCCGACGCTCTCGGTCCGCGAGAATCTCGTGATGGCCGCACGTGCGACCGGCGACCGCCGCCAGTGGACCCTCGATCGCGTGCTAGCGACGTTCCCGCGCCTCGCCGAGCGGATCCATCACGGCGGCGCGCAGCTTTCCGGCGGCGAGCAGCAGATGCTGACCATCGCACGCGCGCTGATGACCAATCCTAAGCTCCTGCTCCTCGACGAGGCGACCGAGGGACTGGCGCCCCTCATCGCGCGCGAAGTCTGGCGCATCGTGCGCGAGATCACCGCCGGCGGCATCGCCGCCGTCATCGTCGACAAGAACCACGCCGCGGTGACCGCGACGACCACGCGCTCGGTGATCCTGGTCAAGGGCCGCGTCGTCTTCGACGGTGCGAGTGCGGAACTGCGCATGCGCGGTGACGTGATCCGGCAGCATCTGGGCGTATGAGTCTCGGCGTATGAAATTCGTCGACGTCAAGGGCGGGCGCATCGAAGTCGCGCGATTGACCCCAGCGCATCGGCGCGCGGGTGCGCCGCCGATCGTGTTCCTGCACGAGGGCCTGGGATCGGTCGCGCTGTGGCGTGACTTCCCGCGCCAGGTCGCCGACGCGACGGGGTGCGAAGCGGTCGTCTACTCGCGCATCGGCTTCGGCCGCTCGTCACGGCTCGAGAAGCCGTACACGCCGCGCTTCATGCACGACGAGGCGCTCGAGGTTCTGCCGGCCCTGCGCGCGGCGCTGCACCTCGAGCGTCCGGTCTTCGTCGGGCACTCGACCGGCGCGTCGATGTCGCTGATCCACGCAGCGCGCTTCGACACCGCAGGCGTGATCGCGATGGCACCGTTCGCCTACGTCGAGGAATTCAACCTGCAGACGATCCGTGATGCGCAGGAGCTGTGGCGCGACACCGACCTCCGCACGAAGCTCGCGCGCTACCACGACGACGTCGACGGCGTGTTCTGGAGCTGGAACGACATCTGGTTGTCGCCCGGCTTCAGGGACTGGGCGATCGAGTCGGATCTCGCCGGCATCCGCTGCCCGGTGCTCGCGATCCTCGGCGAAGGGGACCGCTACAGCACCCCTGCGCAGGTCGCCGCGATCGAGCGGCACGCGGTTCACGCCGCGCGCTTCGAATCGCTCATCCTCGCCGACTGCGGCCATTCGCCGCACCGCGACCAGCCCGCAGTCGTCGTCGACGCGATCGTCCGATTCGTCGATCAGCTCGACACGCGACCGCCCGCTTCGTCGACCGGGTCCGCGAGTGAGCCCGGCCGGTGAGAGTTCCGGTCCCCACGTATCACTCGATGGCCGTTCACGGCAACGACTATCGGGACAACGATCACGTCGCGTTCGCGAGCGACCTGCGCACCGTTGCGTCGCTGGGTTTTGAGATCGTCGGGCTCGATGACGTCGTGCGCTGGCACCAGGGTGCGGTGCACGTACTAGCGTCGGGAGCAGTCGAACAGGCCGTCGCGATTGCGTTCGACGACCGCTCCGACTTCGATGCTCGCGACCTGTTGCACCCGACCTGGGGACCGCGGCGAAGCATGCTCGACGTGATGCGCGACTTCCGCGCTGCAATTGGGCCGGGTGCACGACCGGGGCTGCACGCGACGAGCTTCGTCATCGCATCGCCCGAGGCAAGGTCGATCCTCGACCAAACCTGCATGATCGGGAAGAACTGGTGGCGCGACGATTGGTGGCGGCCCGCGGTCGCCGAGGCCGAGATCGCCCGCGCGGCGGCATACATCCGGGCGCAGGCCGACAACCCGGACGCGAACCTGTTCGCGTACCCGTACGGGGACGCCAGCGACTATCTGATTCGCGAATACTTTCCGGCCCACGGAGAACGGATCGGAGTCCGTGCGGCCTTCACGTGCGATGCGCGGCCGGTCCCCATGCTGCGAGCCGCTGGGCGCTGCCGCGCTACGTGTGCGGCCAGGACTCGCGCTCGCCCGAGGACCTGGTCGCGCTGCTGCGCGACGCAGGCTGGTGCCGCTCGGGAGCGACTCACCGCCTCGACGCGCGTCAGAACGGCCCGAGCGCCGCAACCTTCGCGATCAACGCCTGTTGCTCGGATTCGGGCAGCGGCCGCGGCCAGTAGACGATCAGGTGCTTGTGCGCGGTGTGGCGAAAGCCGGCGCGAAGATCGACGCGCTCGGCGCGCCGGTCGCCGACGTAGCCGAAGATCGCGCGAGCATCGCTGCAGTCCGCGAACACGTGGCGCAGCATCTGCTCGGCGATCCCGCCGATCGCCTTCAGCGTCGCGCGACGTGCGGCCGGGAGGCGCCGGTAGACGCGCTCGTCCATGCACATGCCACCGCAAAGGTAGACGTCGTCGGTCGAAGTCATGTGAACATAGCCGATCGTCCGCCACGCTCGGTCGATCGTCGCGCGCGCAATGTAGTGCCGCGGAAAATCGGGTGGCGCGCCGCGAAACGAGTGCCTGAAGAGCTCACCGGCGGCCGCCTCGACGTCGTCGACCTCGACGATGTCGAACCAGCCTTCGGTGGCTTCGGGCAAGCGATATCGCACGCGAACGCTCATGTCGGGCCCGTAGCCGGAGGCGCCCACGCGAGACGCGCCCGCGCACGCAGATCGACTGACGGACGTGACGCGGCGATCGCGGAACCCGACGCGACGGCTGCGCCACCCGGCGTCGCTTCCACGCGCGCCGGCCAGGTTTCGTCGGTGAGGCACTTCCGCACCGCGGCAATGAGGAACCGCGACGGTTGCGCGTACACGTGTCGGTCCCCGGCCGACGCCTGCTGACGCACGTAGTAGCGCTGCGGGAGCACGAGCGTCAGGTGATCGCGGGCCCGCGTCATCGCGACGTAGAGGAGGCGCCGCTCCTCGTCGATCTCTTCGGCCCGTCCGGTCGCCATGTCGGAAGGGATGCAGCCGTCGACGCAGGAGAGGACCTGCACGACTTTCCACTCCTGTCCTTTCGCCGAGTGGATCGTCGAAAGGGTCAGCCAGTCCTCGTCGAGGAGCGGAGTGCCCGCCTGCGCGGACGTGACCGCCGGCGGGTCGAGCGTCAGCTCGGCCAGGAAGCGTTCGCGGCTCGGATACGTCGCGGCGATGTGCCGCAATTGCGCAAGGTCGGGCTCGCGCAGCGCTGCATCGTCGTAGCGCTCGGCAAGCCGCGGCGCGTACCAGTCGAGGAGCGCCTCCAACTCGCCGGGCCAAGGGCTGTCCTGCCGGTGCAGCGCCGCGTACACGCGCAGCAGCGCGGGCCATGCGTCGGCGGCCGCCGCCGGGACGGCGAATCCGCGCATCGCCGCCGCGGCGTCGCCTCCCGTGCCGAGCGCGTCGAGTGCATCGAGCCAGCGGGTCGCGGTGGCCGGGCCGACACCTGGCATCAGGCGCAGCGCCCGGAAGCCTGCGACGCGCGCGCGCGGGTTCTCGATCCAGCGCAGCACCGACAGCAGGTCCTTCACGTGTGAGGCTTCGAGAAACCTGAGTCCACCATACTTCACGAACGGAATGTTGCGGCGGGCGAGCTCGAGCTCGAGCATCGCGCTGTGGCTCGACGTCCGGAACAGCACCGCCTGGCGCCGCAGGTCGGTGCCGAGCTCGCGATGGCGCAATGCTTCGGAGGCGACGAACTCGGCCTGGACCGCCTCGTCGGCGACGGTGACGACGCGCGGCGTCTCGCCGTTGCCGCGCGCGGAAACGAGGGTCTTCGCAAACCCCTCGCCGCTCGCGGCGATCAGCGCATTCGCCGCGTTGAGGATCTGCGCCGTCGAGCGATAGTTGCGTTCGAGCGCGATCACCGTGGCCGGCGGGTCGTACTGGCGCGGAAAATCGAGGATGTTGCGCACCGTCGCGGCGCGAAAGCCGTAGATCGCCTGCGCGTCGTCGCCGACGACGGTGACGCCGCGGCCACCGGGCTTCATCGCACGCAGGATCGCAGCCTGCAGCCGATTGGTGTCCTGGTACTCGTCGACGAGCACGTGGTCGAAGCGCGCGCCGATCTCGCGCGCGAGGCCCCCTTCCTCCATCGCCATCGCCCAGTAGAGGAGTAGATCGTCGAAGTCGAGGACCTGCTGCGCCTGCTTCGCTTCGACGTAGGCAGCGAAGAGTCGCGTCAGCGCTTCCTCGTGGTTCGCGCACCACGGAAACGCGTCGCGCAGGACGTCGCGCAGCGGCGCCTGCGCGTTCACGCTGCGCGAATAGATCGCGAGCGACGTCGCAGCGCCCGGAAAGCGCGTTCCGGCCGCCTCGCGTTCCGAGCTCTGCACGTCGTGGCGCACGAGCGCCATCAGGTCTTCGGCGTCGCCGCGGTCGTGAATCGTGAAATTCGCCGCGAGCCCGATCCGCTCGGCATATTCGCGCAGGATCCGCGCGCCGACCGCGTGGAAGGTGCCCGACCACGGGAACACCACCGGAGCGTCGCCACGCTGCCGGCCGAGCGAAGCCGCGAGCGTCGCCCCGGCGCGACGCTCGAGCTCGGCGGCAGCGCGGCGGCTGAACGTGAGCAGGAGCATCCGCTCCGGCCGCACGCCGTCCCGGACGAGCTCGGCGACCCGGTGCGCGAGTGTTGCCGTCTTGCCGGTGCCGGCGCCCGCGATGATCAGCAGCGGACCGCCCTCTTCCCCGCCGACGCCGTGGCGGGCGGCGCGAAGCTGCGCTTCGTTGAGGGCGAGGGGCTCGCGCGCGGGCATCGGGGGTTCGGTAGCCGATTCGGATCGATCGAACGATCGTTCCGGAGCATAGCACGTGGCGGCGGCCGCGACCGGCGCGAAGCCGCGAGCGCGGCGCCGCCGAACACCTGTCGACTGCGCGTCGCTATTCGGCAGCGGGCCGCCGCGCGACGACGTCGATCAGCGCCGAGATGCCATGGTGGCCGCGACCTTCGCGGATCTCCGCGTCGTAGCTTTCGAGCGCGACGAGCTCCCAGCCGCGGAAGCACCGCTCGACCCATTCGCGCGTGTACATGTGCTCGCGGTACGGCGGTCCTCCGGTCGCGTAGTCGACCTGCTCGGGTCGATAGCCTTCGAGAAGAAAGAGTCCGCCGGGCTTCACTGCTCGCTGCATCCGATCGAACATCGCATCGCGACGTTCCGGCGGCAGGAACTGGATGAAGATCGCGACCAGCGCGTCGTAGCGCAGGGCGTCCCAGCGCCATGACTCCATGTCGTCGATATGGAAGTCGACAGCGACGCCGCGCCCCGCGGCACGCGCACGCGCCTTCGCGACGCCGTTCTCGGCGAAATCGAACGCGGTGACCGCGTAGCCCTGCTCGGCGAGCCAGACGCTGTTGCGCCCTTCGCCGTCGGCGACGCAGAGCACGCTGCCTCCGGCGGGTATGAGGTGCGCATGGCGGCGCAGGAACTCGTTCGGCGCCTCGCCGAACAGGTAATCATCGCCGGCAAAGCGCTTGTTCCAGGTGTCGCGCGGATGGTCGAATTCGGGCATGGTCAGTCGGTCGTCAATTTGGGCTTCTTCAGTCGATCGTCATCAGGGTGGCATTGCCGCCGGCGGCGGCGGTATTGATCGATACCGAGCGCTCCGCCATCAGCTGTAGCACCGAATAGGCGTCGTGCACCCGCGTTCCTCCGGCAGCATACTGCGCGGCAACGAGCGCGCCGTCGCGCTCGGCAAGCCGGTGGCTCCACCGATCGAGGAACGCGGTCGAACCCTGCACCAGCGCAGCATCGACCTCCCGCGCGTCGCGATCGGCCGTGATCACCTCCGAAGCGAGCTGGGGCGGCAGCGAGCGCGCGAGCCCGAGCGTCGCATCGTTCGGCGGCCACAGCGCCCTCGCGCCGGCAGCGAGTACGAACGCGAGCTGGAACACAAGGTCGTCGACCGCTTCGGCAGCACAGAGCACGAGCCCGCGCGGCTTCAACGCGTAGACGTTGCGTTCTCCGGTCGGACCGTCGAGCTCGACATCGGCGAGCGACGGACAAGCCCCGGCGAGCACCGCGCAGAGCTCCGCGAGCGCGGCGTCGCGCGACCACTCTCGTAACCGCCCAAGTCGTGCGGCGCGGGCATTGTCGGTGGCGGCGCGAGCATCATCGGTCGCAGTGCGAGCGTCATTGGTGGCGAGCGCCGGAGCCAGCGCACGCGCGCCGCCGACGCGTCCCAGGTAGAGCGGCCCGCCCGCCTTCGGTCCGGTCCCCGACAGCCCCTCGCCGCCGAACGGTTGCACGCCGACGACGGCGCCGATCATATTGCGGTTGACATACACATTGCCGGCGCGAACGCGTGCGATCGCGAAGTCGATCGTCTCGTCGATGCGGCTTTCGATGCCGAACGTCAGGCCATAGCCGGTCGCGTTGATCGCGTCGATCAGCTCGCCGAGCTCTTCGCGCCGATAGCGCACGACGTGCAGGATCGGCCCGAATACCTCGCGCTCGAGCTCGCCGATGCGATCGATCTCGATCAGCGTCGGCGGCACGAAGACGCCGTTAGAAATGCTCGACGAACTTGTCACCGGCTGAAACACGCGGCGCCCGGCGTTGCGCATCGCGGCGATGTGCGCATCGAGGCGCTCCTTCGCTTCGGCGTCGATGACCGGGCCGACGTCGGTCTCGAAGTGCGCGGGATCGCCGACCGCGAGCTCGCGCATCGCGCCGCGCAGCATCCCGAGCGTGCGCTCGGCGATCTCCTCCTGCAGACAGAGGATGCGCAGTGCCGAGCAGCGCTGGCCGGCGCTGTCGAACGCAGAAGTGATGGCGTCGGCGACCGCCTGCTCGGCGAGCGCCGATGAATCGACGATCATCGCGTTCTGGCCCCCGGTCTCGGCGATCAGCGTTGGTGCGCGCCCATTGGAGTCGAAGCGCCCGGCGAGGCTGCGCGCGAGCGCGCGCGCGACTTCGTTCGATCCGGTGAAGAGGACGCCGCGCACGCGCGGGTCGGCGACGAGCGCTGCGCCGACGGTCTCGCCGCGTCCCGGCAGGAACTGCAGCGCATCGGTCGGGATGCGGGCGGCGTACAGCACGCGCACGAGTTCCGCCGCGATCAGCGGCGTCTGCTCGGCGGGCTTCGCGATCACCGCGTTGCCGGCGACGAGCGCCGCGGCGACCTGGCCGACGAAGATCGACGCCGGGAAATTCCACGGACTGATGCAGATCGCCACGCCGAAACCCTGCAGAGCCTCAGCGGCACGCGCGTCGGCGGCGCGCGCCTCGGCAGCGTAGTACCGCAGGAAGTCGACTGTTTCGCGCAGCTCGCCGACCGCGTTCGCCCACGTCTTTCCGGCTTCGTGCACGATCAGGGGGATCAGGTGCCCGCGCTCGGCTTCGATGCGCGCCGCGGCGGCGTCGAGCATCGACGCGCGCGTGGCGATCGGCGTCGCCTGCCAGCGCGCGACACCCGCGGCGGCCGCCGCGAGCGCATCGGCGACGTCCTGCTGCGACGCCTCGACGACGTGACCGATTTGGCGGCGGCGATCGGCCGGATCGCAGACGGCGACTCCCTCGCCGCTCGCACGCTCGACGCCTGCGACGATCGGGGCCGCGCGCCACGCAGGCTCGGCACGCATCGCCGTGGCCAGCCGCGCGAGCTCGCGCTCGTCGGAGAGGTCGACTCCGCTCGAGTTCGGCCGTGGGCTTCCGAAGAGATCACGCGGGAGCGGAATGCGTGGATGCGGTGCGCCCGGCGCGCCTGACACAGACGCCGTGCGCTCGACTTCGGTTACCGGGTCGGCGATCAGCTCGTCGAGCGGAACCGACGGATCGGCGATGCGATGGACGAACGAAGTGTTGGCGCCGTTCTCGAGCAGCCGCCGCACGAGATAGGCGAGCAGCGTCTCGTGCGTGCCGACCGGCGCATAGATGCGGCACGGCCGTGCGAGCCCGCCATCGGCCTTCGGCGCGACGACCTCCTGGTAGAGCGGCTCGCCCATGCCGTGCAGGCACTGGAACTCGTACTGGCCCGCGTAGAAGCTGGGACCCGCCATCGCATGAACCGCGGCAAGCGTGAACGCGTTGTGCGTCGCGAATTGCGGGTAGATCTCGGCCGGGAAACCGAGCAGCTTGCGCGCGCAGGCGAGGTACGAGACGTCGGTATGCACCTTGCGCGTGTACAGCGGATAGTCCGGCATGCCGTCGACCTGCGCGCGCTTGACCTCGCTGTCCCAGTACGCACCCTTGACGAGCCGCAGCATCAGGCGCCGGCGGCTTCGCTGCGCGAGATCGATCAGGAAATCGAGCACGCAGGGGCAGCGCTTCTGATACGCCTGGACGACGAAGCCGATGCCGTTCCAGCCGGCGAGCGCGGGCTCGAGCGCGAGCATTTCGACGAGATCGAGCGAGAGCTCGAGCCGATCGGCCTCCTCGGCGTCGATATTGACGCCGATGTCCTGGTCGCGCGCGAGCACCGCGAGTGCGAGCAACCGCGGATAGAGCTCTTCCGTCACGCGCTCGCGCTGCGAGCGCGTGTAGCGCGGGTGCAGCGCCGAGAGCTTGATCGAAATGCCGGGCCCGTCGTAGATTCCCCGACCCTCCGAAGCACCGCCGATCGCTTCGATCGCGTCCCGATAGGCGGCGTGGTAGCGCGCCGCGTCTTCGTCGGTCATCGCCGCTTCGCCGAGCATGTCGTACGAATGGCGGAAACCCTGCGCCTCGCGTCGCGCCGCGTTGCGAAGGGCCTCTTCGATCGATTCACCGACGACGAACTGCTCGCCCATCAGCCGCATCGCGAGATCGACGCCGCGCCGCACGATCGGCTCGCCGCTTCGCGCGAGGAGGCGCGAGAGCGCGTTGGCGAGCCCGCGCTCGGTGTGTGTCGCGACGAGCTTGCCGGTCACGACGAGACCCCAGGTCGCGGCATTGACGAACGGCGACTGGCTCTGACCGAGATGAGCCTGCCAGTCGCCCGGGCCGATCTTGTCGCGGATCAGCGCGTCGCGCGTCGCGCGATCCGGAATGCGCAACAACGCTTCGGCAAGGCACATCAGCGCGACGCCTTCCTGCGACGACAGCGCGAATTCCTGCAGCAGACCCTGCACCAGACCTTCGCGCGCGCCGCCAGGATCGCGCTCGCGCAGCACCTGGGCAAGCGAGCGCGCGAGCGCGCGCGCTTCGGCCGCTTCGGCGGGTGGGAGCCGCGCGTCGTCGATGAGGTCGCGAATGCAATCCGCTTCGGGCCGGCGGTACGCGCTGCGCAGCGCGTCGCGCAGCTTATCCGCGGATTCGACAGGACTTTGCGCCGCGCTCATTCTCGCTCCTAAGCCGGACGGCGCGCACGGCGCGTCCGCAATCCGTGAGTATTCCATGCTAGTGCATTCACCGGCGCGTCGAGCCCATCGGAGCCCGGCCGGTTGCGAGCCGCGGCCCGCGGCGGTAACCTAGCTTGGCGGGCCGTTTGGGTTTCGGGACCGTGCAGCGAGGTCGAACGCGCGATGAATGCCACCGACACAAGCCGTCCGATGACTCCGTCAACCGCCGGTCGCGGCTGGCAGGTCGTCTGGGGCATCGTCATGATCGCGTGCGGAATCCTCGCCGTGCTGATGCCAGAAATCGCGGCACTGGCAACGGCGGTCGTGTTCGCGTGGCTGCTGATAGTCGGGGGCATCGGCGAGATTGCCTACGCGATCCACACGCGCGCGCAGGCGGGCTTCGGCTGGAAGCTCGCATCGGGGATCCTGACGCTCGTCCTCGGCATCGCGATCCTCGCCATCCCGCTTGCCGGTGTCGCGTCGCTTGCGCTGCTCGTCGGTGCCTTCCTGCTCGTTTCGGGGATCTCGCGAACGATGCTGGGCTGGCGCCTGCGCCCGCATCGCGGATGGGGCTGGATCCTGTTCGACGGATTGCTGGCGATCGTCATCGCGATCCTGATCGCGGCGGGATGGCCGCAGAGCTCGCTCGCGTTCATCGGCCTGCTCACCGGATTCACGCTGATCATCACCGGTATCTGGCGGCTCATGTTGCGGCCGCCGGCGCCGTGAGCGACGGGCCGCGCCGCTCAGGGACGCTCGGGGTCCATTCGCTCGACCACTTCGCTTTCAGCGTTCCCGACGTTGTCGCGGCCGAGCGTTTCTACCGGGCGTTCGGACTCGACGTCCGGCGCGACGGTAACCGCGTCGATCTTCATACGTTCGCCAATGTGCGGCGCTGGGCGACCGTGCATGCCGACGCGAGGCCGAAACGGCTCGAGTACCTCTGCTACGCCGCCTACGCCGACGATTTCGACGCGCTTGCCGCGAAGCTCCGTCGATACGGCACGTGCGCAGCGCACGCGCGCGCGGACGGGCGCGCCGTGTCGGACGCGCGCAGCGTGTGGATTGCCGATCCCGACGGCACGCCGATCGAGGTCGTCGCCGGCGCGCGCTGCGCTCCGGCAGCAAAGCCGCTCGGCGAGGTCGCGCCGAGGCCGGTGCCGGGTCACGGTGCCGCACCGGGGCGCAGCGTCGCGCCGCGCGTACGTCCGCGCAGGCTCTCGCACGTTCTCCTGTTCACGCCCGACGTCGCGCGCCAGGTCGCGTTCTGCTCGGAGATCCTGGGGTTGCGCCTGTCGGACCGTTCGGGCGACGTGATCGCGTTCATGCACGCGCCGCACGGCAGCGATCACCATGTCGTGGCGTTCGCCAAATCGGAAGCACCGGGACTTCACCATTCGAGCTGGGAGGTCGGCAGTGTCGATGAGATCGGTCTCGGCGCCGAGCACATGCGCAGCGAAGGGCACGCACACGGCTGGGGGATCGGGCGTCACGTCCTGGGCTCGAACTACTTCTATTACGTCCAGGATCCGTGGGGCAGCTGGGCCGAGTATTCGTACGACATCGACTTCGTCGCGGCCGACGTCGACTGGGCCGGCGGCGATCACCCCCTCGAGGACTCGTTCTACGTCTGGGGGCCGGCGGTGCCGGACGACTTCATCGTCAACCGCGAGGCGCTTCGCGATCGCGGCGCCGATCAATCGAATCGATAACGAAGCTGCACACGCACCGTCGCGAACGGATCGTAGCTCCGCGCAGCACCCACCGTGCGCTTGACATCGAGCGGGACGTAGAGGCCCTCGATACCGGCGCTCCAGTGCGAGTCGAGCGCGTGATCCGCTCCGGCCGCGATCCACGGCACGATCATGCGCGATGTGAGGCGCGATCGGTCGCGCACGCCGAAGGTGAGCGCGTCGACCTGCACGGCGAGCTCGGTGCGCACGGCGGCGACGTCGACGTGCCAGTTCCAGCCGCCGGCCGACCCGCCCGCGATCGCGTCGACCCCGTAGTAGTCGAGCGCGATCCGGTCGTCCGACGCCGCGCGACAGCCATACGGATTGCGCACGAGGTCGGTGATGCCGGCGAGCCGCGCAGGACAGGTGATGTCCCCTTCGGCCTCGCCATGCTGGCCGAACGCGCGCAGTGAAAGCGCGATGCCCCGGTACTCGAGAACGCGCCGCGCGATCGCCGCGGCGAAGAGATCGCGAGGCTTCGAGCGATCGATTTCGAGCGGTGGCGTCCACGCCACTTCCGCGATCCATCCGTCTCCGAGCCCGGCCATCGCGCGAAGGCGGCCGAAGACGGGCGACCGATTGAGGTCTTCCTGTTTGACGCCGTCGAAGCCGACGCGCTGCTCGTCCGCGGTGAGCCCCGGCACGGCGCCTAGCTCGGCCGCGGCGATCCAGCGCCCGCGCTCGAGTGCCGGCGTCACACCGAATGCGGTGAAGAACGTCGACGCGGCGACGTAGGTCATCGCCCACGCTTCGGGGCGGTCCGAGGCGAGGCTCTCGTCGTTGTGCACGACCGGAATGGCCCCCCCGGCCGACGCGCCCGGTGCGACGCTGGCGAGCGCGACGCCGATGAGGCTGACGAGTGCGAGGGTGCGCACGGCGAGGGTGCGCACGGCGGCTGTGGGCGTCGCCGTAGAGCCATTCACAGCCGGTGGCTCTGCAGCCGGGCGCACTGCAGTACCGGGCGGGGGCACGGCGGCAGACGAACTTAAACGAGACATGGCAGCCTGCGTTCAACAGGCCGCAACCCGCGATCATTCCCCAACTCGTCGCTCCTCCCTCGTCGATCGTCACTCCTCCTCGCTCCCCGCTCCCCGCTCCTCGATCGTCGCCCCTCGTCTGACATCCCCCGTTACACACCGGGCGCAACGCATGCGACGCGCGATCCGTTATCCCGACATCACAACCTTCGAGGAGCGCTCGATGAAGTCGCTGCTGGCTGTTGGACTCGCAAGCATCGTGCTCGCAGGATGCGCGATCGTTCCCATCGCGCCGCGGCACGTCTACTACGCGCCGCGACCGGTGGTCGTCGCGCCACTGGTCGTCGTACGCCCGCATGGCTGGTGGTGGCGCCACTGGTGACTCGATGCGGTCCGCGCGCCGGGCAGGCGGTGCGCATCGTGTATCCTTGCCGACGGCCCGCCGTGCGGTGGTAATTCCCCGCGCCGGTCAAGGTTCCGATGGATCTCCACCGAATATCGAATCCCCTGCTCGAACGTGCGGGCGCGGTTGCCGCGCTCTGGTGCGCGACCGGCGCCGCGGCACTCGCCGACAGCGAGACTCACGATCCGGCGACGATCTGGCACACCTGGAACATCACACCGTTCATCAGTGTGATGACGGTATTGGTGCTGTGGATCTATCTGCGCGGACGCAGCAAGGCCGGCATCGGCCAGCAGGTGCTGTTTCTCGCCGGCACCGCGATCATGTTCGTCGCGCTGCAGTCGCCGCTCGATGGACTCGCCGACGTCTCGTTCGCGGCGCATCAGGTGCAGCACATCTCGATCCACGCCTTCGGCCCGATGCTGATCGCGTTGTCGGCACCGGCCGGAGCGCTCCTCGCGGGGATGCCCTCGGCGTTGCTGCGGGGCGTCTATGTCCCGATCGCGCGAGTCGGCGCGGTGCGCGGATTGTTCTCGGTCCTCAGCCGGCCGATCGTCGCGTCGGTGCACTTCAGCATTGCGCTCGTGTTCTGGCTGATCCCGTCGATCCAGGAGCGGGCGCTCGGCGACTCGGCATTCCACGACCTGATGCACTTCTCGATGATGGCCGCGGGACTGTTCTTCTGGTTCAGCATGTTCGATCCGCGCTCGCCGCCGATCGGCAGCCGCTACAGCGTGCGCGTCTTCGCACTGCTCGGCTCGCTGCTCGTCAACGTCGGGTTCGGGGCGTGGCTCGCGATGAAGTCGACGATCATGTGGCCCGCGTACGGAGCGGGCCTGCGTCTCGGCATGACGCCGCTCTACGACGAGCGCCTCGGCGGAACGATCCAGTACGTTCCCGGCAACATGATGATGGCGATCGGCGTCGTCATCGTTATCGCGGCATGGTATCGCCGCGAACGGCATACCGAAAGCTGGCAGAGACGCATCGTCGAGCGCCAGGCGCCGGCGCGTGCCGACGCGGGAGTGCTGCGGCAGCGCAATCGGCGCGTCGTCGCGTCGCTGCTCGCGGTCGGCGCATTCATGTTCACGGCGGCGATCGTCGCCGGTTTCCTCGACCACCTGCGGCTGCACTGACCGCCGGCAAGGAGCCCTCGTCATGCCCAGACTCGACCTCGCCTCGATCGCCGTGCATATGGGCTCCGGCTATCCGGCGCCGTTCGATCAGCCGGTTGCCGGCCGCGAACGTCGGCGCCTCGGCGATGCCGGCGGCCTCACGCAGTTCGGCGTCAATCTGCTGCGCCTGCCGCCCGGCGCCTGGTCGAGCCAGCGTCACTGGCACTCGGCCGAGGACGAGTTCGTCTACGTGCTGTCGGGCGAGCTGACGCTCGTCACCGATGCCGGGGCCGAAACCCTGCGCCCCGGCGACTGCATCGCGTTTCCGAAGGGACGGACGGACGGCCACCATCTCGTGAATCGAGGAGACGTCGACGCAACCTGCCTCGAGGTCGGCTCGCGCGTCGCGGACGACTTCACCACCTATCCCGACATCGACCTGCTGTTCGATCCAGCGGTCGACGCCTACACGCATCGCGACGGCACGCCCTATCCGACGCGTGACTGAGCGCCGCGCGGCTGAGCGCTGCGCCGCAAGGGACCTCGCCGCCTACGCGGTCTTCGCTTCGACGAGCCCGAGCTCGTCGGCCATCTGCCGGCGCAGCAGGAACTTCTGGATCTTGCCGGTCACCGTCATCGGGAACCCGTCGACGAAGCGCACGTAGCGCGGGACCTTGTAGTGCGCGATCTGCCCGCGGCAGAACTCGCGGATCTCCTCCGGATCGGCTTCGACGCCGGGGCGCAGGACGACGCACGCACAGAGCTCCTCGCCGAACTTCGCATCGGGCACGCCGACGCACTGCACGTCGCGGATCTTCGGGTGGCGATAAAGAAACTCCTCGACCTCGCGCGGGTAGATGTTCTCGCCGCCGCGGATCACCATGTCCTTCGAGCGGCCGACGATGTTGCAGTAGCCCTCGTCGTCGATCGTCGCGAGGTCACCCGTGTGCATCCAGCGCGCCGGGTCGATCGCTTCGGCGGTGCGCTCGGCGTCGTTCCAGTAACCGAGCATGACCGAGTAGCCGCGCGTCAGTAGCTCGCCGGTTGCGCCGCGCCGGACGATGCGTCCGTTCTCGTCGACGATCTTGACTTCGAGGTGCGGCTGGACGCGCCCGACCGTCGATACCCGGCGATCGACCGGATCGTCGATCGAGCTCTGGAACGACACCGGTGAGGTTTCGGTCATGCCGTAGGCGATCGTCACCTCGCGCATGTGCATCCGCTCGACGACGCGTTTCATCACTTCCACCGGGCACGGCGAGCCCGCCATGATGCCGGTGCGCAGCGTCGACAGGTCGTAGCGGTCGAACCCGGGGTCGTCGAGCGCGGCGATGAACATCGTCGGCACGCCGTGCAGCGCCGTGCAGCGCTCCGCCTCGACCGTCTCCAGCACCGCCTTTGCGTCGAATCCTTCGCCGGGGAAGACCATCGTCGCGCCGTGGGTCACGCAGGCGAGGTTGCCGAGCACCATCCCGAAGCAGTGGTAGAGCGGAACCGGAATGCACAGCCGGTCGCGCTCGGTGAAGCGCATCGCTTCGCCGATGAAGAAGCCGTTGTTGAGGATGTTGTGATGCGTCAGCGTCGCGCCTTTCGGCGCGCCGGTGGTCCCGGAGGTGAACTGGATGTTGACCGCATCGTCGAACTGCAGCGCGTCGCCGATGCTCGTGAGCTTGGCAAGGCGGTCTGCATTGGCCTTCGTCGCGAGATCGTCGAAGTTGAGCATTCCCGGCGTCTTCGCCGATCCCAGCCGGATCACGAGCTCGAGGTCGGGCAACGCCGCCGCGTGCAGCTTTCCTGGCGGCGACGTCGCGATTTCCGGAGCGACCTCGTGCAGAATCGTGAGATAGTCGCTCGTCTTGAAGCTCGGCGACAGAACGAGCGCGCGGCAGCCGACCTTCTTCAGCGCGTACTCGAGCTCGACGCGCCGGTACGCCGGATTGATGTTGACGAGCACGAGCCCCGCCTTCGCCGTCGCGAATTGCGTCAGCACCCATTCGGCGCAGTTCTGCGACCAGATGCCGATCCGGTCACCCGGCTCGAGGCCGAGACCGAGCAACGCAACGGCAAGATCGTCGACGCGCCGGGCGAGCTCGCGGTAACTCCAGCGGACGTTCTGGTGGCGGACGATCAGCGCGTCGCCGTCCGCGTGGCGCGCGGCGATCCGATCGAAATGCGCGCCGATCGTCTCGCCGATGAGCGGCACGCTCGCCGCTCCCTGCACGTAACTCGGAACCCCGGCCATACCTCTTCCTCCTCGCCCCTACCCCTCATTCTTCCTCGTCCCTCGTCCCCAACTCCCCACTCCTGCCCGTTCCATACTCCCACGTGCTTCGGCCAGCAACCCTCGCCCTTTGCAGGATTTACTCGCAGATTCCCCTCCTTCCAGCGGTTTCTTATGACTTTTCGATTGCCAGCGATCGCGAATGGCGTTAGCCTCACTGGCCATTTGCCGCTCGGAGGTCGATATCATGGCGATCTGGAAGGACAATACCGCGGCGCGCCCTGCGCCCGCCCCCGTTCCGACACCGGTGCCCGAGGCGAAGGAGCCGCTGCGCTTCGACACCGCGCCGAAACCGGAGGCTCCCGTCAATCAGCCGGCTCCCCGCAGCGACGCGCCGCCGCGTCACGATGCCGGGCATCCGCGAAAGGAATCGCTGATCGCCGCCGACATCACGATCGAAGGCAAGATCGAAGGCGGCGGCAGCGTCCGCATCGCCGGCCGCTTCAAGGGAGACGTCAACGTTCAGGGCGATCTCACGATCGAGGCAGGTGCGAAGCTGACCGGTAGCGTCCGCGCCGATCGCGTGACGATCGCGGGCGAGCTCGAGGGCAACATCGAGCAGGCGACGCTCGTCGATCTGCTGCAATCCGCGGTCGTGGTCGGCGATCTCAAGGCAGGATCGCTCACCGTCGCGGCGGGTGCGCGCCTGCGCGGTCAGGCCGAGTTCGGCTGGGATGACGGCAAAGGCGGGAAAACGGGCGTGCGCAGCACCGCTGGCATCGGGATCGGCAGCGCTGCATGAGCGCTGCGCGCGCCGGTAGCGCGGGCGCGACACGCGCGTGCCCGCATTGCCGGGAGATCATCCTCGAAAGCGCAGCCGTGTGTCCGGCGTGCCGGCATTACCTGCGCTTCGGCGCTGACACCGATGCGACGCCCGTCGCTGCGCTCACGCCCCTCACCATCGAGGGCAGCATCCGCCATCCCGCAGAAGGCGATCCGTGGGAGTACACGGTGGTGGTGACCGTTCGCAACGACCGCGGTGAGGAGATCGCGCGCAAGCTGATCGGCGTCGGAGCGATGTATCCCAACGAGCAGTGCAGCTTCACGCTGTCGGTCGAGACCGTCTCGGTCACGACGAAGCGCCCCGCGCGCGGGATCGTGCGCCACTGACGGGCAGCGGCGTCGCGACGACTTCGAGTCGTCGCAGGCACGCGGCGCGATGGCCGTTTGCGCCCGCCGCGGCCGTATTCCCGGACGAATCCGGCGCGGCGACGGCTTCGAGGACCGGGACCGTCTTGCGGCACGCATCGGTCACCCACGAGCAGCGTGGCGCGAACGGACACCCCTCGATCGATTGCATCGGGCTCGGCACCTCGCCTTCGAGAGGAACGACACCGGTGCGCCGGCGCGGGTCGAGCGACGGGATCGCGGCGAGGAGCGCACGCGTATAAGGGTGCGCGGGACGCGCGAAGAGTGCCTCGACCGGCGCCTCCTCGACGATGCGGCCGAGATACATCACCGCGATCGTGTCGCACATGTGCTCGACCACCGACAGGTCGTGGCTGATGAAGATGTATGCGAGGCCGAGCTCATCCTGCAGGCGCAGCATCAGGTTCAGCACCTGGCCGCGCACCGACACGTCGAGCGCTGACACCGGCTCGTCGGCGATGACGAGGCGCGGGCCGAGCGCGAGCGCGCGCGCGACACCGATGCGCTGGCGCTGTCCGCCGGAGAACTCGCTCGGATAGCGGTCGGTCGTCGTGACATCGAGCCCCACGGTGTCGAGGAGCTCGCGCACGCGAGCGAGTTGCTCTGCGCGCGAGCCGATCTCATGGACGACGAGCGGCTCGCGCACGATCTCGCCGACGGTCATGCGCGGGTTGAGCGACGAGTAAGGATCCTGGAAGACCATCTGGATGTCGCGGCGCAGACGCTGCAGCTCGTCGCCGCGCGCGTGCGCGAGGTCGCGGCCCTCGAAGGTCACCATCCCGCGTGTCGGCGTTTCGAGGCGCATCAGCGTGCGCCCCAGCGTCGACTTGCCGCAGCCCGACTCGCCGACGAGGCCGAGCGTGCGTCGCGGCGCCACCGACAGGCTGACGCCGTCGACGGCCCTGATCGTCGCAACCGAGCGGCCCCAGACGCCGCCGCGGACCGGGTAATGCTTGGTGAGGTCCTCGGCGACGAGGAGCGGCGTAATGCCCACGGCGGTCATTCGCGCAGCCCTGCGGGCGCCGTGGCGACGAGCGGGAAGTGACAGGCGACCGGGTGGTCGCTACCGGATGCCAGTACGGGATCGATCTCGACGCAGCGGCGCGCGCAATCGGCATCGAGCTCGCGGCGATGCATGCAGCGTGCGGCAAAGCGGCAACCGGGCGGTGGTGCGAGCAGCGACGGGACCGTTCCTTCGATCGTCGGCAGCGGCGTCTTGCCTCTGCGACCCGGGCGCGGAAGGCTCGCGAGGAGCCCGTGCGTGTACGGGTGGCGCGGCTTTTCGAAGACTTGGACGACGCTGCCGCGCTCAACGACGCGCCCGGCATACATCACCGCGACGGCGTCGCACATCTCAGCGATCACCCCCATGTCGTGCGTGATGAACAGCACCGCGGTCCCGCTCTCGCGCTGTAGCTCGCGGATGAGGTGCAGAATCTGCGCCTGCACGGTGACGTCGAGCGCCGTCGTCGGCTCGTCGGCGATGAGGAGCCTCGGTTTGCACAGCAGCGCCATCGCGATCATCACACGCTGCTTCATGCCGCCCGAGAGCTCGTGCGGAAACTGGTCGAGGCGCGCTGCGGCGTCGGGAATGCCGATCGCGCTCAACATCGCTGCCGAGCGCTCGCGCGCCGCCGCGGCAGCAAGACCGAAGCGCAGCGCGAGGACCTCGCGCAACTGGCGTCCGATCGTGAAGACCGGATTGAGCGCGGTCATCGGATCCTGGAACACCATCGCGATGTCGCGCCCGCGGATCTCGGGAAGCGCGTCGCGAGGCAGTGTCAGGATGTCGGCGCCGTCGAAGCGGATCGCGCCGCCGAGGTAGCGCCCCGGCGGCACCGGCACGAGGCGCAGCACCGAGGCTGCGGTGACGCTCTTCCCGCATCCCGATTCGCCGACGAGGCCGAGCGTCTGCCCGCGCTCGATCACGAGTGAAACGCCGTCGACGGCGTGGACCAGCCCCGCCTCGGTGTCGAAGCCGACCCGCAGGTGGTCGATCTCGAGCAGGCTCGCACCGCTTCCCGCGTCAGGCACCTTCGCTCACCGCCTTCCTGACGTGGTAGTAGTCCTTGTCGATCTCGGGGTCGACCGGGTACGCCTTGCCGTCCCGCATGTCGCGTGCGAGCGCCTCCTTGCGCGCCGGATCGATCCAGTACACGAGCCAGTCGCTCAACTGCTCGGTGCGCTTCGGCAAGTAGAAGTCTGGAAAGCGCACGTAGTCCCAGTAGGCGATGCGGATGAACGGCGAGCGCCAGAACGGAATGTAGAACGCCTCGTCGTGGACGATGTCATCGATCCGATGCATCGCTGCGAGGCGCGCAGCCGAGTCGGGGTCGCGCTCGTAGACCTCGATCAACCGGTCGACCTCGGGACTGCCGAAACCCCAGATGTCGTTGTTGTTGGTCGCCTTCTCGAACTCGCTGCCGAGGTACTGGCGCGGATCGGGATAGAAGCCGCTGGTATAGCCGACGAGCGTCATCTCGTATTTCCGCTCGAGCGCGCGCTCGAAGGCCGTGCCGGGCTCGAGCAGGCGCAGCTGCATGTCGACCCCCGCGCGGCGGAAATCCTGCTGGATCACCGTGAGGTGCCGCTCGAGCCCCTTGCTGCCGTAGATCACGCTGAAGCTCGCCTTCTCGCCGCGCTCGTTCACGAGCACGTCGGCGGTGTCGGAGCGCGTGATGACGATGCCGCGGAGCGCGTTCCAGAGCTGGCCGAAAAACCCGCTCGGCCGCAGCTCGGCCGGGCGATGGTAGCCGGCGAGCGCAAGCTCTCTGCGCGCCGCAGCCGGGTGGAAGCCGTAGGGCTCGAGCTTCGGGTCGGCGAACGGCGTGCCTTCGAAGAACGACACCAGACGGAAATACTCGTCGAACATCAGGTTGCGGTTGATGCGCTCGAAGTTGAACAGGTACTGCATCGCCTTGCGGAAATGCCGGTTGCCGAAGATCGGCGCTTCGAGGTTCATGTGCAGGCCGAACACACCGGCCGGCGTGTCGACCATCACGCGGGCGCGCCGCAGCCAGCCGTTGTTGACGGCCGGAAAGTCGTAGTCCTCGTGCCACGCGCGCGCCGACCCCGCGGTGATGATGTCGAGCTCGCCACGGCGCAGGTAGTCGAGGCTGCGCCCCTCCGGGATCACCCGCAGCTCGATGCGATCGAAGTTGTACTGCCCGATGAAATAGCGCCGGCCTTCGCCCCACCAGTTGGGCACGCGCTCGAAGGTCGCCGATTCGCCGCGTACGACGCTCTTGATGACGTATGGCCCGACGGTGATCTGGAACTGGTTGTTGGTGCGCCGGACCCAGTCGGCGTCGAGCTTCGTCGCGTGCGCCGGCGTCGGCCACAGCCCGGCGAAGTCGTACAGCGGCCGCCAGCTCCAGCGCGTTCCGACGATCCGCAGCGTATGGTCGTCGATGCGGTCGACCGACTCGTAGTACTGCTTGGCATAGGTGTTGTAGAACGGATCGACGATGTGCGGCGAGCGCATCATCTGCCAGGTGAAGACGTAGTCGGCCGCCGTCACCGGATGGCCGTCGCTGAAGCGCGCGGCGGGATCGAGCTTGAAGTAGATCGTGCGCTGGTCGTCCTGCACCGACCAGTGCGTCGCCATCATCGGGATGTAGCGGTCGCTGGCCGGATGCCGCTGAACCAGCGTGAAATTGAACGTGAACAGTCGGTTCCACGCGGCGAAGCTGTCGTTGGAATTCGGGCCCATCAGGCGAAACGTCAGCGGATAGGCGCCGAGCTCGTAGCGCAGCGTGCCGCCGCGGATCGCCTTCGGCGAGCCGATCAGTGGCTCGTCGTTGTTGGTCTCCCAGCGCAGATTCGGCGGCAGCGCCGGCGCGGCGCCGGGCACGGCGCCCGCGGGAGCGAGATCGTCGGGGACCGGTGCAGCGCCGGTCGCCGCATGCGCGCCGTCGCGCGCCGGCACCAGCACGCCGGCGATACCGGCCGCGAACGCACCGAGCACGCGGCGGCGCTCATTCATAGCGCGCATACGGCTTCGGGTCGAACGCTTCGCGCACCGATTCGCCGATGAACACGACGAGCACGAGCGTTATCGTCAGCGCGCCGAACGGCGCCAGGGTGAGCCACAGCTTGTCGCGGTTCGACGCTTCGAGTGCCTGACCGATCAGCTCGCCCCAGCTTGGCGTCGGCGCCGGCAGGCCATAGCCGAGGTAGTCGAGGCCGGTGAGCGCGAAGATCGCCCCGACGACGGCGAACGGGGTGAACGTCACGAGCGGTGTCAGGCAGTTCGGCAGCAGGTGCCGGAAGACGATCCTGAAGTGCGACGCGCCGTAGGATTTTGCGGCGAGGCAGTATTCGCGCGTCTTCTCGCGATACATCTCGGTACGCATGAAGAAGGTGATCGCGATCCACTGGAAAAGCGACAGGATCGCGATCAGGAGCCAGAACGTCGGCTGGAACAGCGCCGCGATCACGATCACGACGTAGAGGAACGGCACGGCGATCAGCACCTCGATCGCGCGCTGGCTGACGAGATCGAAGCGCCCGCCGAGATAGCCCTGCAGGCTGCCGACGATCGTGCCGACCACCTGCCCGGTCAGGACCAGGAACAGCGCGAAGAAGATCGAGATCCTGAATCCGTAGAGCAGGCGCGCCGCGACGTCGCGCCCCTGCGAGTCGGTGCCGAGATAGTGGCGACGCCGGGGGTCGGGCGGATTGGGCGGCGACGCGCCGAGGCCGGCGAGCGACGGCATGGCGCCGCTTCGCGCGACATCGCCGAGCGTGCGCTTCGGATGGCCGTCGTTTGCGGCGAGGAGCGCGTCGATGCGTCCGCTCTCGATCGCCGCGGCGAGATCGTCGAGGCCGTCGCGAAGTGCCAGCCACTCGGCCCTGTCGCGGTGTCCGAGGTCGAGTTGCCCGTCGATGTCGTTCAGGATCTCGTTCGTCCAGAAATCGCTCTGATACGGATTCCACGGGATCGGCGGCATCACGACGTAATCGCCGCGATCGGGGTACTTCGCAGCGAGCGCGGCGAGTGCGGCAGCGTTCGCGCCGGCTTTCGCGCGGCCGCG
>DASVWR010000252.1:0-9415 GCA_036393115.1 Casimicrobiaceae bacterium
ATCCAGATGCGCCAGGACCAGATGTCGGAGCGCTTCGTGCGCCAGGTGTTCATGCACCTCCTGAACGGCTTGCGCGAAGTGCACACGCGCAAGATCCTGCACCTCGACATCAAGCCGGCCAACATCTACCTGCACAACGACGGCAGCCCGGTGCTGCTCGACTTCGGCGCCGCCCGCCAGACGCTGACGACGAATCGCCCGCGGCTTGCCCCGATGTACACGCCGGGCTTCGCCGCGCCCGAGCAGTATCGCGATCACGACCGGCTCGGTCCGTGGACCGATGTCTACGGAACCGGCGCGTCGATGTTCGCCTGCCTCGCCGCGTTCGCGCCGCAGGCGGCCGATGCGCGCCTCGTCGAGGACCACCTCGTGTCGGCGAAGAAGATCTGGTCGGGGCAGTACTCCGACAACCTGCTCGAGGTGATCGACTGGTGCCTGCGACTCGATCCGCTCGAGCGTCCGCAGAGCGTGTTCGCGCTGCAGCGCGCGATCCGTGACATTCCGCCGCCGAAGCGCAAGCTGACCTTCCTCGGCAATCTGAAGCGGGTGCTGTTCTCCGAAATCCGCGTCTGATCGCACCACCTGCGATCGCGCGGAATCCGGATTCACCACCTCGGTCCCGCCGTGCGCTTCACCATCTTCCAGGATACGCGGCGCTGCGGCCGCGAGATCAACGAGGATCGCCTCGCGTACACGTACAGCCGCGAGGCGCTCCTCCTCGTCGTCGCGGACGGCATGGGTGGGCACCTCGGCGGCGAGATCGCGGCGCAGATCATCGTGCGCCTCTTCGTCGAGCGCTTCCAGCAGGAGGCGCAGCCGATCCTCCGCAATCCGCTCGGCTTCATGCAGGAGACGATGCTGCGGGGGCACGCCGCGCTCGCCTCGTACGCGAGCCGCTTCGCGATGCTCGAGACGCCGCGCACGACCTGCGTCGCGGCGATCGTTCAGCGCGGCAGCGCGTACTGGGCGCACGCCGGCGACTCGCGCTTCATGCTGCTGCGACAGGGCCGCCTGATCGGCGCGACGCGCGACCACTCGAAGGTGCAATACCTCGTCGATCAGAAGCTGATCACACCCGCCGAGGCGGCGTCGCATCCCGATCGCAACCGCATCTTCAGCTGCCTCGGCGGGGCCGTCGAACCGGTGATCGATCTCTCGCGGCGCACGCCGCTCAAGAACGGCGACCTCCTGATTCTGTGCACCGACGGACTGTGGAGCGTCTATCCGCAGGCGGAGCTGGCGACGATGCTCACTTCGACGCCGGTTCTCGACGTCGGGCCGCGTATCATGCGTGAGGCCGAGCTGCGCGGCGGTCCCGACGGCGACAACGTCTCGGCGATCATCGTGCGCTGGGGGCCCGAAGGCCTTGCCGACGAGCCCAGTACGATCACCGACGACCTTGCCGCCGGCGAGTTCGGCACCGGCCTCGACGACACGGTGTCGCTCGCCGACCGCAGCGGTGCGGCCCGCGATCTCACCGAGGAGGAGATCGAGCGGGCGATCGCGGAGATCCAGTCGACGATTCAGAAGTACAGGAAGTAGGAATGCGCCAGATCATCCTCGACACCGAGACCACCGGTCTCGATCCGCGCCAGGACCATCGGATCATCGAGCTCGCGGCGGTGGAGATCGTCGACCGGCGCGTCACCGGGCGTCATCTGCACTGCCGCATCGACCCCGAGCGTGACATCGACGCGGGCGCGACCGAAGTTCACGGCATGACGCGCGAGGACCTCGCCGGCGAGCCGCGCTTCGCCGACATCGCCGGTCGCTTCGCCGATTTCGCGCGCGACGCCGAATGGATCATCCACAACGCGCCGTTCGACATCGGCTTTCTCGACGCCGAATTCGAGCGCGCGGGGCTCGCGCCCTGCGCATCGCTGTACGCGCAGTTGACCGACACGCTGGTGCTCGCGCGCGAAGCCTTCCCGGGCAAGCGCAACAGCCTCGATGCGCTGTGCGAGCGCTTCGGCGTGTCGAACGCCGAGCGGACGCGGCACGGCGCGCTGCTCGACGCCAATCTCCTCGCCGAGGTGTACCTGCGCATGACGCGCGGCCAGGAGACGCTCACGATCGACGTCGTCGACGCTGCGCCGAAACGCGCGCTGTCCGCCGCGGGGCGTGACGGGGCCGGGGCGCGAGCGGCGGTCGCGGTCGTGGTGAGCGACGCCGAGGCCGCGGCGCATCGCGAGTATCTCGCGGCGCTCGCGCGCGAGTCGAAGACAGGTTGCATCTGGCTCGCGCTGGAAGCGGAGCCGTCGTGAGCCGCGGCGCGTAGCGCGTGGTTGGCGATCGCGCAACGGCGAGCCGCCTGCGGCCGTGGACCTGATTCTCTGGCGCCATTGCGACGCGGAGCCGGGCGAGCCCGATGCAGCGCGGCGGCTCACCTCGAAGGGCGTTCGCCAGGCCCAGCGGATGGGAGAGTGGCTCGATCGTCACCTGCCGGCAGCCTGCCGCGTGCTGGTGTCGCCGGCCGAGCGCTGTCAGCAGACCGCGCAGGCGCTGAACCGCCGCTTCGTCACCGTTCCCGATCTCGCTCCGGGGGCAGGTGCCGCTGCGGTGCTTGCCGCCGCCGGCTGGCCCGACGCTCGCGAGGCGGTGCTCGTCGTCGCGCACCAGCCGACGCTGGGTGAGGTGGCGGCGACGCTCGTCGCCGGCCGCGAAGCGTTCTGGGCGGTGAAGAAGGGTGCCGTCTGGTGGCTCGCGACGCGCGCACAGGAATCCGGAGCGGCAGTGGTGGTGAGGGCGGTGGTGGCACCCGACTTCGTCTGAAGGCCGGCGCACGGCGCCGCGCCCACGGCGCTCCACGCAGCGAGAGGCGGCGGCGCGGCTCTGCTACGCTAGGCCCTTTTGTCGCGGATCCGCGGCCGGCAATGGCGGTCGATTACCTCAAGAAGATCCTGACGGCGAAGGTGTACGACGTCGCCGTCGAAACGCCGCTCGAGCTCGCGCCGGCGCTGTCGCGCCGCCTCGGCCATCGCGTACTCCTGAAGCGCGAGGACCAGCAGAGCGTGTTCTCGTTCAAGCTTCGTGGCGCCTACAACAAGATGGTGCACCTCTCGCCGGCCGCACGTGCGCGCGGCGTGATTGCCGCGTCGGCCGGCAACCACGCGCAGGGAGTGGCGCTTGCCGCGCAGCGGCTCGGCTGCCGCGCGACGATCGTGATGCCGGTCACGACGCCGCAGATCAAGACCGCCGCGGTCGCGGCGCGCGGGGCGAAGGTGGTGCTCCACGGCGATTCCTACTCCGATGCCTATGCGCACGCACTCGTGCTGCAGAAGCGCAGCCGCGCGACGTTCGTGCATCCCTACGACGATCCCGACGTCATCGCGGGACAGGGCACGATCGGAATGGAGATCCTGCGCCAGTGGCAGGGTCCGCTCGATGCGATCTTCGTCGCGATCGGCGGCGGCGGCCTCATCGGCGGCATCGCTGCCTACGTGAAGCGTGTGCGTCCCGAAGTCCGCATCATCGGCGTGCAGCCGGAGGATTCCGATGCGATGGCGCGCTCGCTCGCCGCCGGGCGCCGGGTGGTCCTTCCGCACGTCGGGCTCTTCGCCGACGGTGTCGCCGTGCGCCAGGTCGGGCGCGAGACGTTCCGCCTCGCGCGCCGCTTCGTCGACGAGGTCATCAGCGTCGACAGCGACGCGATCTGCGCGGCACTGAAGGACGTCTTCGAGGATACGCGCGCGATCCTGGAGCCAGCCGGCGCGCTGTCGGTCGCCGGCGTCAAGGCCTGGGCCGCGCGCGAGGGGGCGAAGGGTGCCACCGTGGCGGCCGTCGCCTGCGGCGCCAACATGAATTTCGACAGTCTGCGCTTCGTCGCCGAGCGCGCCGAACTCGGCGAGCAGCGCGAGGCGATCTTCGCCGTGTCGATACCGGAACGCCCGGGCAGCTTTCGCGAGTTCTGCGCGCTGCTCGGCAAGCGCTCGATCACCGAGTTCAACTACCGTTATGCCGACCCGGAGGTCGCGCACCTCTTCGTCGGGGTCGAGGTCGCCAATCGCGACGAGACCCGGCGACTGCTGGCGGCGCTCGCGCGCCGGCGCATTCGCACGCTCGATCTCTCGGACAACGAGATGGCCAAGCTCCACGTGCGTCACCTCGTCGGCGGCCATGCGCCGACGGCACGTCACGAGATCCTCTACCGCTTCGAGTTTCCCGAGCGGCCCGGTGCGCTGATGCGTTTCCTGTCGTCGATGAGCGCGGGCTGGAACATCAGCCTGTTCCACTACCGCAACCAGGGCGGCGACTACGGTCGGGTGCTGGTCGGCATGCAGGTCCCGCCGCAGGACAAGGCGCAGTTCAAACGCTTCCTCGACCGCCTCGGCTACGACTACGTCGACGAGTCGGACAATCCGGCCTACCGGCTGTTTCTCGGCCGCTGACCGCCGGTCGCCCCGTTCCGCACCGCCGGACGGCAGTCCCTGCCGCAGCGCGGCAGTTTGGACCGGGATATTTGTCCTTCCTGTTGCATTGAGATCAGAATCGGCAATCGCGGCCGATTCCGGCAAGCTTTATGCTCTGGTCAACCCGCGCGGTCCGTGGCAGACTGGACCGTGCTGTCCGGTGGCGCCCGCGCCGCCGCGCAATCCGCCCACGAGGAGCAGATGGCAATCGAGACGCAGGCGCGCAGCCCGCTGCAGGGCGCGAAGGTGATGGTGATCGACGACTCGAACACCATTCGCCGCAGTGCGGAAATCTTCCTGCTCCAGGCCGGGTGCACGGTGATCCTCGCCGAGGACGGCTTCGACGCGCTCGCCAAGGTCGCCGATCACCAGCCCGACCTCGTCTTCGTCGACATCATGATGCCGAGGCTCGACGGCTATCAGACCTGTGCGCTGATCAAGCGCAACCCGCGCTTTCGCACGACCCCGGTGGTAATGCTCTCGTCGAAGGACGGCCTGTTCGACCGCGCGCGCGGCCGCATGGTCGGCTCCGACCAGTATCTGACCAAGCCCTTCACCAAGGACAGCCTGCTCAAGGCCGTCGCCGCGCACGCACGTGCGGAGGCGGCCTGATGAGCGGTGGCGAGCACCCGACCGCGCGTGCCGTCGTCGCCCAGGTTCGATCGGAGGCGGAGCGCAAGGCGGCCCATATGAACAGCATCCGCACGATCCTCGTCGTCGACGACTCGCCCACCGAACGTCACGTGCTGCAGGACCTCCTGTCCCGCGCCGGCTACGAGGTGGTCGAGAGCGACAGCGGCGAGGACGCGATCGCGAAGGCGCGCAGCCTGCGCCCGGACCTCATCCTGATGGACGTCGTGATGCCCGGGCTGAACGGCTTCCAGGCGACGCGCGCGATCAGCCGCGATCCCGAGACGCGGACCATTCCGGTGATCATGTGCACGTCGAAGAGCCAGGAGACCGACCGCATCTGGGGCCTGCGCCAGGGTGCGCGTGATTACCTCGTGAAGCCGGTCGTCCGCGCGGAGCTGCTGGCCAAGATCCAGTCGCTCGAGGTGGCGCCGTGACGCGCGCGGCACGCCTCGATCTACGCTCGTTCCAGCAGGAGCTTGCGGCGCGGCTTGCCACGCGCACCGCGGCGCAGGTGGAATCGTCGCGGCTTTCGTTCGTCTGTGCAGGTACGCAGTGGCTGGTGCGCCTCGCCGATGCCGGTGAGGTGATCGCCGTGCCGCCGATCGCGCGCGTGCCGCTCACGCGCGACTGGTTCCTCGGGCTCGCGAACGTTCGCGGCAATCTATACAGCGTCGTCGATTTCGCCGCGTTCACCGGCGCCGCGCCGGCACCGGCGGGGGCGTCGGCGCGGCTGCTGCTCTTCGCATCGCGTTCGGGCGACCTCAACGCAGGGCTCGTCGTCGAGCGTGTCACCGGGCTGCGCAACATCACCGAGCTTGCCGGGCACGCTCCACCGCCGGGTGCGCCCGACTGGTACGCGCAGCGCTGGTCCGATGCCGATGGCAACACATGGCAGGAGGTCGACCTCACCGCACTCGCGCGCGACGCCTCCTTCCTGCAGGTGGGAACATGAGCGGCTCGCCGCACCAGCGTCGCGCCGCGCGCCGGAATCCGGAGGAAGCATGGCACTGAGAATGCCGAAGATGCGCGGTGCGGATGCCTCCGTTGCCGACGGCACCGATTTCGATCCGCCGACGACCCAGGTGCGCATGGTCGCGAGCCCCGCCGAGCCGTTCGATCCGATGACGCCGGCGTCGGGAATCGAGCAGATTCGCGTCGCCGCGAATGCGGCGCCGGTGCCGTCGCGCCTGGCGCTGATCGGCGGTCTTCCGGTCGTGCGGCAGTTCCAGATCCTGGGCGCGCTCGCGTTCCTGTTCGCGGCGCTCGCCGTGCTCGTCGTCTATCTCGACAATGGCGTCGCCGAGCGTTTCGCGCAGCGCGTGCGAACGGTCTCCGACATGCAGACGATGTCGCAGCGCCTCGCCCGTGCCGCCGCGCAGGCGGCGCAGGGCGAGCGGCCCGCATTCGTGGTGGTGCGCGACAGCCGCCAGCGCTTCGCCGACGATCTCGCGGCGCTTCCGGCGGCGACGCCCCCTGCGGCGAGCTGGTTCGGGGCGGCGCCCACGCCGGCCATGAGCGCGAAGCTCGCCGAGGTGCGGACGCGCTGGCAGCGGGTCGATGCCGCGGTGGCGCAGCTCCTCGGCCGCGAGCGTGACGTCGCGTCCGCGCCGGGCTCCTCCGGTGCCGCCGTCGGCGCAGCCGCCGTGCCCGATGCCGGTGCCCCGGCGGCGCGCAGCGCGACGTTGGCGCTCGCGCGCACGATCGACGCCGAAGCCGAGCCGCTGCTCGGCGATGCCGGCGCGCTCGCCGGACTCTACGAAGGCGGCGCTCACTGGCGGCTGCCGAACATGGTGCTGGCGGTGGTGCTCGCGCTCTTCGCGCTCGGCTGTCTCGCGCTCGCCGCGAAGGTGCTGCTTGCCGATGCACGCACGCACTCGCAGGAAAGCGAGCACGAGAACAAGCGCAACCAGGAGGCGATCCTGCGGTTGCTGAACGAGATGGGGAACCTCGCCGACGGCGATCTCACCGTCCAGGCGTCGGTCACCGAAGACGTGACCGGCGCGATCGCCGACTCGATCAACTTCACGATCGACGAGTTGCGCACGCTGGTGCGGGGCATCAATTCGGCCACCGACCAGGTGACCAAGGCGACGCAGGAGACGCAGGCGATCTCGAACCGCCTCTACGAAGCGTCACAGCACCAGAATCGCGAGATCCAGCAGGCGTCGGCGTCGGTGCTGTCGATGGCGCGCTCGATCAGCGAGGTTGCGACGCATGCGAACCAGTCGGCGAAGGTCGCGCAGGCGCAGCTCGCCGCGGCGGAGCAGGGTGGCCGGGCGGTGCAGAACCAGATTGCCGGCATGAACGACATCCGCACGCAGATCCAGGACACGTCGAAGCGGATCAAGCGACTCGGCGAATCGTCGCTCGAGATCGGCGAGATCGTCGAGCTGATCTCGGACATCACCGAGCAGACCAACGTCCTCGCGCTCAATGCCGCGATCCAGGCAGCTTCGGCGGGCGAGGCGGGGCGCGGGTTCACCGTCGTCGCCGAGGAGGTGCAGCGGCTGGCCGAGCGCTCCGGCGAGGCGACCAAGCAGATCGAGGCGATCGTCAAGACCATTCAGGCCGACACGCAGGATGCCGTCGGCGCGATGGAGAAATCGACCGTCGGCGTCGTCGAGGGCGCGAAGCTCTCCGACGCTGCCGGGCAGGCGCTGGCCGAGATCCAGCGCGTGTCGCGCGAGCTCGCCGAGCTGATCGGCCAGATCTCGGCGCGCACGCAGACGCAGTCCGAGTCGGTCTCCGAGGTGACGCGCGGGATGCAGGCGATCCTGCGCGTGTCGGAAGAGGCAACCGAAGGCTCGAAGCAGACCAACGTGTCGATCGGCCAATTGACGCGCCTTGCCGCCGAGCTCCGGAGCTCGGTCGCCGGGTTCAAGGTCTAGGGCCTCCCGGGCGAGCCCGACGTGCTGAGCGAACCCACGCGCGAATTCGATGTCGGCCCGCTGTCGTGGGTGCAGGACGAGATCGACCAGTCGCTGACGCGCGGCCTCGACGCGCTTGCCGCGTTTCGCACCGATTTCTCCGACACCGCATCGCTGAAGCACGCGCGTGCCCACGTGCACCAGGCGGCGGGTGCGCTGCAAATGGTCGGGCTCGACGCCGTCACCGCCTATACCGACGAGATCGAGCGCCAGCTCGCGTCGATCGACGAGCTGCCGGTGGTCGACGCGCCCGAGCTCATCGAGCGCGTCGATCGCGCCTGCCGCAGGTTGCAGGTGTTTCTCGACGAGGTCGCGAACGGCAGGGCTCCCGTTCCGCTCGAGCTCTTCCCCGAATACGAGGCGATGCAGCGCGGCCGCGGCGTCGCCGCGGTGTCGCCCGCGGAGCTCTTCTTCCCGGATCTCGACGTGCGCGCACCGCGGCAGGCTGCGCACGAGATCGTCCCCGCGGCAAGCCTCACGCCGCAGCTCGTGCAGCGGAGACGCGATTACCAGCACGGGCTGCTCGACTGGCTGCGCGGCAGCGCCCAGGGAATCGGCACGATGCGTGCGGCGATCGCCGCGATCGACGAGCTCGCCGCGCAACCTGCGCTGCGTGCGTTCTGGTGGACCGTCGGCGCGCTGCTCGAAGGCCTCGAAACCGGCGCGATCGAAGCGAGCTTCGCTGCGAAGCAGCTCGTTGCGCGCATCGACATGCAGATCAGGCGCGTCGCGGAGGGTAGCGCCAAGGTCTCCGACCGGCTCCGTCGTGAGGTGCTCTACCACGTCGCGATCGCGAAGCCCGGGGCGGCGCTGATCGACGCGGTGCAGCGCGCATACCGGCTGGGCGGGCTCATCCCGTCGCGTGCGGCGCAGGGCGCCGACGTCGTGCGGCTGCAGCCGATCGTGCGCGAGGCGCGCGAGCAGATCGCGTCGGCGAAGGACGCGTGGATGAAGGCGGCCTCGGGCCGTCCCGACCTCCTCGCGCGACTGCGCCAGCTCATTGCGTCGATCAACGCGAAGGCGACCGAGATCGGTCCGGCGGCGCTCGTCACGCTGACCGCCGCGCTGTCGCTGCGTTTCGACGAGATCCCCGAGAGCGGCGTGCCGGAGACGGTCGCGATCGAATTTGCGACGGCGCTCCTGCTGGTCGAGAACGCGCTCGACAACCGCAGCCACCTTGCGCCGGACTTCGCCGCGCAGGTCGATGCGATGATCGCCCGCATCGACGCTGTTCGCGCGGGACGCGAAGTCGCCGCCGGCGGGGTGGCGATGCTCGACGAAATGTCGAAGCGTGCGCAGGACCGCGCGCTCGTCACGCAGGTGATGCGTGAAGTGCAGGCGAACCTGCGGCACATGGAGCAGGTGCTCGACTCGTTCTTCCGCGATCGCTCGAAGCGCGCCGAGCTCGCCGGGCTCGGCCGCGACAGCCAGCAGATCCGCGGCGCG
>DASVWR010000253.1:0-9029 GCA_036393115.1 Casimicrobiaceae bacterium
GCTCGAACAGCATCCGCATCGCGACGACGATTGCCTCCTCGCTGCAGGTGACGATCGCCTCCACCCCGGCTCTGAGCGCCGCAAGCGTGCGCGGCGACAGCGTCGTGCGCAGGCCGTCCGCGATCGTCACGGTCGGAGCGAGCGCTTCGACGCGTCCGCTCGCGTAGCTCCGCGCCGCATCGTCGGCATTGGCGGGCTCGGCGCCGAACACGCGGATGCCCGGGGCCACCGCGCGCGCGGCGATCGCCGTTCCCGACAGCAGCCCGCCACCACCGCACGGAGCGATTACCGCATCGAGCCCGGCCACGTCGGCGATCAGCTCGAGCGTGACGGTCCCCTGCCCGGCGATGACGCGCGGGTCGTCGAACGGATGGATCAGCGTCGCACCGCTCTCCCGGGCGACCTCGGCGCAGGTCGCCTCGCGCGCGGCGACGGTCGGCGCGCACAGGCGCACCACGGCGCCGAAGCGGCGGACGTTCGCCTGCTTGATCGGCGGCGCATTCTCCGGCATCACGACCCAGGCAGGAATGCCGCGCCGTGCTGCCGCGTAGGCGAGTGCCGCGCCGTGATTGCCCGACGAGTGGGTGACGACCCCACGCGCGGCCTCGCCCGCGTCGAGCGAGAACACGGCGTTGCACGCGCCGCGCGCCTTGAACGCGCCGATCTTCTGCAGGTGCTCGGCCTTGAAGTGCAGCGACGCGCCGACTTCCGCGTCGATCGATGCCGACGTCAGCACCGGCGTGCGGTGCACGAGGCCGGCGATCCGCCGCTGCGCCTCGCGGATCGCCGCGAGATCGGGGAGCCCGGGCGCGGCGCCCGTCTCGGCCATCAGCTCCCCGGCAGGCTCTGCGCGTTGGGGAAGAACATCTCCTTCCACGACTCGGGCTTCACCTTGATCGAGTGGATCTTGTACATGAAGTCGACGTATTTCATCACGTTGTTCGGCGTCGTCGTGTATTTGATCTCGGGATCGTCGAGCATCTTCAGGATGAAGTCGACACCGCTCTTGTCCTTCGAGATCCTGAGATAGGTCTCGGCCGCCGCGCGCTTGTCGCCGTTGATGAGCGCCGTCGCCTCGTCGAGCGCCGCAACGAAGGCCGCGTAGACCTTCGGGTTCTCGTCGTGGAACTTCGCCGTCGTCCAGACGACGTTGAAGGTCGCCGGCCCGCCCAGAACGTCGTACGAGCTGAACACCTTGTGGATGCCCGGACGCTCGAGCTCCTCGTACTGGAACGGCGGCGACCCGAGATGCGCGGTGACCTCGGAGCGGCCCGAAAGCAGCGCCGCCATCGCGTCCGGGTGCGACATCGACACAGTCAGATGATCGAGGCGGTTCTGCTGGCCGGGCCCGAATGCCTTCTCCGCGGCCATCTGCAGCGTCACCGCCTGGATCGACACCTTGACCGCCGGCAGCGCGATCTTGTCGTGGTCGGTGAAGTCGGCGAGCGTCTTCACCTTCGGGTTGCTGGTGACGAGGAAGAGCGGCATCGAGTTGATCGCCGCCACCGCCTTCACGTCGAGATTGCCGCGGGTCTTCGCCCACAACGTCGTGAACGGCCCGACGCCGCCCGAGGCGAACTGCAGGTTGCCGGACAGCAGTGCGTCGTTCATCACGGCGCCGCTCGCGAACTTGGACCAGTCGACCTTGACGTCGATGCCGGCTTCCTTCGCGTGCTTCTCGATCAGCCTGCGATCCTCCATGATCATCAGCGGCAGGTAGCTGATCCCGTACTGACGCGAGACGTGGATCTCGGACACCTCGCCGCGTACCGGGGCCGCGGCGAGAGTGATCGCGGCGGCGACGACGAACATCGCCGCACGTGTCATGCATTGGCTCATTGTCTTGTCCTCCTCGCCGCGGATCGTAGTGGTTCGCGCTGGCAGCGTCAAACCTTTGGCCGCGATCACGGAGCAAGCTCTGCGAAACCCTTAGGGGCCGCAGAGCCTGCCTGGCTTGCCCCGAGGTCGAGCTCGGTCTGACGCACCGGCGCGAACGAGCGGCGGTGCGCGGGGCAAGGCCCGTGCCGCGCGAGCGCAGCGAGGTGCTCGCGCGTTCCGTAGCCCTTGTGCCGCGCGAAGCCGTAGGCCGGATACTCGCGATCGAGTGCGACCAGCATCGCGTCGCGCACGGTCTTGGCGAGGATCGACGCTGCCGAGATCACCGGAACGTCGCGATCGCCTTTCACGATCGCCCGCACCGGGCACGCAAGATCGGGGCAGCGATCGCCGTCGACGAGCGCTGCGGCGGGCGCGATCGCGAGGCCGTCGACGGCGCGCCTCATCGCGAGCAGCGTCGCCTGCAGGATGTTGAGCGCGTCGATCTCCTCGACGTCGCAGTGCGCGACCGACCACGCGAGCGCCCGGGCGCGGATCCGGCCGGCGAGCTCGTCGCGCGCCGATGCGCGGAGGAGCTTCGAGTCGCGCAGTCCCGCGATCGGCCGGGCATCATCGAGAATGACCGCGGCCGCCACCACCGGGCCGGCGAGCGGGCCCCGCCCCGCCTCGTCGATCCCTGCCACGCAGCCGGTGATCGCGTGCCGCGCCGCCATTGGCTCACGCGACATGGCGCGCGACGCGCTGGCCGTCGCTCCCCCGCCGGGTCGCGCAGTCGAGCTCGCCCAGCACCGCCTCGCTCGCGACAGCGCCGGTATCGACGGCGAGGCGGCGCCCGAACTCGCCGAACAGGTTCTCGAGACGCCTGCGCGTGACCGTGTCGTCGAACAGGTTGAGCGCGGCGCGCGCGAGGTTCGCGGGCGTTGCCTCGTCCTGCAGAAATTCGGGAACCACGAAGCGGCCCGCGAGCACGTTCGGCAGTCCCACCCACGGAACCAGCAGCCGGCGCCGGACGATCGCCGCGGTGAGCGAGCTCACGCGGTAGAAGATGATGTGCGGGCAGCGCGCGAGCGCGGCTTCGAGCGTCGCCGTCCCCGATGCGACGAGCGCGACGTCGGCGGCGCGCAACGCGTCGCCGGCATGCCCATAGAGGATGGTCAGCGCAAGGTCCTCGTGGCCGGTGCGATGCTGCGCATCGACGAACGCGTCGCGCGTGGTCCGCGAGACCACCGGGACCACGAAGCGCGCATCGGGACGCGCTTCGGCGACGCGCGCCGCGGCATCGAGCACGAGGCCCGCATGCATCTCGATTTCCGAGAGTCGGCTCCCGGGCAAGAGCGCAAAGAGCGGCGTCGCGCCCTGGTACTGCAGGAGCTCGCGCACCTGACGGCGGGTTCCGGGCCCCGCCGCATCGGCGGCGAGCGGATGACCGACGAAGGTAACCGGAATGCCCGCCTCCTCGTAGAGCGGGACCTCGAACGGAAACAGCGCGAGCACGCGGTCGACGGCGCGATCGATCGTGCGCAGACGCTCGCGTCGCCACGCCCAGACGGACGGGCTCACGAAGTGAACGGTGCGCACGCCGCGGCGCTTCAGGCGCCGCTCGAGACCGAGGTTGAAGTCGGGCGCGTCGACACCGACGAACACCGGGACTTCCTCGCGGACGAGCCGGCGCGCGACGCGCCTGCGCAGCGCGAAGAGACCCGGCAGATGCGCGAGAACCTCGACGAAGCCGCGCACGGCGAGGCGCTCCATCGGTGCCCACACGTCGCAGCCCTCGGCCTCCATGCGCGGCCCGGCGATGCCGGCGAAGCGCACGTCGCCGCGGCGCTCGCGAACGCCGCGGATCAGCGCCGCAGCGAGTGCGTCGCCGGAGGCCTCGCCGGCGACGATGCCGATCGTGATCCCGGCTGCCCGCTCAGCGCACAATGCCCCGCCCCGGCTGCGCCAGAAATGCAACCAGCGGAGCGAGCAGCGGAGCGTCGGCAGCCGCCCGCGCGAGCTCGGCGCGCGCCGCGTCGAACGCGAGACCCGAGCGGTAGAGCGTCCGGTACGCGCGCCGCACGACCGCGATGTCCGACGCCGTGAAGCCGCGCCGGCGCAGTCCTTCGTTGTTCGTCCCTGCGGGCTTCGCCGGGTGGCCCGAAGCAGTGACGAACGGCGGAACGTCCTGCAGCACGATCGCCCCGGCGGCGATCATCGCGTGATCGCCGATGCGGCAGAACTGGTGCACGCCGGCATAGGCGCCGAGCACCGCGTAGTCGCCGATCGTCACGTGGCCCGCGATCTGCGCGTTGTTCGAGAACGTCGTCGCGTTGCCGACGACGCAGTCGTGAGCGACGTGCGCGTAGGCGAGAAACAGGTTGCCGCTGCCGATCGTCGTATCGCCGCGATCCTGTGCGGTCCCCGCGTGGATCGACACGTACTCGCGGATCACGTTGTCGTCGCCGATCGTCGTCGTCGTCGGCTCGCCGCCGTACTTGCGGTCCTGCGGAATGTCGCCGACCGACGCGAACTGGAACACGCGGTTGCGCTCACCGAGGGTCGTACGCCCGACGATGACCGCGTGCGGCCCGATGCGGGTGCCGGCGCCGATGCATACCGCGGAGCCGATGATCGAGTACGGCCCGATCTCGACGCCGTCGGCAAGCCGGGCGCCGGGCTCGACCAGCGCGGTGGGATGGACCGCGGCCACGTCAGACGACGGGAAGCGTCGGCGGCGACGGCGCTTCGCGGATCGCAGCCAGCAGCGTCGCCTCGCAGACGAGCTGCCTGCCGACGCTCGCGCGGGTGCGAAAGCGCCCGACGTTTCGCACCGAGCGCTCGAGCTCGGCCTCGAGGAGCAGCGTGTCGCCCGGAATCACCTGGCGCTTGAAGCGTGCCTTGTCGATCCCGGCGAAGAGGACGAGCTGGCTGCCGTCCTGCCGTGCGGCGTCGGAGAGCATCGTCAGGAGCCCGGCTGCCTGCGCCATCGACTCGATGACGAGGACGCCCGGCATCACCGGATTGCCAGGGAAATGTCCCTGAAAGAACGGCTCGTTCGCGGTGACGTTCTTGATCGCCCGGATGAACCTGCCGGCGTCCCACTCGAGCACCCGGTCGACGAGCAGCATCGGGTATCGATGCGGAAGCAGCCGCTCGATCATTGCAGCGTCGAGTTCACTCACCCTCGTCTCCCCCTGTCGATTCCCGCTCGGTGCCTGGCCCGCGCGGCCGCTCGGTGCCCCGCCCGCGCAGCCGCTCGAGCGCGCGCAGGCGCGCGACGACTTCGCGCAGATGGCGGACATGCGCGACCACCCGCTTCCACTCCGCGTGCGGGAGCGCCGGAAACGCGCCAGTGTAAACGCCCGGCGTGGTGATCGACTCCGACACGAGCGTCGCTGCGGAGACGACCGTCCCCGCGGCGATCTCGAGGTGGCCCGAGATCATCGCCGCGCCGCCGATGCGGCAATCGCGGCCGATTCGCGCCGAGCCGGCGATGCCGACGCAGCCGGCGATCGCCGTGCGCGCACCGATGACGCAGTTGTGCCCGATCTGGATCTGGTTGTCGAGCTTAACGCCGTCTTCGATCACCGTGTCATCGAGTGCGCCGCGATCGATCGTGGTATTGGCGCCGATCTCCACGTCGGCCCCGATCACGACGCGTCCGATCTGCGGAATCTTGATCCACCCGTCGGGCCCCGGCGCGAGGCCGAAGCCGTCGGCGCCGATCACCGCGCCGCTGTGCACGAGCGAGCGCGGACCGATCGTGCAGTGCGCGTAGACGCGAACGGCTGCATCGAGCACAGTGTCGTCGCCGATCACCGCCCAGTCGCCGATCGTGCACTGGCTGCCGATCGCGGCGCGCTCGCCGATCGATGCGCCGGCACCGATTACCGCAAAGGGACCGATCGCCGCCGTGGCGGCGACCGTCGCCGCGGGATCGATCACCGCCGTCGGGTGGCGCCCCGGACGCTGCCGGGCCGCTGGATAGAGGATGCCCGCGACCTTCGCATAGATGACGTAGGGATCGGCCGCGACGAGCCGCGGCAGCGCAGTCGCCGCGGCGTCGGCCAGGCCGACGATCACCGCCGCAGCCCGCGTCGTCGCGAGCTGGCCGCGATAGCGCGGATTGGCGAGGAACGCGATGTCGCCGGGACCGGCGCGCTCGAGCGTCGCGACGCGCTCGATGGGCGTGGCTCCGTCGCCTTCGACGGAGGCGCCGCAGAGCCGGCCAAGCTCGTCGAGACGAATCGGCCCGCCCGGCGCGCGCCCGGTCATCGGCTTACTTGTCGGAAAGCGCCTTGATCACCTTGTCGGTGATATCGATGCGCTGGCTCGCGTAGACGACCGGGTCCTGCAGGATCAGGTCGTACTTCTCGCTCGTGGCAATCTGCTGGATCACCTTGTTCGCACGGTCCTGCAGCGCCGAGATCTCCTCGTTCTTCCGCAGATTGATGTCCTCGCGAAATTCGCGCTGCATCCGCTGCAGGTCGCGCGACTGGTTGGCGAGGTCGCGCTCCTTGCTCCTCCGGTCGGCATCGGACATCGTCGCACCGTCGCGATCGAGGGTCGCCTGCAGGTCGCGCACCTGCTTCGCGAGCTTCTGGATCTCGACGTCGCGGGCGGCGAATTCCTTCTCGATCTTCGCCTGCGCGCGCTTTGCCGGCGCCGCTTCGCGGAACAGCCGCTCGGTATTGACGAAGCCGATCTTGTAGTCGGCGGCCGAGCTCGCGCCGGCGACCGCCAGCAGCGCAACGGCCATCGTGGTCAACATCCATCGGTTCAACACTTCGATCCCTCCGCATCCCCGGCGCGAGCCGGGGCGTCAGAATGCCGTGCCGGCCTGGAACTGGAAGCGCTGCTCGTGGTCGCCGGGCTTCTTGTTCACGGGAATGGCGTAGCTGAACTTGAGCGGCCCCACCGGCGAATTCCACGATACGCCGGCGCCAATCGAGTACCGGAACGATTCGAACTGCGGCTGGCGGCCGTTCGCCCAGATCTCGCCCGCATCGGCGAAGATGCTCGCGCGCACCGCCTTGTCGCCCTTCACGATCGGATAGAACATCTCGGCGTTGCCGACGACCTTGCGTCGCCCGCCGAGCGCGTTGCCCTGGCTATCCTGCGGGCCCAGCGACGCCGTGTCGTAGCCGCGCACCGAGTTGCCGCCACCAGCGAAGAACGCCTTGAAGAACGGCAGCGGCTTGCCCGACAGGCCGTCCGCGTAGCCGACGTCGCCGCGCAGCATGAGCACGAGATCGCCGTACACCGGCCAGTACTGCGAGTGCGAGTACTCGATCTTGTAGTAGGCGAGGTCGCCGAACGGCAGGCCGCTCTCGAGGAGCACGCTCTGCAGCCGCCCGCTCGTCGGGAACTGGATGTCGTCGCGCGTATCGCGGGACCAGCCGACCGAGCCGATGAAGGCATTCGTGTTCTTCCCGAACTGGTTCACGAACTGATCGTAGACCGGAGGGCTGTTGCTGAACAGCGTGATCTCGGTGTGCTCGACGCGACCGCCGAAGTTGATCGTATCGGTCTCGGTGATCGGGACGCCGAAGCCGACCGCCGCACCCAGCGTGTGCGAAGAGTACTGCGAGATCGCGAGGCCGGTCGGGTCGAGGTTGCGCTGGTACGCCTCGAGCGTGCGCGACACGCCGTCGACCGTGTAGTACGGCTGCGTGAACAGCGCCGAGTACGTGCGGTCGTAGCGCCCGGTATTCACGGCGAGGGTCAGCGCGTTGCCGGTGCCGAAGATGTTCTGCTGCGACACCGACGCGTTGAGCACGACGCCCTGGTCGCTCGAATAGCCGACCCCGGCGAGCAGGCTGCCGGTGTTGCGCTCGGTCACCGAGACGTCGACGTCGACCTGGTCCGAGGTGCCGGCCACCGGCGGGGTCTCGATGTTGACGTCGTCGAAATAGCCGAGATGCTTGATGCGCTCCTTCGAGCGCTCGATCCGCGGCCCGTCGTACCACGCATCCTCGAGCTGGCGCATCTCGCGGCGGATCACGACGTCGCGCGTCTTCGCGTTGCCGCTGATGTTGATCCTGCGCACGTACGCACGCCGGCCCGGGTCGACGAAGAACGTGAACGATGCCTTCGAGTCCTTGAGGTCGAGCTCGGGCACCGCGTTGACGTTGGCGAACGCATAGCCGTCGGCGCCCAGCCGCTCGCTCATGTCCTTCGCCGACGCCTGCAGCTTCGCCCGCGAGAACACATCACCCTTGTGCAGCTGGACGAGCGTCTCGAGCTCGGAAGCCGGGACCACGAGGTCGCCCGCGATGCGGATGTCGCCGACGGTGAAGCGCGGGCCCTCGGAGATATTGACCGTGATGTGGATGTGCTCCTTGTCGGGGCTGATCGACACCTGCGTCGACTCGATGTTCATTTCGAGGTAACCGCGGTCCTGGTAGAAGCTCCGCACCTTCTCGAGGTCGCCGGAGAGCTTCTGCTTCGAGTACTGGTCATCCTTCGTGTACCAGGTGAACCAGCCGGGAGTGGTCAGCGTCATCTGCGAGAGCAGCGTCTTCTCGCTGAACTGCTTCGCCCCGACGATGTTGATCTCCGCGATCTTGGCGGTGTCGCCTTCCTTGATCGTGAAGTTGATCGCCACCCGGTTGCGCTCCTGCGGAGTCACCGTGGTCTGGATCTCGGCCGCGTACTTGCCGCGCGTGATGTACTGGCGCTTCAGCTCCTGCTCGGCGCGATCGAGCAGCGACCGGTCGAAGATCCGCGCCTCGGCGAGGCCGATCTCCTTCATCGCCTTCTTGATCGTGTCGGTGTCGAACTCCTTGTTGCCGGTGTAGGTGATCGAGCTGATCGTCGGGCGCTCGACGACGGCCACGATCAGCACGTTGCCCTGCTTTTCGAGGCGGACGTCGCGAAAGAAGCCGGTCGCGTACAACGCCTTGACCGCATCGGAGATCTTCTGGTCGTCGACGCGGTCGCCGACCTTGATCGGGAGGTAGTTGAACACGGTGCCCGGCTCGGTTCGCTGCGCGCCCTCGACGCGGATATCGCGCACGACGAACGGCTCGATCGACCATGCCATCGCGGGAGCGAGCGCCGCGACAGCGAGCAAGGCGACCCGCGCCCAGATGCGGATGCGGCCGGGCCGATCAGAACAGGCGCGAAACGTCATTGAAGAGAGCCAGGGCCATCAGCACCGCGAGCATCGCCATGCCGATGCGTTGACCGACCTCGATGGCGTGGTCGGA
>DASVWR010000254.1:0-12484 GCA_036393115.1 Casimicrobiaceae bacterium
CGAAGCGAAGAGCTTCGCCGAATGCGCGGCGACCCCTGATTTCGCCGAAGGCGTCGACGCGTTCCTCGCGAAGCGCCCGCCGCGCTTCACGACCTGACCCCGCTGGAGTCTCAGTCGTCGTCGATCGGCGTACGCGGCGCCGGCGGCGCGACATTGCCGTCGACGTCGCCGCGGGGTCGCATCGGGCGCTGCCCCTGACGTGGTCCCTTGCCGGGGCGCGGGTGCCCGCCTCCGCGAAATGCCGGACCCGGTGGCCGCGCGCCGTTGCCGGACGGATCGCGTGTCCGATGTCCGAACGGCAGCGCATTGGCATTGCTTTGCGGCTGCACCTCGTCGAAGTTGACGCGGGACCGCTGGGGATGCTGTGCATGTGGTGCATGTGGTGCATGCGGCGCGCCGCCGTTGCCCGCCCCGGGTCCCCTGAAGGGTCCGCGTGACTGCGGCGGCTTGCCCGATTTCGCCTGCCCGCTGCGACGCACCGGATGGCCGCCCGGCGACGTCGCCGGCGCGTGATTCGCCCGGTCCGCAGCGGCGACCTCGCCGCCGGCGGGTCCCGCCGGGTGCGCCTGCTCATGCGGAGCCTGCGGCTCGCGCAACGATGCCGGGCCGCTGCGCGGCGCGTTCGGTCCCCGGGGGCGGGCGTGGTGCGGGCCGGCCCTGCGCTGCCCGCCACCGTGCGGCACCTGCGAAGGATGACGTCCGTGGCCCGCCGCCGTGCGGCGCCTGCGCGGCCTTGTGCCGCCTCGGGCCGTTGTGGGCATCGCGCGCGACCGGCGCTGCCGGGCCGCCGCGCAGGCCGGCCGAGCCGAGCAGCGCGGAGACGTCGGCAGCCTCCAGTTCGGCAATATCACCGCGCTTCAGGTGCGACGGCATCGCGAGCCGGCCATAGCGTGTGCGGATCAGCCGCGACACCATGACGCCGAGCGCCTCGAACAGGCGGCGCACCTCGCGATTGCGCCCTTCCTTCAGCACGACGCGGTACCAGTGATTCGATCCGTCCTCGTCGCCGCCGCCGTCGACGACGCTCTCGCAGCGCGCCTTGCCGTCGTCGAGGTCGATGCCGGTGGTCAGCGCGTGCACCTGTGCGTCGTCGAGCCGGCCCATCACGCGGACCGCGTACTCGCGCTCGACCTCGTAGCGCGGGTGCATCAACCGGTTCGCGAGCTCGCCCGAGTTCGTGAACAGCAGCAGCCCTTCGGTGTTGTAATCGAGGCGACCGACGTTGATCCACTTGCCGTTGACGATCGCCGGAAGCTTCTCGAACACGGTCGCGCGTCCCTCGGGATCGTCGCGCGTGACGATCTCGCCGGCGGGCTTGTGGTAGATCAGGACGCGCGGGCGCGGCGGCGCGAAGCGGACCTTGACGAGCTCGCCGTTGATGCGCACTTCGTCGTCGGGTCCCACCTTCTGTCCGACCTCGGCCGGCATCCGGTTCACCGTGATGCGCCCGGCGAGGATCATCTCCTCCATCGCGCGACGCGAGCCGAAGCCGCAGCTCGCCAGCACCTTGTGCAGGCGTTGCGGTTCGCTGAAGACCTCGTCAGTGGAGCGTTTGTGCCGCGGCGGCGGCAGGCTCTCCGCGATTCGCTGCAGCGCCAGACTCGGCTGCTGGATCGGACCCGTCGAGCGGGGTCTCGAGAACGGGCTGCGTCTCGGCGGCCGTGGAGGGGACATCGGGAATCTCCAGTGAGTGGGACGAATCGAGGTCCGCCAGCGGCGGAAGCTCGGAGAGCGACGCGAGACCGAGATCGTCGAGAAAGTTCGGCGTCGTCGCATAGAGCGCCGGGCGTCCCGGCGTGTCGCGGTGACCGATGGATTCGATCCATTGTCGGTCCTCGAGGGTCTTGATCACGTTGGTCGAGACAGCGACGCCGCGGATCGCCTCGATGTCGCCGCGGGTGACCGGTTGCCGATACGCGATGATCGCGAGCGTCTCCATCACCGCGCGCGAATAGCGTGGCGGCTTCTCGGGCGCGAGGCGGTCGAGATGGCGCTGCAGCCCGGGGCGCCCCTGGAAGCGCCAGCCGGAGGCGACGCGGACGAGTTCGACCTTGCGCGTCTTCCACGCAGCGGCGAGGGCTTCGAGGAGCGGCGTAAGCGTCGCCGGCGCGAGCGGCGGATCGAAGAGCCGCGCGAGGCGCGCTTCGTCGAGCGGCTCGCCCGCGATCAGCAGCGCCGCCTCGAGCACGCTCGTGATCTCGCCGTCGTCGCGCCGCACGGCCGGCGCATCGCCGGCGCCGCCGATCGCGGCGACCTGCATGTCGTCTTCGCTCACGCTTCGTCTCCGGCGAGCTGGAAAGGTGCCTCGCCACGCAGCTGCACGTGAATCGGTGCGTAGGGCTCGGCCTGGGCGACGCTGACGAGCTGCTCGCGTACCAGCTCGAGCAACGCGAGGAAGGTCACGACGAGGTGCGGCAAGTCGGCGTGCTCGGCGAAGAGCGACGTGAATTCGACGAAGCGCGCCGGCTGCAGCTGCTTGACGAGCCGGGTCATCTCGGAGCGCACCGAAAGCTGCTCGCGCGTCACCAGGTGATGGCGGTGCGTGCGCGCGCGCTCGACCAGGCCGGCCCACGCGACGCGCAGATCGGCCGGCGCGACGTCGGGCAGGCGCGCCGCCGCCGTGCGATCGAACCACACGCGAACAACCGAGAAATCGCGCTCCGCCAGCGGCAGCGCATCGAGCTCGCGCGCGGCCTGCTTCATCCGCTCGTACTCGAGCAGCCGCCTGACGAGCTCGGCGCGCGGATCCTCGGGCTCCTCGCCGGGAGGCGCCGGCGGGCGCGGCAGCAGAAGGCGCGACTTGATCTCGATCAGCACCGCCGCCATCAGCAGGTACTCGGCAGCGAGCTCGAGCTGCGTGCGCCGCATCATCTCGACATAGCCGAGGTACTGGCGCGTGAGATCCGCCATCGGAACGTCGAGCACATTGATATTCTGCCGGCGGATCAGGTAGAGAAGGAGATCGAGCGGACCCTCGAATGCTTCGAGGAATACTTCGAGCGCCTCCGGCGGGATGTAGAGGTCCTGCGGCAGTTCGCTGACCGGCTCGCCGTAGACGCGTGCGACCGGCCGCGGCTCTGGCGCCGGATGCGCGAGGTCGAGCACGGCGTCAGTCATAGCCGACCCCCATCGCCGGCCGCACGTCGCGCATCGTCTCCTCGGCGAGCTTGCGCGCCCGTTCGCAACCGTCGGCGACGATGTTGCGCACGAGCGTCGGGTCGTCGAGATACTTCTGCGCGCGTTCGCGGATCGGCTGCTGCTCGCGGACGATCGCGTCGATCAGCGGCTGCTTGCAATCGAGGCAGCCGATGCTCGCCGTCGTGCAGCCCTGCCACACCCAGTCGCGCGTCGGCTGGTCCGAATAGATCTTGTGCAATCCCCACACCGGGCACCGCTCGGGGTTGCCTGGATCGTTCCGGTGCACGCGCGCGGGATCGGTCTGCATCGTGCGGACCTTCTCGGTGACCACCGCCGGATCCTCGCGCATGAGGATCGCGTTGCCGTAGGACTTCGACATCTTCTGGCCGTCGAGGCCGGGCACGCGCGGCGTCTCGGTCAGGAGGGACTGCGGCTCGGGGAGGATGACGCGGCGCGACCCTTCGAGGTAGCCGAAGAGCCGCTCGCGGTCGCCGAGCGAGAGATTCTGCGTTTCGTCGAGGAGCTCGCGCGCCGCGGCGAGCGCCTGCGTATCGCCCTGCTGCTGGAACGCGGTGCGCAGCGTCTCGTAGCGCTTCGCCTTGTTGCGGCCGAGCTTCTTCACGGCAGCGCGCGCCTTCTCCTCGAAGCCCGGCTCGCGGCCGTAGATGTGGTTGAAGCGCCGGGCAAGCTCGCGCGTTACCTCGATGTGCGACACCTGATCCTCGCCGACGGGAACCTTGTTCGCGCGGTAGATCAGGATGTCGGCGCTCATCATCACCGGGTAGCCGAGAAAGCCGAAATTGGACAGGTCGCGGTCGGCGAGCCGCTGCTGCTGGTCCTTGTAGGTCGGCACGCGCTCGAGCCAGCCGACCGGGGCGATCATGCCGAGCAGCAGCGTCAGCTCGGCGTGCTCGAGCACCCGCGACTGGATGAACAGCGTCGCGCGCGCGGGGTCGATCCCCGCCGCGAGCCAGTCGATGAACATTTCCCACACGCTGTCGGCGATCGCTTCGGGCTCGTCGTAGTGCGTCGTCAGCGCGTGCCAGTCGGCAGCGAAGAACAGGCACTCGAACTCCTCCTGCAACCGAACCCAGTTCTTCAGGGCACCGTGGTAGTGGCCGATGTGCATGCGGCCGGTAGGGCGCATGCCCGACAGCACTCGGTCAGTGAACATCATCGAGTCGACGACAGTGCATTGCAGTGGCTCATCGTATGTGCAGCAGCGTGCCGAGCAGGTATTCGCCGACGCGGAGGAACGGAAGCATCAGGTCGTTCAGCAGTCCGGTGACGAGCAGCGCGATGATGATGACGAAGCCGTACCGCTCGAGCCGCTGCCACGCCGCCGCGAGCGGCATCGGAAGCAGGCTCACCGCGATGCGTCCGCCGTCCAGCGGCGGAATGGGAATCAGGTTCAACGCCATCAACACCAGGTTGATCGATACGCCGATCCGCGCCATGTCGAACAGCGCGGCGCTCGGCCAGCGCCCGCCGGGCATCACCCACTCGAGGCCGATCGCCCACGCGAGCGCCATGACGAAGTTCGCTGCCGGGCCCGCCGCCGCGACCCACAGCATGTCCCGCTTCGGATGGCGCAGATTGCCGAAATTCACCGGGACGGGCTTCGCCCAGCCGAAGATCCACGGCGGGCCGCCGAACGCCGCCGCGGCGGCGATCATCATTCCCGGAACGAGCAACGTTCCGACCGGATCGATGTGCCGCAACGGATTGAGCGAGATCCGGCCGAGCCTCTCCGCCGTGCGGTCACCGAAGCTGCGCGCCGCATAGCCATGCGCGGCCTCGTGTAGCGTGATCGCGAGGACCACCGGCAGCACTCCCAGCGCAATGGCCCGCAGCGAAAAATCCATTCAGCCGGCGATTCTACCATCAGCCTCGGAAAAGCCGAGGCGCCGCGGGTCACCGCGTCCGCGCCGCAACACCTGCGGCGGGCCCTGCTCGAGGTCGATCACCGTGGTCGGCTCGGCCGGGCACGGTCCGGCGTCGATCACCGCCTCGATGCGTCCGCGAAGCGCGGCGAGGATGGCTGCCGGCTCGTCGAGCGGCGCGGCGTCGCCCGGCAGGATCAGCGTCGACGAGAGGATCGGCTGGTCGAGCTCGGTCAGCAGCGCATGGACGACGGCATGCCCGGGGACCCGCACGCCGATCGTGCTGCGCCGCGGGTGCTGAATGCGCCGCGGCACCTCGCGGCTCGCGTGGAGCAGGAACGTGTACGGTCCCGGAGTCCCGAGACGCACCAGCCGGTACTGTGCGTTGTCCATTCGCGCGTAGCGGCCGACGTGAGCGAGGTCGCGGCACACGAGGCTCAGATGATGGCGGGAATCGATGTCGCGGATCGCCCGGATGCGCCGCACCGCGTCGACGTCGTCGACGAGGCAGCCGAGCGCATAGCTCGAGTCAGTCGGGTAGGCGACGACGCCCCCGTCGCGCAGCATCGCGGCGGCCTCGCGAATGACGCGAGGTTGCGGATTGCGGGGGTGGACGCTGAGTAGCGCAGTCATTCAATATAATGCAAAGGCAGATCGCCACCAATCCCATATAACCTTGAATCTTCAGCAACTCAAGTATCTATGTGCGGTCGTCGACAGCGGACTCAACGTGTCGGGTGCGGCAGCGGCGCTTTTCACGTCGCAGCCGGGAATCAGCAAGCAGGTTCGTCAGCTCGAGGACGAGCTCGGGCTGCAGGTTTTCGTCCGCCAGGGGAAGCGGCTGACCGAGGTCACTCCGGCCGGAAAAGTGGTCGTCGCGGCCGCGCGGCGGGCATTGCGCGAAATCGGCAACCTCAGGCGCGTCGCCGACGAGTTTCGGCGTGAGGACGAGGGTGTTCTGGGCATCGCCACCACGCACACCCAGGCGCGCTACGTACTGCCGGGCATCCTGCCCGGGTTCGCCCGACGCTTTCCACGCGTGCGCCTCGTGCTCCACCAAGGCAACCCGACGCAGGTCGCCGAGCAGACGCGTCGCGGCGACGTCGACGTCGGCATCGCGACCGAAGCGCTCGCCGACGACGCCGGGCTCGTGACGCTGCCGTCCTATCGCTGGAATCGGGGCGTGCTGGTGCCGCGGGGTCACGCCCTTGCACAGCAGCTCCCGCTCACGCTCGAGGCGATCGCCCAATGGCCGGTCGTCACCTACGATTTCGCCTTCACCGGACGCAGCGCGATCAACGCCGCATTCGCTTCGCGCGGACTCGAGCCCAACGTCGTGCTGACCGCTCTCGACAGCGACGTGATCAAGACCTACGTCGCGCTGGGGATGGGCGTCGGCATCATTGCCACGATGGCCTGGGACCCCGAGCGCGATCGCGATTTCGAGTTCCTCGACGCGAGTCACCTGTTCTCCGCGTCGACGACGCGCCTCGCACTGCGCCGTGGTGCGTTCCTGCGCGGCTATGTCTACGAGTTCATTGCGCTGTTCGCACCGCAGTATCCGCGCGCCGCGGTCGATGCGGCACTCGCCGGCGCGGCGATCGCGGAGGATGGATTGTGAGTGCAGCACGGAGTGCGAGCGCCCGATCGATCTTCGGATGCCGGGGCTGGGTCGCTGCGGCTTGCTTCGCCGGGACGCTGGCGCTCGCCGCCGCGCCCGGAGCCGCACTCGGCGCGGGACCTGCGGCGGCATCCGGCGAGCGCCCAACCGCGGCCACTGCGCCCGCCATGCGAACCGTGAATTCGAATCTGCCGACGGTGACGCTGACCATTCGCGGCCAACCGATGATCGCCGAGATCGCGGCGACGCCGATGCAGCGCGAAATCGGGCTCATGAACCGCTTCAGCCTGCAGCCCGATCACGGGATGCTGTTCGTGTTCGAATCCGCGCAGCCGCTCGAGTTCTGGATGAAGGACACGTACATCCCCCTCTCGGTCGCATTCGTCGATGCGAGCGGCCGCATCCTCAACATCGATACGATGGCACCGCAGGATCTCGCAACGCACCGGTCGCACGGCCCCGCACTCTACGCACTCGAGGTGCGCCAGGGGTGGTTTCTCGATCACGGCATCGGTCCCGGTGACATCGTCGAAGGTCTCGCTGCGCACGCGGCACCGCACTGACTCCCGCGATACCGATTCACTCGGGCAACCCGTACGTCGATCCCGGCAACGAACCGTCATTTGTGGCAGTAGCCCCCACTGCCGATGCTTTCGATCCTTTGCGAGCCAGGCGCCGGTCGGTCGAATCGACGCGCGACCGCGGCGCTATGATGATGCGAAAGCCGGCGGTGACCGGCACTGCACGACGCGAGTACCGCTGCGCGGAGACAGCGGCAAGAGGAAAGAAGAACACCATCAGGGAGGGGGCATGCTGGCAATCATCGATCCGGGCGAACCCGCCGCGGTTCCCGGATATGTCGTGGACGACGCCGTCGCGGGACTTGCGCGTGCGGTGCTCGCCGGTCGATCGCTCACGGCGGAAATGCGCGTGGTGGTCGCAGAGCTCGGCTTCACCGATTTCACCTACGTCATGTCCTCAGACGCGGGGCCGACGTGCCGCGACACGCGCTGCTTCGTCTGGTCGACACTCCCCGGCGACTGGGTCGCGCACTACGGCGAATGCGGCTACATCGAGACCGATCCCGCCGTGACGCGAAGCTGGAACCGCAGCGTTCCCTTCGTCTGGGATGCACCCGACTACGAGCACGACCCGCGCTGCGGTGCGTACTTCGCCGACGCGCGGCGCGTCGGCGTCGCGAGCGGAGTTTCGATCTCCTTTCGCGATCGCGATCATGGCCGCATCTACGTCGCGCTCAGTTCACCGCTCTCGCCGGTATCGCGCGAGCGCGGGCGCGCGATCGGGCGGCGCCTCGGCGACATCGTTCTGCTGGCGCTCGCCTTCCACGATTGCTTCATGGCGCGATTCGTCGACCGGGCAACGCCGGCGTGCGCCGAACCCGCGGCCGCCGGCCCGGCGCTGTCGTCGCGCGAGACGCAGTGCCTCGAGCTCGCGGCGAAGGGCATGACGAGCGTCGACATCGCGATCAAGCTCGGCATCAAGCCGCGTACCGTCAACTTCCACTTCCGCAACATCGTCGGCAAGCTCGATGCGCTGAACCGCAGCGAGGCCATCGCGCTCGGCATCGCGCGCGGACTGATTCGCCCGGTTCGTCCGTCGACTCCGTTAGCCTTCGTCGAGACGGGAGAGAAACGCGGCGAGATCGGCGGGAAGCGGGGCTTCCAACTGCACGCGGTGACCGTCGAGCGGATGCGCAAAGCCGATCCGCCGCGCGTGCAGGAACATTCGTCCTAGCCCCTCGCGCGCGAGCGTCCGGTTCCATGCGAAGTCGCCGTACTTGTCATCGCCGGCGAGCGCATGGCCGAGGTGCGCGAGATGAACGCGGATCTGGTGGGTTCGCCCGGTGGCGAGCTCGGCTTCGAGCAGCGCGAGCGGAGGATCGTGCCGCGGGAACGAGCGCTGGCGCCGGAACACGGTGACGGCGTCGCGTCCTTCGCTGTCGACTCGAACCCGGCGCTCGCCGCCTTGCGTCGAGAACTTGAAGAGCGGCGCGCTGACGACGCGTTTTCCCCGCTGCCACTGGCCCCGCACCAGCACGCTGTAGCGCTTGTCGACGCTACCCTCGCGCAGCTGGGCGTGCAGCCCGGTCAGCGCCGAGCGCTTCTTCGCGATCACCAGGACGCCGCTCGTGTCACGGTCGAGCCGGTGCACGAGCTCGAGGAACGTGGCTTCCGGTCGCTCGAAGCGCAGCCGCTCGATCAATCCCAGCGCAATGCCGCTGCCGCCGTGCACGGCGAGGCCGGCGGGTTTGTCGACGACGAGCAGCGCGTCGTCCTCGTACAGCACGGGAATCCGCAGCCGCGGAGTTCGCCCGGCCGAGCGGCCTTCGCCGGGGGCACGGCCCTCGCCGGGCGCGCTCACCCGCCGTCGCGTTGCGGCGCTGCTAGTTGCGACCCGGATCGGCGGGATGCGCAGCACGTCGCCGACCGCGAGGCGCCGCTTCGGATCGACGCGCCCGCGGTTGACCCGAACCTCGCCGCTGCGCAGGATCCGATAGATGTGGCTCGCCGGGACCCCCTTCAGGTGCCGCAGCAGGAAGTTGTCGACGCGCTGCCCGGCGCCCGCCTCGCCCACCGTCAGAGCCGTTGCGACAGCATTGCTTAACTCTTTCATTCCCTTATATAATCGTGCCAGTCCGGTTAAGTCGCTCACCGGGCGGAGCAAGTTCCGCGAGAGTAGCGATGGTAAAGGAATGGCGCAGTCCCGCACCGGCAGCGGCCGGTTCGAAGCGGCCGCTGCGCGGTGCACTGGCGAATCCCACCGGCGTGTCAGCTCCCCGTTCAGGGTGCAAGAGCAGACGAGCCGGTACCACTGCCGTTCGCGAACAAGAAGACCTGTGAGGAGCGCTGCGGGCCATCGGCCCGGGCCGCGGATCGATATGCGCAAGCCACCTCGCCCCGTCACCGTACCCGTCGCCGGGTCACGGCCGTCTTCGCGCGCGGACACCGCGTAAGCGTCACCCCCAGCGCGGCCACACCGCGCTGCGCCGCTCGATCCGTCTGTCCGCCGCGCGCCGCCGGCCGCGCCGAGGATCAGACCCATGAAACGCATGCTGTTCAATGCCACCCAGGCGGAGGAGCTCCGGGTGGCGATCGTCGACGGTCAGAAGCTGATCGACCTCGACATCGAGTCCGCATCGAAGGAGCAACGCAAGAGCAACATCTACAAGGGCATCGTCACACGCATCGAACCGTCACTCGAAGCCTGTTTCGTCGATTACGGTGCCGAGCGCCACGGATTCCTGCCGCTCAAGGAAGTTTCCCGCCAGTACCTCGGTCCACGCCGCGAAGCCGGCGGTGACGGCGAAGGGCGCGGCCGCTCGCACGAGCCGTTGCGCGAAGGCCAGGAGCTGATCGTCCAGGTCGATAAGGACGAGCGTGGCAACAAGGGCGCCGCGCTGACGACCTACATCTCGCTTGCCGGGCGCTACCTCGTCCTGATGCCGAACAATCCCCGCGGCGGCGGCGTTTCGCGCCGCGTCGAGGGTGAGGAGCGCGCCGAGTTACGCGATGCGGTGTCGGCGCTCGAAGTGCCCGAAGGCATGAGCGTCATCGCCCGCACCGCGGGAATCGGACGCAGCGTCGAAGAGCTGCAGTGGGACCTCAACTACCTGCTCCAGCTCTGGCGTGCGATCGAGGAGGCGGCCAAGCTGCAGTCGAACGCCTACCTGATCTACCAGGAGTCGAGCCTGGTGATCCGTGCCATCCGCGACTACTTCCAGCCCGACATCGGCGAGATCCTGATCGACACCGAGGCGATCCACGAGCAGGCGCAGCAGTTCATGAGCCACGTGATGCCGGCCAACGTCTCGCGCGTGAAGCTCTACACCGACGACGTCCCGCTGTTCTCACGCTTCCAGATCGAGCATCAGATCGAAACCGCGTACGCGCGTCAGGTCCCGCTGCCCTCCGGCGGCGCGATCGTCATCGACCACACCGAGGCGCTCGTCTCGGTCGACGTCAATTCGGCGCGCGCGACCAAGGGTGGCGACATCGAGACGACGGCATTCAACACCAATCTCGAAGCTGCCGACGAGGTTGCGCGCCAGCTGAGGCTGCGCGATCTCGGCGGGCTCGTCGTCATCGACTTCATCGACATGGAGAGCGCGAAGAACCAGCGCGAGGTCGAGACGCGGCTGCACGAGGCGCTCAAGTACGACCGCGCCCGCGTGCAGATCGGCAAGATCTCGCGCTTCGGGCTGCTCGAGCTTTCCCGCCAGCGCCTGAGACCCGCGCTCAACGAATCGGCGTACATCGCGTGCCCGCGCTGCCACGGCGTTGGACACATCCGCGGCACCGAGTCGACGGCGCTGCACATCCTGCGCATCCTGCAGGAGGAGGCGATGAAGGACAACACGGCGCAGATCGTCGCGCAGGTGCCGGTCGACGTCGCGACGTTCCTGCTGAACGAGAAGCGCACCGAGGTGCTGTCGACCGAGACGCGCTTCAAGGTCAATGTGCTGCTGGTTCCCAACCGGCACCTGGAGACGCCGAACTACAGCATCGAGCGGCTGCGCCACGACGATCTCAATCGCAGCGAGCCGTTGCCGCCGTCGTTCGAGATGGTCGAGCAGCCGGTGGACGAGAGCGCCGCGGCGCAGCGCGACGAAGCGAAGGCGCCCCGCCAGGAGGCGATCGTCAAGGGGATCACGCCATCGCAACCGGCGCCGATGCCGGTGGAGCGTGCCGCGGCCCCAGCCGCCGCTCCCGCACCTGCTCCGACGTCTTCCGAGGGGCACCGCTCGTGGTTCGGACGCATGCTCGGCTGGCTCCGAGCGCCTGCGACCGAGACCGCAGCGACCCCGGCGGCAAGGCCCGCCGCCGGCACCGGGACACCGGCCGCCGACCGGGCGCGTCCGCCGCGACCGACTGCTGCCCCGGCGCGCGCCGAGTCCGAGTCGCGCCGCGACGGACATGGGCGGCGCGATGGCGCCCGCGGCGATCGTTCGCGCGGCGAGCGTGATCGATCGGACCGCGATCGTTCCGAGCGCGAGCGCGGCGAACGTGATCGATCGGACCGCGATCGCTCCGAGCGCAACCGCTCACCCGAGGCGCGCGGAGACCGCGATCGCCGCCGCGAAGGTCGCGGCGAGCGGCAGCCCGCCGACCGCCAACCTGGCGAACGCGAGCGTGGCAGCCGCAAAGGCGGCCACGAGGAGGCGGGAGCGCTGGAGCACGCAAGCCAGGGCGAAGCGTCGCACGCGACGGCCGAAGGCGGTGGCGAGGAGCGCCGCGAAGGAGGACGCCGCAGACGCGGGCGGCGCGGGCGCGGTGGGGACCGCGCGGCCCCGGGAGACCGCCCGGCGCACGGCGAGCATCACAACGGCTCCGGGGGTCCGGCGGCGATCGCCGGCACCGGCGCAGCGGCAGAAGCGCCGCCGGTACCGGCCGAGCGTCCGACCCGGCGCAAGCCCGAGAGCCCTGCAGCGCAGGAACAGCCGGTCGCGTCAGCTCAGGAAGCGCCGACGCACGAGGTTGCCATTGCCCGGTCGGGATCCGGAGCCGACACCGGCACTGCGGAGTCGCCGGTCGTTCGCGAACCCGCGCCCGCGGTGGTTCCGCCGGCTGTATCCCCGCCGGCGGCGGTTGCACCGGTCGTGGCTGCGCCCGCCGCACCGGAGATCGTGCCGATCGCACTCACGCTCGCCCCCGATTCGGGCCTCGAGCTCGTCGAGACGCGCCACCATGCACCGATTGCCGAACAGGAGGAGCAACCGGTCGCGCGACCCCACCGCGTGCGCCCTCCGCGCGCGGTGATCACCGAGGAACCGCTGCAGCTCGTCGAGACGCGCAAGAACAGCGCGTCCTGAGCACGTCGCGTC
>DASVWR010000255.1:0-18725 GCA_036393115.1 Casimicrobiaceae bacterium
GAAAAAGTGGCGGGGCCGCTCCGCTGTTGAAGCGTTGCTCAGGAATCCTCGGCGCCGGGCTCGCGCGCGAGCAGCGTACGCACCGCGTCGCGCGGCGGCACGCCTTCGTAGAGCACCTGGTGCACCGCGGCCGAGATCGGCATGTCGACGCCGTGCGCAGCGGCAAGCTCGTGCACGGCGCGAGTCGCCGCAACGCCTTCGGCGACGTGGCCGAGCCCGGCCAGGATGTCGGCGAGCGGCTCGCCGCGGGCGAGCGCGAGGCCGACGCGGCGATTGCGCGACAGGTTGCCGGTGCAGGTAAGCACGAGATCGCCGAGGCCCGCGAGACCCATCAGCGTCTCGCGGCGTCCCCCAAGCGCGCCCGACAGGCGTCCGCATTCGGCAAGTCCGCGCGTGACGAGCGCCGCACGCGCGTTGTCGCCGAAACCGAGCCCGTCGCTCGTGCCCGCGGCGATCGCGAGGACGTTCTTGACCGCGCCGCCGATGCCGATGCCGACGAGATCATCGCTTTCGTAGCAGCGCATCGCGACGCCGCGGATCAGCGCGGCGAGGCCGCGTCCCCACGCACGATCGGCCGCGCCGGCGACGAGCGCCGTGGGCAAGCCCTGGGCGACTTCGACGGCGAAGCTCGGCCCCGAGATCACGCCGACCGGCGCCGGCCAGGTGTGCGCCAGCGCAACCTGCGCCAGCGAGTAGCCCCCGCGCACGGAAGCGTCGGCGACGAATCCCTTCGCGGCGAGCGCGAGCGGAGTGACGACACCGGCAGCGCGAAGCGCCGCCGCGACCGGCAGCACGTCTGCGGCCGGAACTGCGACGATCACGAGATCGGCGCCGCGCAGCGCGGCAAGGTCGGCGGTGATCGCTAGCGTCGGGGGCAGCCCGATCCCCGGAAGGTAGCGCGCGTTCTCGCGCGCCGCGGCGCAGGCTGCGGCCTGCTCCGCCGAGCGCATGTAGAGAGTGACCTTGGGCCGCAGGTGACTCCTCGCCGCGAGGTGGACCGCGAGCGCGCTGCCCCACGCGCCGCCTCCGAGCACGACGACCCTGGGACCCATGCGTGACCTTAGGGCCTGTTAACGGGCCCTAGAACCCGAAGATCTGCGCGAGCCGCACGTAGCCCGAGCGCCCGCCGCGATCACGCACACGCACCCAGCCCGGGTTCGCCACCGCCGCGGGCGACGCCGCAGTCTCGTCGAGCTCGAGGAGGACATCCTGCGCGGCGCGGAAGACGATCGGCGCCGCATCGTCGGGCCGGCCGTGCACGTCGGCGACCGGCGCGCGCACCTCGACGATGCGCTTCGCGGAGAGCGACGGCGTCGCGATCCAGCCGATCGTGCCGGCCGCATCGCGCACCTTGGTCCAGCCTTCGACGGCAACGAGTTGCTCGACCGGCACCCCGCGTCCGTACACGAACACCGGTCGCGCGCGATCGGATGGTGCGTCGTAGAGAATCGTCGCCGGATCGGCGGTCGACAGGTATTGCGCGGCCAGTGCCCCCGGGCTTGCGGCCGCAAGCGCGAGCGCAAATCCGATCGCGAGCACGCTGGCCCGCGCTGGCCGATCGGCGTGCATCGTCAGTTGACTGCGACTCCCGGCTGCGGCGCGGCCTGGGCGTTCGCCTGCGCGAGCTGCTGCTGGTAGAGCACCTCGAAATTGATCGGCGCGAGGTGCACCGGAGGGAAGCCTGCACGCATCACCGCGTCGGCGATCGTCTCGCGTGCGTACGGGAAGAGGACGGCCGGACAGTGGATCGCGAGAATCGGCTGCAGCTGCTGCGGCGCGATGCCGCGGATGCCGAATACGCCCGCCTGCGAAGCCTCGACGAGGAACACCGTCCGGTCGCCGACTCTCGCCGTCACGGTGAGGGTCAGCACGCATTCGTAGACGTCGGGTGCGACCTGCTCGCCGCGCGTACGCAGCCCGACCTCGACCTGCGGCGATTCGGTCATCTGAAACGACTGCGGCGCGCCGGGGTTTTCGAGCGACAGATCCTTGACGTAGATGCGGTCGATCGACATCTGCGCAGTGGCGCCATCGCCGGAGGTCGGCATGGCGGGCGGGGGCGTGGCGGGTTGCGATTCGGCCATGCGTTCACTCTCCGGTCAATGTGTGCGCGAAAGGACGCATCTTACGCCAGCGGTCACCCTTTCTTCGTCGGCAGCCCGGCTTCCCTCCACGCCTGGATGCCGCCGCGAAGTCCGAGCACGCGGGTGAAGCCGAGCTTTGCGAGCGCCGATGCCGCGGCGCCGCTGCGCACGCCGCGATCGCAGTAGACGATAACCGCACGTCCCGCGTGCTTCGCGAGGTCGGGGCCGCGCGAGGCGAGCTGCGAGAGCGGAATGTGAACCGCGTCGGGAAGGTGGCCGCCTTCGTACTCCTGCGTCTCGCGCACGTCGAGCACCAGCGGATTCTCGCTGTTCATCAGGCGCGTCGCCTCGAAGGTCCCGATCTCCTTCGCGCCCGACAAGCGGCGCTTGACGAGCGGCCAGAGCAGCATCGCGCCCGACACGATGAACACCAGGACGAGCGGCCAGTTCTTCTGCAGGAATTCGACCGGTAGCTGCACGCGAGACTTGCCGAGGTTGGCACGAGGGGCGGAAGGGGCGGGATGATAACGTATCGCCGATGGCAAAGGTCGAGCAACCTCCGTCGGTGCGCCGCGTCGTGCTGGTGATCCTCGATGGCGTCGGGTGTCGCGAGGACGCCCCCGACAACGCAACGACACGCGCGGCAACGCCGCGCTGGCACGAGCTCGTCGCCAGCTGCCCGCACACGACGCTCGACGCATCAGAGCAGCGCGTCGGACTCCCCGAGGGACAGGTCGGCAATTCCGAGGTCGGTCACCTCAACATCGGCGCCGGCCGGGTCGTCTATCAGTACTACACGCGCATCGACATGGCGATCGCTACGCACGAGTTCGAGCGCAATCCCGCGCTGTCGACAGCGGTCGCCGCCGCCGCGGGCGCGGGAAAGACGCTGCACGTGCTCGGTCTGCTGTCGCCCGGCGGCGTGCACAGCCACGAGCGGCAGATCGCCGCGATGGTCGAGATGGCCGCGAAGGGCGGCGCACCGCGGATCGCCGTACACGCGTTTCTCGACGGGCGCGACACGCTGCCCAAGTCGGCCGCGGCGTCGATCGACGCGATGGAGCGCGTCTGCGCCGCGCATCGCGGGGCGCGCATCGCCTCGGTCTGCGGGCGCTACTACGCAATGGACCGCGATCGGCGCTGGGACCGCGTCGCGGCGGCCTACGCACTCGTCGTCGACGGCGACGCTCCGAACCAGGCGCCCACGGCCCGCGACGCGCTTGCTGCCGCCTACGCTCGCGGCGAGACCGACGAATTCGTGTCGCCCACCGTCGTCATCGGCGGCGGCGGGCCGGTGCGCATGGCCGACGGAGACGCCGTCGTGTTCATGAATTTCCGCGCCGACCGCGCACGCCAATTGACACGCGCGCTCACCGACCCGGCATTCGACGGGTTCGCGCGGCGCCGCGTGCCGCAGCTCGCGAGCTTCGTCTGCCTCACCCGCTACGGCGACGACTTCGCCAGTCTGCCGGTCGCGTTCGCGCCGACCGTGGTCGAAGACGGATTCGGCGACTACCTCGCCCGCCTCGGACTGCGGCAACTGCGCATCGCCGAGACCGAGAAGTACGCCCACGTGACCTATTTCTTCAACGGCGGGCGCGAGGCACCGCTCCCGGGCGAGGACCGCGTGCTGGTGCCGTCACCCAAGGTCGCCACCTACGACCTCAAGCCCGAGATGAGCGCGCCCGAGGTCACCGACCGCCTCGTCGAGGCGATCTCCGCGCGGCGCTACGACGCGATCGTCTGCAACTTCGCGAACGGCGACATGGTCGGGCACACCGGCAATTTCGACGCCGCCCGCCGCGCGGTCGAGGTGCTCGACGCCTGCGTCGGACGAGTGGTCGACGCTGCGCGCGCGGCAGGCGCCGAGGTGCTGGTCACGGCCGATCACGGCAACGCCGAGCAGATGCAGGACCCCGTGGGTGGCGGCCCGCACACGGCGCACACCTTGAACCTCGTCCCGCTCCTCTACGTCGGGCGGCCGGCGACGTGCATCCCGGGCGGTTCGCTGCAGGACATCGCCCCGACACTGCTCGCGATGATGGGACTGCCGAAGCCGGCACGGATGACCGGCCGCTCCCTGCTGCATTTCTGATCTGCGTCAGGAACTCCGCTGCCGTTCGGCGGCCCAATGAGCGCGACGAGAGGGATGACGCGGTGCGCGGTTCGGCGAGGCGTATACTCGAACACCCAGTTCCATCCGTCATTCCGCGGCGCCGGCATCCCTCCGGGCCGGGCTGCGAACATCGAGACGGTCTCCTATGCACGACGGTTTGAAGAAAGCGGGTTGGATCGGCGTCGGCGCCGTGGTCGGCGTCCTGCTGTCGCTCAACGTTTCGGTGTTCGCGCAGCGCGAAGCGCAGCTGCCGATCCCGTACCAGGACGTCCAGCTCCTGTCGGCGGTGTTCGGCAAGATCAAGAGCGACTACGTCGACCCGGTTTCGGACGACAAGCTGATCAAGGGCGCGATCAACGGCATGGTGCGCGACCTCGATCCGCACTCGGATTTCCTCGACGCACAGGCGTTCAAGGATCTGCAGGTCGACACCCAGGGGCACTTCGGCGGGCTCGGCATCGAGGTCGGGGTCGAGAACGGCGTCATCCGCGTGATCTCGCCGATCGAGGACACGCCGGCGTTCCGCGCCGGGATCAGGGCCGGCGACCTAATCGTCAAGATCGACAACACCGCCACCAACGGCATGCCGCTCAACAAGGCGGTCGAGCGGATGCGCGGCAAGCCCGGAACGAGCATCCTGCTCACCGTGCTGCGCAAGGGAGTCGATGCGCCGCTCACCTTCACGCTGGTGCGCGAGGTCATCAACGTCAAGAGCGTGGTCTCGAAGATGCTCGAGCCCGGCTTCGGCTACATCCGCGTGCGCAAGTTCCAGGAAGACACCGGTGCCGACGTGGCCAAGGCGATCAGGACGCTCTACGCGCAGGGACCGCTGAAGGGGATCGTGCTCGATCTGCGGAGCGACCCGGGTGGCCTGCTCAACCAGGCGGTCGCCGTGGCGTCGGCCTTCCTGCAGAAGGATGCGCTCGTCGTCTACACCGAAGGGCGGACGCCCGACGCGCATATGCGCCTCACGGCGACGCGCGACGATTACCTGCGCCGCGGCAACGACTATCTCGCCGACCTGCCGGCCGGGGTGAAGACGGTGCCGATCGTCGCACTCGTCGACGGCGGAACCGCGTCGGCCTCCGAGATCGTCGCAGGCGCGCTGCAGGACCACAAGCGCGCGACGATCATGGGCGTGCAGACGTTCGGCAAGGGCTCGGTGCAGACGATCCTGCCGCTCGGCAATGACACCGGGCTGAAGCTCACCACTGCGCGCTACTACACGCCGTCGGGGCGCTCGATCCAGGCGAAGGGGATCACGCCCAATATCGTCGTCGACGACGGCCAGGATTCGATCAACCGGATCCGCGAAGCGAACCTCGTGCATCACCTCGATGTCCCAGGCACGTCGGGAAGTGCATCGACGTCGAGTGCGACGCCGGGAGCATCCGAAGGGCCGGAAGCGCCGGCGCAGCCCGACACCGGAAGAATCGATACGCTGCCGCAGCGCATCGATTTCGGCGCGGCGAACGACTTCGTGCTGAAGCAGGCGATGAATTACCTGAAGGGCGTCCCGGTGATTGCGTCGGCGACGCCGCAACCCGGTCCGACGCCTGCCGCGGCGAAGCCGCGCTGATTCCTGGGTGGACGACCGAGAGCTCCTCCGCTACAGCCGTCACATCCTGCTCGACGAGCTCGGTACCGAAGCGCAGGCGAAGTATCGATCTGCGCGGGCCCTGATCGTCGGCATCGGCGGGCTCGGCGCGCCGGCCGCCCAGTTCCTTGCCGCCGCCGGGGTCGGGTCGCTTACCCTGTGCGACGCCGATCGCGTCGATCTCACCAATCTGCAGCGGCAGATCCTGTTCGCGACGCCCGACGTCGGCGCAGCGAAAGTCGATGCCGCGGCGGCCCGGCTTGCAGCGGTGAATCCCGACGTCGCGATCACCCGCGTTCCTGTGCGTGTCGGTGCGATCGAGCTCGAGCAACTCGTCGCGACGGCCGACGTCGTCCTCGACTGCTGCGACAATTTCGAGACGCGGCACGCGGTCAATCGCGCCTGCGTCACGCACGGCAAGCCGCTGGTGTCGGGGGCCGCGATCCGCTTCGACGGGCAGGTCGCGGTCTTCGACCTCTCCGATCCCGCGAGTCCCTGCTATCACTGCCTGTTCGGCGAGGGCGACGAGCTCGAGGAGACCCGCTGCGCGACGATGGGCGTGTTCGCTCCAGTCGTCGGTATCGTCGGCGCAACGCAGGCCGCCGAGGCGCTGAAGCTCATCGCCGGCGCGGGAACCTCGCTCGCCGGACGCCTGCTCGTCCTCGACGCGCTCGCGATGCACTGGCGCGAGCTCAGCGTGCCGCGCGATCCCGCGTGCGCGGTGTGCCGTGAGCGCGGCGAGGTTGCCGCGGGCTGAGAGCGGCGAGCCGAAGGCCGGGACGCACCCTTATTGGCAGTCAGCCGCACCGGGCTTTGGGTCGGGGATGCTCCGTCGCGCTCTACACCGACCGCGGAGGAGGGATCGGGGACACCGTGACGCGGTCGAACTCGCGCGAGGCAGCATCCCCGCCCCTTCCCGGCGCGGCTGATCGCTGCTGAAACGGGTACGTCCCGGTCGTCGGCTCACCGCTCTCAGCCCCGGCTTTTCGCGCACGCTGCGACCTCGCCGAGCTTCGCGCGCAGCGTGACCCAGCGGTCGTAGGCGGCGACAGAGCGCCCGCGCACAACGGCATCCGGCTATTCGAATTCCGACGCGAAGTCGGGCCCCGCTTCCGCACAACGCGCGCTGCCGGCGAGTGCGCGTGCCTGCAGCGCATCGGCCGCGGCGCGGGCCCGCGGGCCGTCTGCATTGACCGTGGCGACGCGCGCGCCGGCGCGGCGCAGCGCAAAGGTGGCCGCACGTTCCGCCATCGCCGTGCCGAGCTTCGCGCACGCCGAGCGCATCGCGGCGTTGACCGCGCCGGGGTTGACGCACAGCACGCGCAGCGCCGTCGTCCACTCGGGGTCACGCTCGGCCGCCCAGGTCGAGGCCGCCTCGGCCCTCCCGGCGGGGTCGAGATCCGACGGATAGTCCTTCAGGTACTCCCACCACTCGGCCTCTGCCGAGCTCCAGTAGTCGTCGAAGCGATGCGCAGCCGCCGCCTCGTCGAGGTCCGCAACGGCGGTGTCGGGTTCGCGACGCTCGAGCGCCCGGTACGCGAGGAGCACCGGCGGCATTCCGTTGTCGCGGTCGCGCGTCGCCCAGTCGGCGAGGCGGTCGACCGACGCACAGGCGTCGACTTGGGGACGCGTCGGCTGCATGCACGCGTCGGCGAGCGAAGCGAGATAGAGTCGATTGTCGGGCGCCGACATCCGCGCCGCCGCGAGATTCGCGACGCGCGCCGCGATGTCGGTCGCGTCGAAATGGGCGGCGAGCCAGTGTTCGCGCGGCGTGCTCGGTGCGAGCAGATGTAGGCGCAGCGCCGCATCCAGCCGATCCTTCCCGGCCTGCCAGCGCGACGGCCGCGATGCCGCCGCCGCAGAGATCGCCGCCGCCACGCCGGGCTCGAGCGTTTCCCCGGAGGCTGGCTGCGACCGGGGTGCCGACTGCGACGACGGCGCGGACTCCGGTGGCGGCGAGGGCTTCGCCGGACGGATCGGCGTCTGCCCGCGCGGCATCTGCGGCGGAGCGTCTCCGAACGGCTGCCCCGCGGCCGGCAGAACCGCGGCGGCCAGCGCGAACGCGAACAGCACGGACGGCAGGTGGCTCGGGCTCGGGGCGCGCATCGGATACACCTCCGTCTGGCACACTACGCGACTTCGCGGTCGTGCTCAATCTCGCCGCGCGTTCCCGCGCTCGCGGCGCGACGCCGCGTCAGCCGAACAGGAACTTCCGTTGCAGCGCCCAGCCCTCCTGAGGCGTGCGGCGGAAGCCGCTCTTCGCGAACAGCTGCCAGCGCCCTACGACGTAGGCGATCAGCACCGCAGCGTCGGCCGCGGCGTCGCCGTGCCAGGCATTCGCCGCCTGCGCGATGCGCAGCGATTGCCGCAGCGTCGCCTCGAGCTTCTCGATGAACTGGTTGATCCGGGCCTGCAGGCGTTCGTCCTCGTTGACGAGCGCGTCGCCGATCAATACGCGTGTCATTCCCTGGTTCTTCTCGGCGAAGCGCAGCAGCATCACCACGGTCTGCTCGGCCTGCGCGACGCCGTCCTCGGTCTCGGCCTGGATCTTGTTGACGAGCGAGAACACGGTCGATTCGATGAACTCGATCAGGCCCTCGAACATCTGCGCCTTGCTCGCGAAATGCCGGTACAGCGCCGCCTCGGAGACCGCGAGCTTCGCGGCGAGCGCGGCGGTCGTCACGCGCTCGCCGCGCGGCGCCTCGAGCATCGAAGCCAGCGTCTGAAGGATCTGCAGTCTCCGCTCGCCGGGTCGCGTCGCCATCGCAGTGCGCTCGCGCTCAGCCGGCCCGGCCGGCCGGCTCGTCGGCGCGGATCATCGTGCCGACGCCCTGGTTGGTCAGCACTTCGAGCAGCAGCGCGTGCTCGACGCGCCCGTCGATGATGTGCGAGGTCTTGACGCCGTTCTTCACCGCTTCGAGCGCCGAGCCGATCTTCGGCAGCATGCCGCCGTGGATCGTGCCATCGGCGAACAGCGCCTCGATTTCGCTCGCCGTGAGGCCGGTCAGCAGCCGGTTGTCGCGATCGAGAACCCCGGTGATGTTGGTCATCAGCACGAGCTTTTCCGCCTTCAGCGTCTCGGCGAGCTTGCCGGCGACGAGGTCGGCGTTGATGTTGTAGGGCTCGCCCGCCCCGCCGACGCCGATCGGCGCGATCACCGGAATGAAGTCGCGCGAATCGAGCAGCGTGATGAGCTCGGGATCGATGCGCTCGATCTCGCCGACGAGGCCGATGTCGATCGGCCGACCGTCCGCACTGTCGCCTTTCAGCAGCATCTTGCGCGCGTGAATGAACGCGCCGTCCTGGCCGGTCAATCCGACCGCCTTGCCGCCCTGCTGGTTGATGAGGCCGACGATTTCCTGGTTCAACTCGCCGAGCACCATCTCGACGACGTTCATCACCTTCTCGTCGGTGACGCGCATGCCCTGCCTGAACTCGCTCCTGATGCCCATCCGGTCGAGAAGCTGGCCGATCTGCGGGCCGCCCCCGTGGACGATGACCGGATTCATGCCGACGAGCTTCAACATGACGACGTCGCGGGCAAACCCGGTCTTCAGCGCCGGCTCGGTCATCGCGTTGCCGCCGTACTTGATCACGATCGTGCGATCGTGGAAGCGGCGGATGTAGGGCAGCGCCTCGGCGAGTATCTGCGCCTTGACGGCGGCACCGATCGCATCCTTGGGCATGGCACGCGGGTCCCGCGGGGAGGTGGACCGCGGCCTGCGTTGAATTGTAACCGAAGTGAGCGCTGACCCGGCGCGCGTCGCCAGCGGCGCCGGACGGCGCCGATTTGCTATCGTTGCCGGCCATGTCGAGCTATCTGCCGGACGCCGTTCCTCCCGCCGAGATCCGCCGCGCACTCGTCACCAAGCTGCGCCACCACGGCGACGTCCTGCTCGCGACACCGGTATTCACCGCACTGAAGCGCGCGGCGCCGCACGCCGCAATCGACGCGCTCGTCTATCGCGAGACGGCGCCGCTGCTCGCTGGCCATCCTGCGATCGACGTCGTGCACGTCATCGACCGCGAATGGAAGCGCCGCGGCGCGTTGGCGCTGTTCGCTGCGGAGTGGCGGCTCGCGCGGGCGCTGCGCGTGCGCCGCTACGATCTTCTCGTACATCTCACGCCGCACCCGCGCGGGCTCGTGCTCGCGACGCTGCTCCGCCCGCGCTGGGCCGTCACGCGCGAGCGCGCAGCGGACGAGGGCGCCGTGCGCCGGCGCCTGTGGCGCACGGGCTTCACGCACTTCTACCGGCAGCCGCGGACGACTCCGCGGCACACCGTCGAATCGAACCTCGATGCACTGCGGCGCATCGGCATCTACCCCGACCTCGCCGAGCGGCGCCTCGTGCTGCGGCCCGACGCGGCGTCGCAGACGCGCGTCGACGCACTGCTCGCGCAGGCCGGCGCGCAGCCGGACGGATTCGTGCACGTCCACCCGGGATCGCGCTGGCGCTTCAAGTGCTGGCCCGCGTCCTCGACCGCCGCGCTGCTCGAGCACCTCGGCGGCCGGGGTCTCCGCGTCGTGATGACCGGTGCGCCCGATGCAACCGAACGTGCGCTCGCCGCCGACATCCTCGCACGTGTCGCTGCGCCGGCGCGCGCCGCCATCGTCGACCTCACCGGACAGCTCTCGCTCCCCGAGCTCGCGGTGGTCGCGTCGCGCGCGCGCATCTTCGTCGGCGTCGATTCGGCGCCGATGCACATCGCCGCGGCGATGAGCACGCCGGTCGTCGCGCTGTTCGGTCCGTCGGGGGAGGACGAATGGGGGCCGTGGCAGGTCGCGCACCGGGTCGTCGCCTCGCGGACGCACCCGTGCCGACCGTGCGGCATCGACGGCTGCGGCGGCGGCAAGGTTTCCGACTGCCTCGCGTCGCTCGACGTCGACGCCGTGGTCGCCGCGTTCGACGCGCTCATCGAGGAGTCCGCGGCCGGCGTCGCAGCGCGGGCGCGGTCGTGAGCGTGCGGCGCGGCCGTGAGCACGCAGCCCGCGGTGAGCGCGCGGCGCGGCCTGCGCTGATCACCCGTCGGCCGGCGTGACGCTCCGACTCGCAGTCATCCGTCAGCGCTACACGCCTTTCGGCGGTGCCGAGCGCTTCCTCGACCTGGCGCTCGAAGCGCTCGCGCAGCGCGGCGTCGCGGTCACCGTCTACGCGCGTGCCTGGCCGAAGCCCGACCGCTACCCGCTCGACGTGTGCATCGTCGATCCGTTCCACGTCGGCGGCCTGTGGCGCGACGCGAGCTTTGCGCGCGCCGCCTGCCGCGCGGTACGCGACCTCGGCGGCGCGCTCGTCCAGTCGCACGAGCGCCTGTCGTGCTGCGACATCTTTCGCGCGGGCGACGGCGTGCACGCCACCTGGCTCGAAGAGCGCTCGCGGCACCTGGCGCGCTGGCGTCGCGTCGCGCTGCGCGTGAGCCCCCACCACCGCTGGCGGCTAGCGATGGAGCGCAGCCTGTTCGCGAGCCCGCGCCTTAAGGCCGTCATCTGCAATTCACGCATGGTGAAGGACGACATCCGCGCGCGCTTCGGCGTCGACGACGCGAAGCTGCATGTGATCTACAACGCGGTCGCATCCGAACGCTTCACGCCCGACCTCGCGTCGCAGCGCGGCACCGTGCGCGCAGCGAACGCGATCGCGGCCGATGCGACGCTCTTCCTTCACGTCGGATCCGGCTTCGAGCGCAAGGGGCTCGCCACGACACTCGCCGCGCTCGCGATGCTGCCTCCTTCGGTCCACCTCGCCGTGATCGGCTCCGACCGCCGGCTCGCGCGCTACGCCGCTCGCGCGGGCTCTCTCGGCATCGCCGACCGCGTGACCTTCGCCGGCGCGGTGACCGATCCGCGGCCGTGGTACGGCGCCGCCGACGCGTTCGTGCTGCCGACGCTGTACGACCCGTTCCCGAACGCCGCCCTCGAGGCGATGGCGTCGGGGCTGCCGATCGCGACCAGCACGCGCTCCGGAGCCGCCGAGCTCGCGCTCGACTTCGACGCCGGCTATGCGAGCGCTCCCGGCGACGCAGCGGCGCTCGCCGCGAACCTCACGCTGCTGCTCGACCCGTCGCGCCGCAGTGCGATGGGCGCGAACGCGCGGCGCGCGGTGCTGCCGCTGACCGCCGAGGCGATGAGCGCGAAGCTCGTGACGCTCTATGCGTCGCTCCTCGATCGCGGCGAACCCGATATAATGGTCGGTCGATGACGGGCCTGTATCTCTACCGGCGCCTGCTGCGATACGTGCGTCCGTACTGGTGGGCGTTCGGCATCGCGGTGATCGGGATGATCGTCGTGGCGGCCGGCGATCTCATCATGGCGATGCTCGTCATCCCGATCGTCAAGAATTTCCAGACGCCGGACCCCGCGCGCACGCAGTGGCTGCCCCTCGCGGTCGTCGGCGTGTTCGTCTTCCGCGGCATCGGCTCGTACATCTCCGAATACGGCATGGCCTATACCGGCCTGCGGGTCGTGTTCGACTTGAGGCGCGCGCTGATCGACAAGCTGCTCCGGCTCCCGACCTCGTACTACGACGTGACGCCCGCCGGCGTCGTCCAGTCGCGCCTCACCTTCGATGCGCACCAGCTCGCGTCGGCCGCATCGGGGACGATCACGACGGCGATCCGCAGCTCGCTCACCATCGCCGCCTCGCTCGGCTGGCTGCTCTACATCAACTGGCGGCTGACGTTGATGACCTTCTTCGTGCTGCCGATCGTCGCGGTCGTGATCCGCTACTTCAGCCGGCGGCTGAGGCGCATCGCCCGCGACGTGCAGACGCGGACGGCGGCGATGACGCACGTGCTCGAAGAGCTGATCAGCGGCCACCGCATCGTGCGCGTGTTCGGCGGCGAGGATTACGAGCGCAGGCGCGCGGTGAAGGCGGCCAACGCGCTGCGCACGTCGATGACGAAGCAGTCGTCGTCGAGCGCGGCGAGCTCGCCGATCTCGCAGATCCTCGCGGCGGTCGCCGTCGGCGTGATCGTCTGGGTCGCACTCGGACAGAGTCAGACCGGCAGGCTCGACCTCGGCACGTTCGCGTCGTACGTCGTCGCGCTCCTGACGCTGCTCGAACGGCTGAAATCGCTTTCCGGAGTCAACGCGGCGCTCCAGCGCGGACTCGCGGCCGCCGAGAGCATCTTCGGCCTGCTCGACCGCGAGACCGAGTCTGATGAAGGCAGCGTCGCCCTCGACCGCGCGCGCGGCGAGCTGCGCTTCGAGCGGGTGTCGCTGCGCTATCCGGGCGCCGAGCGCGAGGCGCTCTCCGACGTGTCGCTGACGATCCGCCCCGGCGAGACAGTCGCGCTGGTCGGGAGCTCGGGGAGCGGCAAGACCTCGCTCGTGAGCCTCGTCCCGCGCTTCTACGAGCCGACGGCCGGGAGGCTCTTCGTCGACGGGCACGACGTCACCACGCTGACGCTCGCGAGCCTGCGCGCGCAGATCGCGCTGGTGTCGCAGGACGTGCTGCTCTTCGACGACACGATCGCTGCCAACATCGCGTACGGCGCCCTCACCACCACCCCGCGCGAGGCGATCGAGCGCGCCGCCGCCGCCGCCCACGCGCTCGAGTTCATTCGCGCTGCGCCGCAGGGATTCGACACGCAGGTCGGCGAGAATGGCGTGCGCCTGTCGGGGGGCCAGCGGCAGCGCATCGCGATCGCGCGCGCGATTCTCAAGAACGCACCGCTTCTGATCCTCGACGAGGCGACGTCGTCGCTCGACTCGGAATCGGAGCGCCTCGTGCAGTCGGCGCTCGACACGCTGATTGAGGGACGCACGACGATCGTCATCGCCCACCGGTTGTCGACGATCGAGCGTGCCGATCGCATCGTCGTCCTCGAGCACGGCCGCATCGTCGAGGAAGGTACGCACGCGGCGCTGCTCGCGCGCGGCGGAACCTACGCGCGGCTGCATCGGATGCAGTTCACCGCCGCGTCGCTCGCCGCCTGACGCGCGAAATGGCCGCACCGCCCGCGCGCGCGCTCGCGATCGCGCATACCGAAGCCTCGCTCGGCTGGGGGGGCCAGGAGATCCGCACGCTGACCGAGGCCGCCGGCCTCGCCGCCCGCGGCCACCGCGTCACGATCTATGCGGCGCGCGGCGCGCGCCTCGTCGGCGAAGCGCCGCGCTACGGCCTCGCCGCCATCGAGCTGCCGATCGGCAGGAAGCGCATCGGCGGCATCTGCGCGCTCGCGCGGGAGTTCGACCTGCGCCGCTTCGACGTCGTCAACGCACACAGCTCGACCGATGCGTGGCTCGCGGCACTCGCCTGCGCGTGGCTGCGCGCGCGCAAGCGCCCGGCGCCGGCGTTGGTGCGCACGCGGCACGTATCGATCGCGGTCCCGAACGACCCGGCAACGCGGTGGCTATACCGCCGCGCGAGCGCGCGCATCGTGACGACCGGCGACGCCTTGCGGGACCAGCTCGTTCGCGACAACGGCGTCGATCCGCGGCACGTCGTCTCGGTGCCGACCGGCATCGACGCCGCGCGCTTCGCACCGCGCGCGCGTGCCGAAGCGCGCACCGAGCTCGGCCTCGATCCTGCGCCAGCGTGGATCGGCATCGTCGCCACGCTGCGAAGCTGGAAAGGGCATCGTTATCTGATCGACGCGCTGCCGCGGCTTGCACAGCGCGACGCGAGGCTCGCGGTCGTCGGCGACGGCCCCCAGCGCGCTGCGCTCGAAGCGCAGGTCGCCGCCGCGGGTCTCTCCGGGAGGGTCCTGTTCGCGGGGCAGCGCAACGACATCGAGCGATGGCTGCCGGCATTCGACGTCTTCGTGCTGCCGTCGTGGGCGAACGAGGGGGTCCCGCAGGCGCTCCTGCAGGCGATGCTGGCGGGCGTTCCCTGCGTGACGACCGCCGTGGGCGCGATACCGGAGATTGCGCGCGATGGCGAGACCGCCGTCGTCGTTGCCGCGAAGGACCCCGTGGCGCTCGCTGCCGGCATCGACCGCGTGCTCGCGGATCGCGCCGCGGCATCGGCGATCGCCGCGCGGGCGCGCGAGCTCGTGTCGACGCGCTACGCGCTTTCCGGCATGCTCGATCGGATGGAGCAGGTGTTCGCCGAGGCCGTCACCGAGGCTGCGCCATGACTGTGCCGGCGCGAAGCCGCTTCGCCGGCCGCAGCCGGATCGTCACGCGCGCGCTCGCACTGCGACGCTATCCGCGCCGGGCGCCGTCATCGCCCGCGCGAATCCTCGTTGCACACCACCTGCTCCTCGGCGACACGCTGATGCTGTCGCCGCTCCTGAAGAAGCTGCGCTCGCTCCATCCGCACGCGGAGATCGCGATGACGATGGCACCCGCGTTCGCTCCGCTCTACGCGACGCGGCCGTGGGGGGTGCGCGCGCTGCCGTTCGATCCGCGCGGCGATCTCGCGCAGCTCTTCGCCGAGGCGCCGTTCGACGTCGCGTACGTGCCGGGCGACAATCGGCACGCGTGGCTCGCCGCGGCGATGCGCGCGCGCTGGATCGTCGCGTTCGCCGGCGATCGCCCGGTCACGAAGAGCTGGCCGGTCGACGTCGAGATCGACTACCCGAACCGGCCGGCAGCGTGGGGCGACATGGCCGCGATGCTCGCGAGCGGACCCGCGCCGGCGCCGTATCGCACCGCCGAGTGGCCGGCGCCACCGGCGGCGGAATTCGACGTGCCGCGCGCACCGTACGCGGTGCTGCACGTCGGCGCGAGCTCGCTGTTGAAGCGCTGGGGAAGCGAGCGCTGGGCCGCGCTTGCCGAAGCCCTCGCGGCGCGCGGCATCGCGCCCGTTTGGTCGGCGGGCCGCGGCGAGGAAGCACTGGTCGCAGCCATCGATGGCGGCGGACGCTTCGCGTCCTGCGCGGGCCGGCTCGATCTCACCCAGCTCTGGCGACTCCTCGCCGGCGCGCACGCGCTCGTCGCACCGGACACCGGCGTCGCGCATCTCGGGCGCATCGTAGGCATTCGCACCGTCGCGCTGTTCGGTCCGGGGTCGGCGATCCTTTGCGGCGCCGGCGAATTCTGGCGCGATGCGCCATACCGCGCCGTCACCGTCGATCCGTTTCCGTGCCGCGACCAGCCGCTCCTGTTCAAGCGCACGATCGCGTGGGTGCGCCGCTGTGCGCGCACACCCGACGAGTGCCCGCAGCACCTGTGCATGCCGGCAATCGGCGTCGCCGACGTGCTCGCCGCGATCGAGTCGCTCGCGCCTCTTTCCGCGGCACCGCATCCCACTCTGGAGGCTTCGAGTTGGTGACCGACCCATTCGCCGATGTTCGCGCCGCGTCGATTCGCGCCTACCACGATGCCGCCGTCGCTGCCGGTCCCGCCACAACGCCCGGCGCGGCCGATACGGCGCCGCCGCACGACGATGCTGCGCGTCCGGAGATCGCATCCGACGGCGTGTGGCAGCACATCGCTGCCAATCAACGCTGCAACCACCTCCTGTGGGACGAAGAGGACCAGGCGCGGCGCACCGACGTCCCCGACGCGGCGATCGCCGCCTGCAAGCGGGCGATCGACGGCTACAACCAGCTCCGCAACGACGCCGTCGAGCGCATCGACGAAATGCTGCTCGCGCGGCTTGCCGGCGTGTCGCCGCGTCCGGACGCGTGGCACAACTCGGAGACTGCCGGCTCGATGGTCGACCGGCTGTCGATTCTCGCGCTCAAGATCCACCACATGCGCCTGCAGACGCTGCGCACCGACGCGACGCCCGCGCACGTCGCCTCGTGCGCCGAGCGGCTCGCGCGCCTCGGCCGGCAGCGCGACGACCTCGCGCAATGCTTCGACACGCTGCTTGTGCAGGCGGCGGCCGGCGGAGCGTTCTGGCGCATCTACCGCCAGTTCAAGATGTACAACGACCCGGAGCTCAATCCCTGGCTCGGCCGGAAACCGTCGCAGTGACGGCGGGCATCCGCACGGACCGGGACGGCGCGCGCATCGAGCGCGCGCTGCTCGCGTTCGCGGCGGTTTATCTCTTCGTGCTGCCGACCAACACGGGGACGTTCGTCCGCTCGGTCGCCTTCGCCGGCAGCGGCGTCCTGGCGCTCGCGGTGCTGATGCGCTCGCGAAGTGCAGGCGCCACGCCGATCCCGTTCTCCGGCCCCGCGATCCTCGCCCCGCTCGCGCTCTGGGCCGCATGGTCGTGGCTGTCGCTCGTGTGGTCGATCGATCGGCGCTATTCGCTCGATCAGCTCGAGACCGAGGTCGCCTACAGCCTGCTCGTGATGCTGAGCTTTCACGTCGCCGCGCGTGATGTGTCCGCGGTACGGACGCTCTTCGCGGCCGCGCTGGCGAGTCTTGGCGTTCTCGCCGCACTCGCGGTCGCGATGGAGATCGCGTGGGGAACCTGGATCCCGTACCGGTTCCATTACGGCGTCGGAGCATGGTCGACGTGGCTGGTGCTCGTGGCGCCGCTTCTCGTCTGCCTCGTCGCGCCCCCTCCTCTGGGCTTCGGCGGCGGCAAGGTCGCGCTCGCGATCGGCGCTCTGCTGCTCGCGCTCATCCTCGCCACCGCACGCCTCACCGGCAACCGGATGGTGTGGATTGCGCTCGCGGTCGAGCTTGCCGTGATGATCGCCGCCGCAGCGCTCCGCTGGCACCGGCACGTGTCGCGTCGTCCGGTGCTGGTCGCGCTGGTGCTGATCGCGCTGATGGGCGCGTTCGCGGTGGGATTCGTCGATTCGGTCGTCGAGCGCGCCACGATCGCGTATCAGGGCGAGGAGAGCCCCGAGGCGACGCTTGCCAACGATCCGCGCATTGCGCTGTGGGAGGACGTTGCGCACCGGATCGGCGAGCGGCCGTGGACCGGTTACGGCTTCGGCCGCCGGATCCTCGCCCGCCAGCTCACGAGCGAGCTCGACAATCCGATGCTGGTCCACGCGCACAACCTGTTCGCGAGCCAGGGACTGCAGACCGGGCTGCCGGGGCTCGCCTTCTTCGCGGCATTGCTGGTCGCGCTCGTCCTTCGCTTCGTGCGTTACCTGCGCTCGCGCGACGACATGCTGGCCCTTGCGGGACTGATCGGCCTCGCCGTCGTCGTCGGCTTCGTCGTCAAGAGCCAGACCGACGATTTCCTCTACCGCAGCAACGCGAAGGAGTTCTGGGCACTCTCGGCGATCCTGCTCGGGTTCGGCTGCCGTCGCGAGCGCGATGTCAGCGCCGGCGCGGTGCGCGCAGCGGCACCGTCACCGACTCCGCCTCGGACTCGACCGGAATCGGCTTGACCGAAGCACCCGCCGGCGGCGCGTACTCCGGGATCCAGGCCTGCAGCCGCGCGCGCACCTCGCCGTCGTCGGCGACGCGATCGCGCTCGCACCACGCGACGAGCTGCCGGATCGCATCGCGGTTCGCCGGGCGCGCCTGCGCGATGTGCAGCTTCGGGTGCGTCGTCGGCTTCGTCGCCTCCTCGGAGGCGAGCGGCTCCTCGTAGAGCTTCTCGCCCGGACGCAGGCCGGTGAACACGATCGCGATCCGGTCGGGATCCGCGCCGTACAGGCGGATCATGTCGCGCGCGAGATCGACGATACGCACCGGCTCGCCCATGTCGAGCGCCAGGATCTCGCCGCCCTTGCCCTGCAGCCCGGCCTGCAGGAGGAGCTGCGTCGCTTCGGAGAGCGACATGAAGAAGCGCGTGATGTCGGGATGCGTGACCGTCACCGGGCCGCCGCGCGAGATCTGCTCGGCGAAGCGCGGGATCACGCTGCCCGCACTGCCGAACACGTTGCCGAAGCGGACGATCACGAACTGCGTCGCGCCCCCCTGCAGCGACTGGCAGACCTGCTCGGCGACGCGCTTGCTCGCACCCATCACCGACGTCGGGTTGACCGCCTTGTCGGTCGATACCAGCACGAGCTTCTCCACTTTCGCCGCGACCGCTGCGCTCGCCAGCACGAACGTGCCGTAGGTGTTGTTCAGCACCGCCTGCCACGCGTTCGCCTCCTCCATCAGCGGCACGTGCTTGTA